>JAKLEH010000004.1 GCA_022703155.1 Patescibacteria group bacterium | reverse complement strand
AAACGGCCCGATGCGGACCGTCACGTCTGAGGTCTTTGTTGCCGTTCCAGGAATTCGCGGCCTTTGCCCACGCTGGCGTTGATGGGCACGTTGCGCGCGCAAAGCGGGCAATCGGCCGCGTCCCAGGCGTCGAGCTTGACGCTGACCAGGGCTTCGAGGCGCGCTACGCCCAGGGTTTGGGCCGTGAGCCCGCCGCGGTTGCAGAGCGCGCCCACGCCCACCACCAAAGCGCCGGCCTGGCGCGCGGCGTCCACGACTTTTTTGACCGAACCGCCCGTGGTCAGCACGTCCTCGACCACGAGCGCGCGTTTGCCGGCGATAAGCTTGTCGTAGCCGCGTTTGATGACGAACGCGTCATCCGCCTTTTCCGCATACAATGCCAGGACTTCGCGCATGCGGAATTTGTAGAGGCGATATGCGGTCCATTGCGCCAGGATCACGCCGCCGATGGCCGGCGCGATCACGGCTTCCACCTGTTCGTCCAAAAAACGTTTGGCGATGTTGCGGCACAAACGCGAAGTGATGGCCGTGTACGGATAGACCGCGTCTTTGTTGACGTAGGCCGAACCGTGCTTGCCCGAGGTGTAAACCACATGGCTGTTGGTGATGACCGCGCCGACTTTGCCGAGCATGCCCAGGATTTCCTGTTCGTTCATGGCTTGTCCGCCTTGACCCCGGAAGGGGTTGGTGAGAAGGAACGCGAAGCTTGCGAGCCGCACAACCTTGCCCAATCCGATGCATTTAATCAAGGCCAACCGCCTGTTTCTTGTGTCACGCAGCCGTGCGGGATACGTTTGACAAAATGGTTTTTTTGTTGTTAGCTGAACGGTCAGCCGGCAGTCAAACGAGACGCGCTCTTTGAAAAAACACAGGTGAAAAATGGCCCTAAAACACCTTGACGGCGACCGTCCTGGAGGCGGCGCCACGGCTTGCGAAGTGCGCCTTTTGCCGGACCAGATCGACGCGCCCATGGCCAGCCGCCTCATCAGCGCGACCATGCGCTTGGACGACTCGGTGACCCAGGACGTGTTGCGGTCCACGCGCGAATTGCGCCCCATCCAAACGGGCGTGTTCGAAGATTTGGCCGATTTTTTGCGGGAGTGTTCGGTCAAGGCCGAAGACTTCTCCAATTACGGCCGCATCATCCTTCCGCCCCGCACGGGCAAGACCGTGATTGCCGGGTACCTCATCGCCCGCACCGGGCTTACGACCACGTTCATAACCAATACGCTTACGCTGGTGGAGCAGGCTTGCCGCAGTTTGCGCGAGCAGCTGCCCCAGGTGTTGGTAGGCCGGTTCACGGGAGAATACGAAGAAGTCGTGCCGTTCGGCGTGAACGTGACCACGTATGAAATGATGAATCGCCGCCATCGGGCGGGTTGCGTGCCGCCGGCCATCGCCGGTTCCGGCTTGGTCATCGCGGACGAGGCGCATCACGCCATGACGCAATTCCGCTTGGATTACCTCAAGTGCGCCTTCGACCCCATGGCCGTGCGGTTGGCACTGACGGCCACGCCCAATTACGACGCGTGCCGTGCTTTGGCCAGGTTTTTTCCCGCGCTCGTCCACGAGCTCTCGCTCCAAGAGGCCATCGGCATGGAACTGCTCGCGCCGCTCAGGGTGTGGGTCGCGGAGGTGGACGCGGACGGCTCGGTCATCCAAATCGAAAAAGGCGATTACCAGGAAGAGACGCTGGGGCGCCTCATGTCGGGCGCGCCATTCTTCAAGGCCGTGGAGGATTTCCGTTACAACGAGGAAAACCGGCGCACCCCGGCGCTCATCACCTGCGCCTCGCGGCAACAGGCGTACGACCTGGTCAAATACCTGCAAACGCACCGGCCGCGCATCGCGCCCGCGCCCGCGCTCATCTTGGGCGAGACGCCGGGACGCGAACGGCTGCTCGAATGCTTCGAGAAGGACGTGATCGACACCTTGGTTTCGGTCAACGTCTTGGTCGAAGGTTGGGATTCGCCGCATTGCAAGCTGCTCATCGATTTGGCGCCTTCGGTTTCCATGGTCAAGTCCACGCAAAAGTTTTGCCGCGTGTTGACCCGTGACGGCGATTCCGAGGCACGCATCTTCATGATCGTGCCGCGCGACCTGGTCAAGCCGCCCATCATGCCCATGGAGCTGCTCGCGCCGGATTTGGAGGAGTACGAAGCCGGTGACCTGTTGGGCGCCAAACCGACCAGCCACGGCCATTACGAAGTCCACAAACTCGAACGCCATCCGCGCGCGCATCCGGTCAAGGAGGTGGAGCTCAAATCGCGTATCCTGCTGGTGCACCGCGTGGAGAAGCCGCTGCTCGACCGGAAGGACGACGCGCAAGCCCGGACAGTGCTCATGTCGCATCCGGAATACGATCCGCGGCAGCCGCTTTCGTTCAACCGTTTCCGCAACCTGCTCTTTAGGCACGAGCTGTTTACGGGCCGGGCCGACCATCTGATGCGGCATTTGGGCTATCGGCCGGTGTCGGCCATGTACCTCAAGATGCTGTCGCGCCTGTTCCCCGAGGGCGCGGCCAACCTGCTTTTGGCCGACAGGTGTTGCCATGACGATTGCGAACACGATCGTTTGGCCGTGCGCGAAGCCACCGCTTCCGGGCCGCCCTCGAACGAGAACGAGTGCGAACGTTTCCGTGAGATGTGGTTCGCGCTGGGGGAGAGGCCGGACGGCGAGGACGGGTTGGAGGAAGTAGTGGACTTGGTGCGCCAAATCCGCCGCGTGCGCGAAATCTTGGCCCAAGAACAGGACGAAGACCTCGAGCTTTGGATAGTCAGGTTGCGTTACGGCTTCGAAGAGGGCGAGGAGCACTCGTGCCAGAATATCGCGGACAACATCCTCATGACCAGTCCGCATCGCGTCCAAACCCTGCACAACCAGGGATTGGAAATGATCAGGCGGGACCTATTGGATTATTGAACTCTCTTCTCGCCGCCCCCACCAAGGGGCGGCTTTTTAAATTCTTGGTCTAAACAAAAATCCCCCGAAGCTTATCGCGAAGGGGGATGGTCGCGTTTAACGCGATGGTGGACGCCGAGGGACTCGAACCCCCGACCCTCTCGGTGTAAACGAGATGCTCTAACCAACTGAGCTAGGCGTCCTTGGTGCGCAACATGATATTTAATCGTCGGTCGGATGTCCAGGCTTATCGCAGTTTTGCCACCAAGCGTTTCAATAACGCGAAAGGCGAACGGCCGGACGGAACGCCGTTCATTTCCAAGAAGCCGTGGCCTTTGACGTCGCGTCCGCGGATCGAGCCGCTGGCTTCGAGTGGGCCTTCCCAATAGCGGAACGGTCCGTGGACCATCTCTTGGTTGCGGACTTTGGGTTGGGCCAGGAGTTCGATCTTCAGGTCGGGAATGGAGATTTTCCAATCCAACGGATAACGCGTGCCGGTCTTATGGCTGGTCCAGGGTTGCATGAGCGGCGCCATGGACAGTTTGCGCGACACGGATTGGCGGCCGTCAGGCCAAGACACGGTGGCCATCAAGGTTTTTTGTTTGCGGCCGTATTCGTAGCACGTCACGTCCGTGCCGTCGTCCAATTGGAACGAGAACCAGGTCCAGACGTGTTCGTTGTTATACGTGGCCGGGCTCCATTGGTGGTCAAACCAGGCCAAGCCTTTGAATTCCACGTTTTTACCGCCGATTTTTATCTTGCCCGCGGCTTTGAGCCGGGTCAGTGAGTAGTAATGCGTGGTCGAGGTTTTTAAATCCACGAATCCCGTGCCGCCGACCAGCATGGCCGGTTTGGAAGGTTTGAGGTCCAGTTCGAATTGCTGGGTCGCGAACCGCATGCGGCCGTCGGTTTTGGACATGGCGAACGTTTTGCCGAATCTGACGTCGATGCCGTCCGGGTCGAATTTGAGCGTGTCGGCGCCGCGCCAAAAGACCTTGTAATGGGGCGTGAATTTTTTCGCGTCCACGTCGGTCACGAACCAGTGCGCAAAATACACGTCAGTCAGGCCGAACACGCCGCCTTTGAACAGCGCGCACATCAAGGCATAGGGCTTGCCGTCGTCGCCTTTGCCTTGGGCCGTCACGTACCACCACTCGACCGGATCGGCGTGCGGCGCCTCGTCGCGCGGGAGTTGGATTTGGGGTTTGGACATGGCCACATGATAGCACGCCGTGTGCTATAATCGATTTTGCCAACAATAATATGGGACTGATGAAATTTTTCAAACGCCAAACCGAACCGCCGCTTAAGTCCAAGCTCGGCACGTATAAAGTGGACGTGGTTTCGCATCCGCAGGAAGTGGATTGGGACGAATTTTTGCCGCTCGAGTTGCGCTATTTGTTCAAGGTGAGGCCGGGGACGCGCGAGGAATTGCGCGACCTGCTGTCCCGAGGTTTCGCCATCGGCGTGCGCACCACCACGCATACGCCGGAGCGCGTGCTGCAAGCCGTGAGCAACATCTCGTTGTATTCGCAGAAGAATTGCATCCTCACATGGTTGCCGCAGTTTTTGCGCGATAACCACCAGCCCGTATTCACGGCCGATGACAAACGTTTGGCCGCGTCCAAGGGCGCGGATTTGGACGACGGCCTTTCGATCATCAAACATGAGCGTCTGCGTTTCAAGCGCCTGGTGTTGGTGGACGAGGATAACGTAGGCATTGGCGCCAAAGAACAACGGCTCATGACCGAGCTTTCGGAAATCATCTATCCTTTGGCCGTGGATTACATCGTGCACCGCGTGGTCAACGACAACGCCAACGAGCGCACGGAAATCGCGCAATCGATTATCAAGGCTTTGTTGTTCGTGGGTCCGATAGCGCACGTGCTGGAACATTACGCAAGCGGCATCGGCAAACTGTTCGCGGCCTCGGCCGACGATTTGATGGGCGAAGCGGCCGAGCTCATGGCGTTGCGCGGTTCGGGTTTCGCATGGAAGGAGTTGGCCAAACGCGGATTCATTTTGGTGCCCGTGTTCGCCCTCGCCACGTTCGGTGCCTTGATGATCGACCCGTTGCTGCACCGCGGGTTGGTCCTGACGGCCGGCGCGGTGTTCGGTTTTTCCGCCGTCGCGCTGTCGCTTACCACGGCCATCCAGAGCGTGGGCATGTACAAGCGGAACGTGACCGAGTTGGTCAAACAGAAAAAGGTCAAACTGGGACAGATGTCGGTCATGAAGATGGCGCTGATTCAAGATTTCACCAATCCAGCGCGTTTGGGTTTGATTTTAGGCGCGTCCATGGCCCCGTTCATGGGCATGTTGGCCGCCGTATTCGGCTTCATGTCAAACGGTTGGATATTGGCCGCCGTGGGCTCCACCGAATCGATCGTGGCCGGTTTGACCGTCATCTTTTCCAATCGCATCAACGCATGGAGATTCGAGAAGAAATTGAAGGGGAGGCTCTGAATAACCCGATGACGCGAGGAAGTTCCAATCGCCAATGACCAACCTTGGTTATTGGTTATTGGATCATTAGTTATTCTTGCTGTTTGGGGCTTTGTTGTTTACCATGAAAAGGATATGATTCTCACCCTCGAAAAATTGCTCGCAATGTTGCCGGATTTGCCTCGGCCCATCGTGGCAACTTCGGGCGGATTCGATCCGTTGCACGTCGGCCATCTGCGCTGCATTTTGGAGGCCAAGAATTTGGGCAAGACGCTCGTCGTGATCGTGAACGGCGACGGTTTTTTGGAACGCAAGAAACGTTACCAATTCATGCCGTGCGCCGACCGCATGGAAATCGTGGACGGCATCAAAGGCGTGGACTACGTGGTGTATTGGGACGACGGTTCGCAGTTCGTGAGCGGCGCCATCGCGGCCATCAAGCCCGACTATTTCGCCAAGGGCGGGGATAGGGCCGAGCCCAAAGACATTCCCGAATGGGACACATGCCAAAATTGCGGCTGCGAGGTCGTGTTCAACGTGGGCGGCGGCAAAATCCGGTCAAGTTCAGAATTGGTCGACCAGGCGCGGAAACTAGACGCTAAAATTTGAACTTGAGACTACAAAAAAACAGCGCCCAAAGCGCTGTTTTTTTATGGTGGACGGCAGAGGAGTCGAACCTCTGACCTTCACAATGTCAATGTGACGCTCTAACCAACTGAGCTAGCCGTCCCAAACGTGGCCGTAGTATAGGAAAAGGCTTTGATTATGTCAAAGGGTCAAGAAAAAAAGACCCGTCTATGGGTCTGGAGGTTTGGAAGGCACGATGTTGTAGATTTGGATGAGGTCCGTCAGCCGCGTTTTGATCATGAACCGTTCGTCGTCCGTGAATTGGCGGGCCATGAGCAACTGGCGCGAACGGTGGCGCGGAAAGGTCGGGGCTTCGCCCCAGCCCCAATGCAAGGCGCGGTCCTGTTCCGTGTCTTTGGGTTCGAGCGGCGAACGGCCGTAGATGTGGACGTGGACGCGCTTGTAACGCCCGCTTTTGGGTTTGGGCGGATTTGTCGATTCGTCGTGCACGCCCCAGTTGCCGCCATCGAATACGTTGACCATGCCTTCGCGCCCGTCCGGATTGTGGCCGTTCAGGCAGGGCAACATTTCCAACATGGCTTGGGCGGTCAGGGCGCACAGCAGGTGCAGGAAGCGCCAACCTTCGGGGTCCTCGTAGAGCAAAGTGCTGATGCAATGCGCCGAACGGTAGCGCGGCAAGACGATGAGGTGCCCGCCGTAGCGGCGGTCTTTGTGGGGTTCGCCCGGGACGATGACCTTGCCGATGTCATCGTCGTAATAAAGTTCGATGTCTTTTTGGACGACGTTCGCGGACGGGTACTGTGACATGTCGCCTCCTTTTTGACTCGGTAACGATGTGGCCAAAATACGCGTCTGTCAAGGGTTTTGGCTTGGCAGTCAGGCTATGGTCCGTTACCCTATGGACATATGAGGACACCGCGACATTGGGACAAGGCTTTCATTTTTTCCGTTTTAGCCATCACGTTGATTGCGGCGCTTGCGGGTTGGTGGTCGGGGTCGGGGCAATTGGCGTTCAAAGGCTCGACATACGGGATCTGCAGGTCATTGGCAAACCTGTTCGCGTTTTTGGCAGCCTGTGGCATTTTGTTGCAATTGATTCTCATCGCCCGCGTGCCGTGGTTGGACCGTACGTTCGGCATGGATAAGCTCGCGCGCCTCCACCACGTTTTGGGTTTTGCGATTCCTGCGGCCATCGTGGCGCATCCGTTGCTGCTGGTGGCCGGCGAAGCCGCGGTTTCCGGCGGTACCTGGTTCGGCCGGTTCCAAGCGTTCGTCAGCGGTTACGAGGACGTGCCCAAGGCGGTCGCTTCCGCGGTTTTGTTCCTTGCTTTGGTCGCGATGTCGCTGGTCATCGTCTTAGGAAGATTAAAATACGAGACTTGGTATTACGCGCACCTCGTGATGTATTTGGCCACGCTCTTGTTCATTGGCCACCAATTCGAATCAGGTGACGACATGTACGGCTGGTACGCGGCGTTTTGGTCGGTCCTGTACGCCGTAACGTTCGGATTTCTGGTCGTTTTCCGTTTCGCCATGCCAATCTACCGTTTTTGGCGCCATGGTTTTACGGTCGATTCGGTCGTATCCGAAGGCGGTGGTTGTTGGTCGGTGTATTTGAAGGGCCGCGACCTCAGTCGCTTGCCCGTGCGCGCCGGCCAATTTTTTATCGTCAGGTTTTTGGACAAGCGGCGCTGGTGGCAAGCGCACCCGTTTTCCCTTTCGTGCGCTCCCAACGCCGCGCATTTGCGTTTTACTTTTAAGGAGTTAGGCGATTTCACCAAAGAACTTTCAGGTTTGAAGCCTGGCACTAAGGTGTTGTTGGACGGGCCGCACGGTGCGTTCACCGAACGCGCGGCCCGAAGCGACAAATTCGTGCTCATTGCCGGCGGCATCGGCATCACGCCCATCCGCGCCTTGGCCGAGTCGTTGGCCAAACAGGGCAAGAAGGTCGTCATGCTGTTCGGCACAAAAACCTGCACGGACATGACGTTCAAAGGCGAATTGGACAAGTTGGCGGCCGCTTGTCCGAATTTGGCCGTGCATTGCGTGGTGAGCAGGGATGAAACTTGGACCGGTGAACGCGGTTTCATCGACGCGGAAAAGATCCAACGTTTGGCGCCGGACTTCAAAACGTCGGATTTTTACGTGTGCGGGCCCAAACCCATGACCGACGCCGTCATCAAAGCGTTGGTTTCGATCGGCGCGGACAAGACGCGGATACATTACGAACGGTTTTCGTTGTAGACGACGTACGTCTGCCGGCGGACCCGTGGTATAATCGGCGCAGACAAGACTATGCCGGAAAATCCTTTTAGGCCAACCAGCTCCAAGCCAGAAGCGTCGCGTGCCGAGCGGACGGCTTCGGAGAAAGACGCGCGGACAAGCCTGGTGTTGGCGCTGTTTTCCCAGCGCGGCACGAATATTTTCAATTGCGCCGAGGCGTGGCTGTTGAGCCAAGGCTACAAATACGAGGATATGGACGGCCTATGGTCCAGAGTGCCGATAAATTGGAATTCGTCTAAGGATTGGGATTATTATTTCGACGATTTGATCCGTGACCTGCGCGCCAAAGGTTTTAACGACGTGGCGGATTTCGTGCGCAAATACGTGGGCGACGGTTATCCGGAGAAGGGTTTGCGCGCGTATTTGGCCGATTACGGATTTCCAGAGGAGAAATTTGGACCTCCGGAACACTACGAAGACGCGCCGTCTCCAGGCACGCAATCCCAGGCCGAAACCGTTGAAGAGCAGAAAGAGAAGTTGGACGTCATGAATCTGTTGACCAACCGCCAAGCCGTCATCGATGCGCTGATTGAGATGGAGGGCCGCGATTGGTATGAGCGGCACCAGCCTTCGTGGGGCGAAAACTCCATCGATGGCGCTTTGGCTGAGGCCACATCGCGCAAAGATTACCGTGGCATCATTTATGGCGTGGGCGGTTGGCATCGCTATGTCGTGGATTCCAACGGCAACGTGCGTTACATCGAGGACAAAGGCGAAGTCGAAGCGCCCAAGGCCAAGGCATTAGGCTTCAAGCTTGTATAAAAAAGGCCGCGAGGCCTTTTTTGTTTGTGATGTTCATAAAGTTTGTAAAGTCGTAAGCGTACTGCGGGACCTGACTTTATGAACATTGTGAACTTTCCAACTTTATAGACGTCACCTCATTCGATGCAACAATCGATGGCTTTGCGCACCAAATCGCCGAGTTTGCCCATAAAGCCTTTCTTTTCCGTGTCGTGCTTGTTGACCGCTTCCGCGTCAATGGATTTGATTTGCGACGCGTCCACGAGTTTCATGTTCAAGCCCCAGAACAGGCTGTAGAGTTCATACGCTTTCTTGAAAAAATCTTGGGCTTCTTCTTTTCTGCCCATGCCCAACTGTTTGGTGCCGACCTCCATCAAACGCATGGACGCGGCCAGCAGGTGTTTTGAAATGCACCAGACTTCGCCTTCGGGCGCGGTTACGAGTTTTTTCAACAAATCCTTGCGCATCTCGCGCGCCTCTTTGAGCAGATCGTAATATTCGGGCTTGTCGAGTTTGGCGCCGGTGAAGAAGAAATGCTCTTCGATGCTGACCAGGTTCATCACGGCGATGCTCAGGTCCTGGTCTGACGAGAGGTCCATCTTGTCCTGCTTTTTCATGTCATCCACTTTGCGGATGAAGGAATCGAGGTCGGGGAGCATAGAGGCGAAAGTCGACGGTCGATGGTCGAAAGTCCAATTCAGCCATCAGCCGTTGATTAATGTCGAGTGATAAAATAAAATGCAGCGCTTAAAATCGCGAGGGCGCCGACGGGCATGACGACTTTTTGGAACGGGAACCAAGCGCGGCCGCCGTTGCGCCGCTTGAGCGCGTCATAGGCCAAGGCCGCCAACGCGAAAGCTGTTCCGCCGAACAGCATTCCGAGCATGAGCTTATCCATGCCCCACAGGCGGTTGAACGGATGGCCGGCGATGCCCAACCAGTACAAAGGCACGACCACCAGCAGGACGTAAGCCGCAAATACGGCGAAAGAACGGCCGGAAATTTTGAAGTTTTTGCGTTCCAGCCAATCGTCGGTCCAAAGAGTCAACGAAACGATGAGTCCGCCGATCCAGATGCCGCTCAGGGTGTCGTCTATGCCCAACCAGCGCGACAATCCCACGCCCATGCCCACGGCCACGGTGCAAACCGGGCAGATCGCGTGTGCCGACCAAGGAAAGAGCAAGGAGGAAAGAGGAAAGAGGAAGAATTTCAACGGATTCATTATCCGACCTCCGACCTTCGACATCCGACTATTTTCTCTTCGCATACGCCTGCGTGGACAGGTCAATGAATTTTATGATGTCCGGTTCGCCTTCGGTGCATTTGGCCCCATCCCACATTACGGGTACGCCCAGATTATTGACGTCCAAGCCGCATTGTTTGGCGATGCCCATGAATTCTTCCGCGTTGTCTTGGTCGTTGAATACCTCTTTAAATATGACGGGTATCTTCTTGTCCATTCCCGTCTCTAAGGCCCGCGCTTCCACGCGTACGCAGTGCGGACAACCTTGTCCCACATAAACCGTCACCGGTCCGGTCGGAAGTTTGGAGGTTTCGGCCGCGGGTTTGACCACGGGTTTGGCGACCGGCTCGTCAGCTTTGGTCGTGGTCGCGTTCGGGGCCGTTGAGGTCGGTTGCGCGGAGGGTTGGGTCTGGGCCGTATCCACGACAGGGGCTTTGGGTTCGGGCGTGGTGTTCGTGGGTTTAGCGGTTTGGCAACCGGCGCCGAATAAAACGCCAATGGCCAGGCCTGCGATGAGGTATTTGGGGGTTTTCATAATATTTTAATGGAATTACCAATCACCAACAACCAATTACCAAAGGCCAATCATATTTGGTTATTGGTGATTGGTCCATTGGTTATTCCCGTCTCGTTTATCAGCATTCACCGTCCGATGATACACTCCTCCGGCAGCCGTGGCCAGAGCCGCCAAGAGCCAGAATTGGATGGCCAAATCGTTTTTGAAATAGGGCATGTCCACCATTCCGTGCGTCAAAATAACGATTAGGGGAACGACCCAAAGCAAGTCGTCAGTCGTCAGTCGCCTGTCGTCGGAGCTAATTCCGTTCCCCGATTGATGGCTGATAGCTGATGACCGACGACAGACGACTGCCCACGTCCAACAAATCCACATAAAAGCAATCAATCCGAGCAGGCCGGTCTCAATCCAAAGCATGAGCACGATGTTGTGCGGATGCGGAAAGACTTCCATCCAAGTCGCCTTGTGGTAGGGGAGGATGGCGGTCGGGTAACTGCGCAGACCGGTGCCGAGAAGCGGATGGTCTTTGATGATTTGGGCCGATTCTTTCCAGATGACCGTGCGCACCATGCTCGACCATTTTTTGGAGTTGGCGACGTTGTCGCCGATGTTCTGCGGATGCAATTCGGTGGTGTAAATTCGCACTGCGACCGCGACCGCGACTATGGCGCCTATGGCGCATAGCGCATAGCCGATTTTGCGAGTTTCTTTTTTGATTATCAGCACCAGCGCCATGCCGATCCCCAAAGCCAAAATGCCGCCCATGGATTTGGCCAACAGTTCGGCGACTAAAGCCGCAGCCGTGGCCAAGAGGAAGAACAGGCGCGGCCATTGCCCGTCACCTTCCCAGACGCGTCTGATCCATTCCATGAAACACACGGCACCGAACGGCGCCACGAACAAAGACAAGCCGTTCGGGTAGCCGAAGATGCCGGTCGCACGTCGCATCGTCGCATCGTCCCAGGGCGAGGGGATTCCGATGCCCGTGAAATATTGGATGACTGCGTAAACGCCCAAGGCCAACGTCACGACGCCTATGCCGTTGATAATTCCCCTCCTTAATGAGGAGGGGTTAGGGGTGGTTTTGAATAAATCGTTTATTACGATAAACACCAAAATCGGTTCCAATACGAACGCGCGCCAATGCCCCAATGCGGCCCAGCGGTCCGGCGCAATCGCGACCGCGATGAGCGTGGCGGCGAGCCAGGCCAACAGGGGCCAACGCCAGGGGTGTGGAAAATGTAACGCGAAACGCGAAACGCCTGTGGCCCCTCCGACATCCGACCTCCGACCTCCGACGCGGAGCATGAGCCAGGTGATAATGAACACCAAAACGTAAATTTCTAAAACCGTAGTTGGCAACGGGCCGATGTTGAATCGGTAAACGTACATCGGCAGGACAATCGGCAAGAGGAAGGCCGCGTATTTGAGCAAGCGTTGCATAATTACCCTAGCTTAACCAAAATCCGGTTGGTTGTCATGTGACAGACTTTCGGCGGTTGAATATACTGACCAATATGCGTCAGCCGAACGGATTGAACACAAAATGGGGTTTGGCATTGTTCGCAATGGGCCTGTCGTTCGCTTGTGCGGCGATATTGTTGTTGTCCAACATAGCCATCATCGGAGAGTCGGCACCGTACGTCATGACCGCACAGACCGCACCCACGGGCACGCAGGCGATTTTGATACTTGGCGCGTTTGTCCGGCCCAACGGTTCGTTGTCGCCGGCGTTGCGCGAACGGCTGGATAAAGGTTTTGAGTTGTACGATAAAAAAGTCGCGCCCAAAATCATCGTGACCGGCGACCATGGAACCGAAACCTACAACGAAGTCCAAGCCATGAAGGATTATCTGATGGGCAAAGGCATGCCCGAGTCCGACATCTTCATGGACCACGCGGGATTCGACACGTACGACAGTTTATACCGGGCGCGCGACGTGTTTGGCGCCAAGAGTTTGATTGCGGTATCGCAGGATTTCCATGTGCCACGCGCCGTGTACATTGGCCGCGCCTTGGGCATGGACGTTTACGGCGTGGCTTCGGACATCGCGTATCCGTGGTGGATGCGCGTGGTCATGCGCGAGTGGTTGGCGCGCGTCAAAGCCTTCGCGCAAGTCGAATTCTTGCATCCAAAACCAAAATTTCTCGGTCCAGCAATTGACCTCAACGGCGACGGTCGGGTGACGCAGGATTGATTTTTTTGTAAATAATAATTCGGTAGAGGCGCAATATCTTGCGCCTCTACCCGATTGTCAATAATGGATAACGCGGGTAGAGACGCCATCCGATGGCGTCTCTACGTTTTGTGAACAATAATAATTTTACGGCGTTTCAATCACAGGTTCGCCTTTTTTGGCGCTCAACAGTTCCTTGAGCGTGCCGCGCGAGACCGCGCCGGTGATGAGGATCAAAACGCAATACACGGCCGCGCCGGTCAGGATGGGTATTGGCAGCCACATGTTTTTGAGCGGCAGGATGCACAGCATCATGACGCCGCCCGCGAACAGGATTTTCAAAAAGTTCCACCCGTCGAACCCGCGCGGAGCGGCTTTGAGCGTGATGTAGGTGGCGGACGCGGCCACGACAACTTCGCTCGCCACGGTCAGCCAAGCCGCGGCCCACATGCCGTATATCGGGATCAGCCACAAGTAAGCCGCTGCAGTCAGAACGCCGGCCGCGATATACACGGGCAGCATCTTGCGTTGTGCGTTCACGGCCACGACCACGTGCGACGAAACCGTGCCGAGATAAATCACGGCCGTGGCCAAGGATAGAATTTTTAGGATGTCGCCCGATGCCGCAAAGTCCGCGCCTGCGATCAGCACCATGGCTTGGGTTCCGATGACGGCCACGCCCGCGGCTAGGGGTACGGCGATGAGCGCCATGGCGGTCAACGATTGTCGGACCAACGTATTGAAGCGCTCGGCGTTTTTTTTGGCCCAGGCGTTGGCCATGAGTGGCAAGACCAGACCGGCCAACATGAAGGGGAAGGTTATCAGTATCTCCAGCACGCGATAGGCCGCGCCGTACAAACCAACCTCGGTCGCCGGCCGGACGAGCGACAGGATGAAAGTGTCGGCTTTGAAGTATGCGAGGTTAAAGAGGATCGAGACCCCGATGGGCCATGAACGCCCGAGCATGGTTTTCCAAAACGCCGGGTCCCAATTCCACTCGAAAGACGCGTAGCGCCGTGCCACCAGCCAATTGATGACCAAATTGACCGTGCTGCCGAAGGAGACGAAAACCACAACAGGGATCAGGCCCCAGCCTATGGCCATACACACGAAAAGGCCGATGAGCAGTACCGCCCGTCCGGCGATTTCGCTGATGGCCACGGCCGACATTTTGAGGTGCCGTTGTTGCACGCCAATGACAATCTGATTGAGCGAAGCCGAGAAGAACGAAACCCAAATGGCGAAGAGCGCGACTTTGACCTCCCAAGCATAGGGGAAGAGCAGTCCGATGAACGGCGCGGCGCCGAGCAGCACGAAGGCCGTCACGATGCGGAAGGTCATGGTGGCCGAGACGGCGCGGTTTTCGTACGGTTCGTCGCCCGCGCGTTCGCCCAGCATCTGCACCAAGGTAACGTTGATGCCCAAGTCCAAAACGATGGCCAAAATCTGGAAGAACGCGTTGGCCGTGGAATAGTAGCCAAAACCCTCCTGCCCCAAATACCGCGTCATCAAAGCGATGATGGCCACGCCGAACAGCGTGGATACGACCTTGCCCATGGCCTGTACGCCCGTATTCCAAGCGATAATTCGTGCGGTGCTCATGGGGGATATCATATCATGTAGCATGTATCATGTAACTTGTATCATGTAGCAGGGGCAGCGGTATGTAACATGTATCACGTAACAGTGGGCGTTGGTACTATGCACCCTGCATCAGAATCCCGTCACTGTCACATGATACAAGTTACATGCTACAAGACAATTTGAACCCCTCCCGACTCCGTGCCATAATGGCTGCGTACCAAATATATGGCCAACACAGAAGCACCAGGCAGGACACAGGCGCCGGCGTCCGCGTCGTTCCAAGCCGAACAACAACAGCGCGTCGCCCTGCGCGGTCAAGGACTGGAAAAGCGCGGCGGGGAAGAGGTCGCGCACATCAGGCTCGAACCCAAAGTCATGCCCGAGACGGCGACGCAATTCAAACAGCGCCGCGAGAACGACAAAGAGAAGAAAAAGATGGATTCTACCCCGGCTTAGGACCGAACGGCGAATCCATTCGTCCCCGGTAACGGGGATTTTTTTAAGCCAGTCGCCCTTGACCGAAAGAGGCCCATACGTGTCGGGTCTGATAAAATGAGGGCGTATGACCTTCGAGGATCGGGCCGACGCCGGCAGGCAGCTGGCCCAAAAAATGGGGGACTATGCGGGCAAGCAAGACGTTTTGCTGTTCGCTTTGCCGCGCGGCGGTGTGGTGGTGGGCGCGGAAGTGGCCAAGACGCTGGGTTTGCCGCTGGGCGTCATCGTGACGCGTAAAATCGGCGCGCCCGAACACGATGAATACGCCATTGGAGCATTGGCCGAGACCGGGGAAACCATTTGGAACGAGGCCGAACGGTTCGCGCATGACCAGGAGGTTTTGAACAAAATCGTGGACAAGGAGACCAAGGAAGCCGAACGCAGGGTCAAAAAGTTCCGTGACGGCAAACCCTTGCCCGACATGCGCGGCAAAACCGCGGTCATCATCGACGACGGCGTGGCCACGGGTTTGACCATCCGCGCGGCCGTGGCCGCGGCCCGCCACCAGCACGCCTCCAAAATCGTGTTGGCCGTATCGCACGGCGCGCACGGCAGTCTGGCCGCGCTGCGCAAAGAGACCGATGAAGTCATCGCCTTGGAAGAACCGGTTTTTTACGAAGCCGTGGGCCAGTTTTACAAAACCTTCCCGCAAACCAGCGACGACGAGGTGGTGGAGTTGTTAAAACCATAAACCCCATCGTCATGCCGAATTCATTTCGGCATCTCGATAGAAAGCAATCAATTTAGATCCTGAAACCCTCTTACGCTAAAGCTTCAGCGGGCGTTGCGAGTTCGGGATGACGATAGCGATCCATATGTTCATTGGTTTCAAAGACGAAAAAAGTTTGGTCCAAGCCCTCGCCAAAATCAAAGGCGAAAAGCTGACGTTCGCGACCGTTGACCGGTATCGGGCCGGGGAGTTGAAAGTCATGGGACCGGCCAAAGCCGCGCCACGGACCACGATCGTATCCGACATAAAAGAAAATCCCGAGTCCTTGTTCCGCGTCCTGCTTTTGGCCGAGGCGTTGCGTCGTGCCGGAGCCAAGAAGCTGACGCTGGTGGCCCCGTGGATTGCGTACGGACGACAGGACCGCGTGACCAAAAAAGGCGAAGCGCCGGCCGGGTTGTTCGTGGCGCGGCTTTTGGCGCGGGCGTTCGATAAAATCGTGACATTGGACGCGCATAGCCCGGAATTCAGGGCCGCGTTCGACGGCCGGCTGAAAAACGTTTTAATGACGCCCGCATGCTTGCCGTCAGGCTTCCGGCAAAGCGAAGTCGTGGTCGCGCCCGATTATGGAGCCGTCGGTCGGGTCAAACTATTCGCGCGCCAACTGGGGACCGGAACGGCGCTGGTCAGAAAGAAACGCACGGCCAAAGGCGTAAAATCTTTTATGGCCTTGTCCGATGCCAAAAAAATCCAAGGCAAGCGCGTTTTGCTGGTGGATGACATGACGGACAGTGGAGCGACTTTAGCGGCTGCGTCCGAACAATGCCGTAAAGCCGGTGCGCTTGCGGTTAACGCTATGGTTTCCCATATCGTGGATTCGGAAAATCTCATGCGGAAATACGGGGGTGATTTTGATGGGCTTCAGGCCGGATATAATCACAAAACGGGCAAGCTTCTTGATGGAATTGTCAAACTTTTGACGTAATTCGGCGTTGACCAGACGCTTAAAAAATGCTATGCTGTACGAGTGGTTGAAATTTTGGCTAAAACAAAAAACAAATATGAAATATCGCCGCTTATTTAGCCGAAGGGCCATGTTGTGGTCCCTCCTTGTCGCAGGAGGGTTTACGGCATGGCTTTTTGCATTTGGTCCAGCCCAAGCCGACGCGCTGACCATCGTGGAAAAATCCCAAGTCAATCTGGCCAAAGGCGAGGAAAAACGCATTTTCGTATCCATCAAGAACCAGACCGATTACACCTGGTACGGCGGAGCGTCAAAAACTTCATTATACATTTACGGATCCAGCAGCCCGTTGAAGCATTCGAGTTGGCTGGCTGCCGATAAGCTGGTGTCCATCGGTCAAACAGCCGTCAAGCCGGGAAGCATCGCCACGGCATCGTTTTGGGTCAAGGCGCCGACCAGCGCTGGCACTTACACGCAACGTTTTTTGTTGGGCGACGGCAAGACTTGGCATAAATACACGGTCATAGAAATAGCGTTCGTGGTCAGCGGGCAAACGGCTGCTGTGACGAATGGAACGTCAAGCGTCCAACCCTCGACCGTACCCACGACTGGCGGCCGTTTGGCCAATACCACGGCCTACAAGGCACAAGACGTGCAAACCGGCGGTACGGAATGGCAGACCGATCCGGGCGCGCACCTCACGTTGAGCGTGACCGTCAAGAATGCGGGCAACCAAACGTGGCGTACGGACGGCACGGAAAAGGTTTCGTTGTACGCTTTGTCAAACAACTTCAAAGACACGTCGTGGCTCGGGGATTTTGCCGCGGCCAAATTGCCTGAATCCATCGCGCCCGGACGCACGGCCAACGTGGCGTTTGAATTGCGCGCGCCCGTGAGCCCGGGCAAATATTCAGAATCCTTCGAGTTGCGCGTCAACGGTTTGGAGACCATCAGCGGCAGCCAGTTCTACCTGCCCATCCGCGTGCGCATGCCCGACCAGTTCGTGACCACCCCGCCGGCGAACGTAACGGCCAACAACGGTTCGACGGTCCAATCCGGCAGATATCTGGCCACGCTCCTGCTCAAGCCCCGTGGCGGTTTTTCGGTCATGGGCAACGATACCTTGAGCTTGAATTACGGCATCAAAAATTCCGGCACCGCGGTATGGAACCGCGTGACACTGAAGCTTAAGGAAGTGGTGCCCAATTTGGGCACGCGATACACTACGGTGCGCCACGATTCCTGGCCCTCCAGCACCGAAGCCAAGAACGTGAGTACGGTCGTGGAACCCGGGCAGCTGAGCCTGCTGGACTTCAAGGTCAAGGCGCCGGCCAAGAGCGGTTCGTACACCGTGCGCTTGGCGCTCGAGGCCGACGGGCAGGAAGTTTCCGGCGGCGTCATCGACATTCCGGTTACGGTGACGGCCGACGGCTACATCGCTCCGGAAACGGTCCAACCGTCGCAGCCGACACAGCCGTCGCAGGGAACCGTCGACGTTTCCAATCTGCCCAACGAGCCAATTATCCGCGTAGGTTTGTACGCTACGACCGACGACACCATGGTCGTGCGCGGCCTGACCACGGGCATGAACCTGACGCAAAACGGTTCGGCCGTGTGTTCGGTGGGCGCAGGGCAGTCGGTCACGGTCAAATACAACCGCGCCAGCAGCGTCTATACGTTGAGCGGAGCCTGCACTTCTCAATCCACGCAATATTACGTGGCCGTGGCCACGGACGGCGTTTCGCCGCTTGAAATGACGGACATCTCGCGGCCGGTTTCGTGGCTGCCCGGCGCCAACGACAACAAGTTCCGCGGCAAGCTGGAATTGCGCTTTACGCCCAAGACAAGCAACGTTTGGGTCATCAATGAATTGCCGATCGAAACTTATCTTAAAGGCATCGCCGAAACTTCAAACGTCAGCCCCATGGAATTCCAAAAGACCTTGCTTACGGCCGCGCGCACCTACGCCATGTACCATGTGGAGCGCGCCACCAAACACGCGGACGAATATTTCATCGTGGACGCCAAATACGACCAGGTGTACCGCGGCTATGGCCAGGAGGCGCGCAGCCCCAACATCGTCGCGGCCGTGGACGCCACGCGCGGCATGGTCGTATCTTATAACGGCAAAATCGCCATCACCCCGTACTTTTCGCGCTCGGACGGACGCACGCGCAGTTGGAAAGAGGTGTGGTACGGAGAAGTCGAATGGTGCCAAGGCGTGACCGTCCCGTGGGACGCCGGCAAGACACTCTGGGGCCACGGCGTGGGCATGTCGGCCTCGGGCGCGCTCGCCCAAGCCAACGAAGGCCAAACCTGGGACCAAATTCTCAAGTATTATTACAAGGGGATTGAGATAAAGCCTTGGTATCGTTGATTTGTAAGATTTGTAAAATTTATAAGATTCATAAAATTTGGGGATAACCCAAATTTTATATTTGCCTTTACGTTTTTTATTCTGGGTTGCCAATCTTATGAATCTTACGTATTTTCAGGGTTCTATATGCTGCGCCGCTTTTTGCCGGATGTCGTCGTGTTTGTCTACGGTCGTCTGTTCCATGGCTTCCATGGCTTCTTCCAAATGCTCTCTGCGGTCCACTTCGGCCAGATGCAGAATGTCTTTGGCGATTTGGTTGGGATGGGGCACGTCCTCGAACGCGAAATATTCCTTTTCACCGGCCGTCTGCACATACACCATGCCGTAATCCAGCATTGAATGCACGAAGCCCGTGACCTCGGCCGTCACGTCCTGCACGCGGTACAGGCGGAGTTCGGAGGTGGTACGCGAAAACAAGCCGCGTTGTTCGATGTTGATGATGCGGCGGTTGGTCACGATCCACATGTCCAGCCAATAATCCAAAAAGTGCTGGTACAAAAAGAGGATGACGAACATGAAGAACAGTCCCACGCCCATGATGAGCAGGGCGAATTGGCCTTCGTTCTCTAAAATCGAAGCCTGCAGCAAATGCAAAACCACGTACGCGGCCACGGGCAGGACCAGAATCACCATGAGCGCCACGTAAATGCCGAAGATGGTGATGGGGTGGCGCCGAAATACGCCCGTGATTTTTTCGTCGGGCAATTGGTTGGGCAGTTTGTCGAGGTTTATCATAATTCTGACGCCGGTGCGTAAAGACCCGCGTTGGATATCCCAAGGTCCACCTCGGCTTTTAGGTCCACGGTGGCCAAATAGCCGAGCGTACCCAGTATCACGGCGGACGAGAGGAGCACGAATAGGAAGGTAGTCATGTATGTGACCTTGTGCGCCAAGCCGTAACGCAGCATCTGCAGGATGCTGAACGCGGACACGATCAGGAAGATGGCCAAAAACGCCAGCCATCCCAAAACGAAGAAATAGAGAGGGAACATGGAAACATTATACAGCTTTTCGTGCCTTTTCGTCATCTCGATCCAGCTTTACGTCGCCCCTTGTGTCATCCTGAACTTGTTTCAGGATCCCGATGAGTTGCGGCTAGATGCCGAAACGAGTTCGGCATGACGGAAGGTTGTTCATTGTTGGCTGTCAAACAACCCGTTTTGCGCCAAATGTTCCGGTATGGGTTTGCCCAAATGTTTGTAGGCCAATTCCGTAGCCACGCGGCCGCGCGGCGTGCGCGCGATGAACCCTTCCTGCAACAAAAACGGTTCGATCACGTCTTCGAGCGTGTCCATCTCTTCGCTCATGGCCGCGGCCAAGGTGGAAAGGCCCACGGGGCCGCCGTTGAATTTTTCGATGATGGCCGCGAGGCCGCGTCGGTCAGTCTCGTCCAAGCCGCGGGCGTCGATGTTGAGCGCTTCGAGCGCGGCCGCGACCGTCTCCGGGTCCAATTGGCCGGCCGTGCGCACTTGGGCGAAGTCGCGTACTCGTTTCAATAAACGGTTGGCGATGCGCGGCGTGCGGCGCGAGCGCGAGGCGATGGCGCCGGCGGTCGGCATGTCCATGGCCAAGCCCAGCAAACGCGCGCTGCGTTCCACGATGGCCGCCATCTCGTCCGGCCCGTAAAAATTCAAATGGTAAATGCCGCCGAACCGGTCGCGCAAAGGCGCGCTCATAAGCGAAAGCCGCGTGGTCGCGCCGATGAGCGTGAAGCGTTTAAGGTCCAGGCGCAGCGTGCGCGCGGCCGGGCCTTTGCCGATGACGATGTCCAGCGCGTAATCCTCCATGGCCGGGTACAGCACCTCCTCGATGTTGCGGTTCATGCGGTGGATTTCGTCCACGAACAGGATGTCGCCGTCCTCCAGGTTGGTGAGGATGGCGGCCAAATCGCCCACGCGTTCCAAAGCCGGTCCGCTCGTGACTTTGATGTTGGCCTCCATCTCGCGGGCGATGACGTGGGCCAGAGTGGTTTTGCCCAAACCCGGCGGTCCGTAAAGCAACACATGCTCGCACGGTTCGTTGCGCCCTTTGGCCGCCTGCAAAAAGATGCCCAGGTTCTCTTTGATCGTGGGCTGGCCGATGAATTCGGCCAAAGTCTTGGGCCGCAAGCTCAAATCCACGCGGTCTTCGTTTTCCTGCGCCTCGGGCGCAATCAGGCGTTCATCCTCCATATGTGGGTACAGTAGCCAAACGATGCTCGGCAGTCCAGTGTGGTAGAATGCGGGGGATGAATCCCTTCTCGCGAAGCGCGGTCGGAAGTCGGATGTCGGAGGTCGGAAACGGACCCGGAATTTTGGATTCAACCAAATCAGTGCCCGGTACCCAGTACCCAGTTCCAGGGCCGAGTTACGAAACCCGCCGCGTCGACCTCCGCCCCGAAGTCCGATCGTATGCGGAAAAGCTTCACGCCCGCGTCAAGGAGATATACGCCAAATACGGCGCCACGGACGCGGCCGGAATGTACAAGAGGACGAAAAGGATGAAAGCGGGCGAGGCTAAGGCAAAGGGTTTGCTCGCCGACGCCAAGGAGCTGATGGCCCTGCTCGGCAAGCTCGCGTACCTGCTCGACAACAAGGAATTCGGCCCGGGCATGGAGCTGGAGGTTAAGAAGGAGAAACTTTACGCGTCGGAAGAAGCGATTCTCTCGTCAAAATTCAAGCGCCGCGTCGAAGTCCCGGCGTTGCCGGACTGGATAACGCTGGAAAAGATGGAGGAGTGGGAAAGGAAACGCCTCGAGCTCCACTACCTTCCGCCGTTCGACATGTCCGAGGAAAGCCCCGAAGGTTGGGTCAAGCCGCATGTCAGACACATCGACCTTGAAAAAATGCCCCCAGATTTTATGGTGTTGCCTGGTTGTTGGGTCGTGTGCGACGGTCGTCCAAAGCCGAAATACGAAAATAGCGACACGATGTACGAAGATGACGAAGAATTTTTGAGTCCGGTTCTTGAAGGCTTGGTTAAAGCGAGATTGATAAATAAGTGGGGGCTTAATCCAAAATCACGGTTTTTCGTCTCGCTATACGATTTGAACAAACCGGAAGTCATGGCCGCCTTGGCCGGTGCTTATGGCTTGAAACCCGGAGACGTGGCCGTGCAACGCATGGTTGAGTTTAATGCGTTGGGGAATCTGCATCATCCCGAATGGGGAGAGCCATCCTCCGAATCGGCGGAATGGTTCAATGAAAAAGTTCTAGATGGAGAATATAAAGTTTACGGTGGAGATGGCCGTTCTGGCGGGCTGTCTTCGTTGTTCAACGTTTATCCGGGGGAAAATGTAAATGGAATCGCCTTTAGACTGGTGGGTCATTTGAAATGAATCCGGTTTATTGCTCCGCGTTTGTTGTCTCATGCCCGTTGTTTTATAATGTCGCCATGCCCATGAATCCGTTTTTGCGTCCGTTGCCTGCGCGGCGTCCAACACCCGCGGCTTTGCCGCCCGTGTCCGCGGCCGGGAGCACGGCCGCCGTGCCGCCGGCCAACAGCCGCGCACAGGCGTTGCAGGCCATCGCGGCCGACGTGCGGTCGCGCACCGCGCGCATCGAGCATGTGCGGGCCGTGGGGCATATGGTCCACGACCAACTCAAAAACGCCCAACACACGGGTTCGTCGCGTTTGGCGTGGATGGCCCAACAACTAAGGAATTTGGATTCTTGATATGCGCTTCAATCCAGAACTGAAACGGACTGAACCGGCGCCGGAAACCGACTTCGAAACCGTGCAAAAAGAAATCGGCGTGGCGTTTTTGACGCTCGAAGGCGCACGCGAAGTTTTGACCGATATCGGACGCGACCTGCGAAAAGTCGGTGCGGATGAGCCGGGTAAGGCAGAGTTGGAAGAGGTTTGGGCGAGTTTGATGCGGCGTACGGATGCGGAACGCCAGGATTTGCAGGAATTGCTGGACCGGGCCCAGATGTTGGCCGCGGAATGACCTCGCGTTAAAAACGAAACGAAAAACGCCCGCGAGGGCGTCTTTTTAATTACGAGTTCAAGCGCGTCTGCGGGCCGTGAACAACTTCCAGAATTCGTTGATTATGGCCGGGGTCAAACCGAGCAACATTGCCAGGCCGAACAGGGAAATGGGCAGGGCCGCGAAACTGA
Source organism: Patescibacteria group bacterium (assembly GCA_022703155.1). GTDB lineage: Bacteria > Patescibacteriota > Patescibacteriia > 2-12-FULL-60-25 > 2-12-FULL-60-25 > MWCR01. The sequence goes on along the minus strand of JAKLEH010000004.1, from coordinate 23,499 downwards.
AGGTGCGGTTCAACCCGGGTACGTAAATCAGGCACAGGAAGCTCGCAATCAGGGCAGCGTACACCGTGACGAAGGTCCGGTCCTTCAAAAAGCGCAACGATTTGAAGATGCTTTTGGTGCGCGAGGTTGAAGAGAGCACGTAGGTCACGTTGCACCAAAGGATGGTGGCCATGGCCAACGCGCGCGAAATCTCCTGGCTCAATCCATTGCGCAATCCCATGACGTACGCGCCGCCGGCCACGATGAAGATGGACAGGCCAATAAGGATGATGCGCAGATACCGGTTTTTAGAAATGATGGGGCGTTCGGGATCGCGCGGGTCGCGTTGCATAATGCCTTCTTCGGCCGGGATGGCCTCGAACACGATGGCGCAGGTCGGGTCGATGATGAGTTCCAAGAGCACGATATGGATGGGCAAGAGTACGGGCGGCAAACCCAACAGTGGCATGACCAGCGCCATCAAAACCACGTAAACGTGCACCGTAAACACGTAGTGCACGGCCTTTTGGATGTTGTCGAAAATCTTGCGGCCGTCGCGTACGGCTTGGGTGACCGTGGCCAAGCGGTCGTCGAGCAGAATCAAATCCGAAGCTTCGCGCGCCACGTTGGTGCCGCGGCCGCCCATGGCCACGCCTACGTCCGCTTCCTTGAGTGACGGCCCGTCATTGACCCCGTCGCCCACCATAGCCACGATTTCGCCGTTCGAACGGAGCGCTTCCACGATTCTGACTTTTTGTTCGGGCACGATACGCGCGAACACGAAATATTTTTTTACCTTTTTGGCGAGTTCATTGTCGTCCAGCACATCCATTTCCGCGCCCGTGAGCACGTTTTTGGGGTGTGGCAGGCCAACTGCCTGGGCAATGAATCCAGCGGTTTCCGGATGGTCCCCGGTAATGAGGCGCACTGCGATGCCGGCTTGGCGGCAAGCTTGGACCACGCTTTTGGCGTCGCTGCGCGGCGGGTCGTTGAAACCCAACAAGGCCACGAATTCCAAATCCGCTACGCCATCCAAAGTCTCCGGAGGATTTTCATGGTCATGAAATTTTTTCACGCCCACGGCCAAGACGCGCAACCCCCTGGAAGACATGTCCACCACGGACTGTTGCAGATCCTTGGCGCGTTCAGGTTCCAGAGCGCACATTTTTATGATGTTTTCGGCCGCACCTTTGACGGCCAAAAGCCGGGTGCCGTTCTTGCGCCACACGTGGCCCAGGCATTTGAGTTTATGGTCAAAGCCGTATTCGCGGACATGGCGCGAGGCGGGCAACAGCTCGGCCGAATCCAATCCCGCGTGAGCGGCCACGGATTGGAGCGATAAATCCATGGGGTCGTAAGCGCGCGGATCGGTTGAATGGAGGGCCAAGGCCATGGGTTCGGCGTAGTCGCGTCCACGCTTTTCCAGCTCATTGGCGTTCAGCAAGCCGCCGTTGAACAACGCTTCCTGCAGCGTGATGCGGTTTTCGGTCAAAGTGCCGGTTTTGTCCGTGCAAAGAGTGGTGATTTCGCCCAAGCTCTCGATGATGTTGATGTCGCGCACCAGGGCTTGCCGCTTGGTCAGGCGGTACGCGCCGATGGCCGAAAACACGGTCAGGACCACGGGCAATTCCTCGGGGATGACCGAGATGGCCAAGGTCAAACCGATAAGCAGTCCGTTGACCAAGTTCCCGTCATGCGAATACGAGACGCCGAACACGGCCAAACACGACAACAAGCCCAAGGCGCCGAAAATCTTGACCAGTTTGGCCGTCTTTTTTTGCAGGGGCGATGGCCGGCTTTGCGTTTGCGCCAAACGTTTGCCGATGGCGCCGTAACGCGTGCCGGTTCCGATGGCCGTAACCTGGGCCACGGCCTGTCCGGTCAATATCAGTGTGCCTGCGAAGACGAGCCCTTCGGGACGTCGGAGGTCGGACGTCGGAGGTCGGGGAACCGAGCCGCTGCTTTTCGGTTTCCGGCTACCGATAACATGACTTCCTACTCCCGACACCGTATCCATCGTCTTACGAACCGGTTCGGATTCTCCGGTCAGCATGGATTCGTCTACCGATAGGTTTGCGGCTTCGAGCAAAACCGCGTCGCCGGCCACGCGGTCGCCTTCCTGAACCACCATCAGATCGCCGCTCACCAACTGGTCGGCTGGAATGGTGCGCAACTTGCCGTCGCGGATGACCGAGACGGTTGGCGCGGACATCTCTTTGAGCGCTTCCAGCGCCTTGTCGGTTTTGGCTTCTTGGTATAGGTCGATGCCTATCATGAGGAGCACGCCGGTAATCATCAGCAGGCCGTCCCACGTCTCGCCCAAAACGAAATACAAAATAGCCGTGGCCAGTAACAGCAAAAGCATGGGTTCCTCCAAGGCTTCTCGCACGTAGGCAAAAAAAGATTTTTTTTCTTTTTCGAACAGGACGTTGGATCCGTGTTTCGCGCGTTGGGCCACGGCTTGGCCGGACGTAAGTCCGCGATAGAGGGAAAGGTCGATGGACATTCGTTCATTATAAAACAGCAAACTTCAAACAACAAACAACAAAGTCTAATTTTTTTTGCCGTTTGGATTTTGTTCTTTGTTGTTTCAAGCATGAGATCGAAACAACAAACAGCAAGTAGGCTCAATTTTGTTGTTTGAAATTTGCTGTTTGCTGTTTGGGCCGTAAGATACACGAAATCGTGGTATCATGGGTGCGTTATGCCCCGTCTTCTCCGTTGGCTTTCCGAGTCCTATCTGTTCGTGATGTTTGCGGCGATTCTTGTGGGCCTGTTCGTGCCGCAGGCCAAGGCGCTGGTTTGGTGCAATACTTACATCCTGCAAATCATATTCTTTTTGTCCTGCATCAAAATCGATCCCAAACAGGTTGGGGGACATATGCGGGATTGGAAATACCTTTTTTGGGCGAATTTTTTGATGCTGGTGGGTTTTCCGCTGTTGGTGTGGCTGGTATCCGGTTCTTGGGCAGGCGATTTGGGCTTCGCTTTGTACCTTTTGGCCGCCATGCCCGTGGGCATGACCGCGCCGCTTTTGGCCGAGGTCGTGGGCGGCAAGCAGACGTTGGCTTTGGTGCTCACGGTGACCACGTCGCTGCTCGCGCCGTTCAGCATCCCGTTGCTCACGCGTTGGCTGTACGGGGCTTCGGTCAGCGTGGACGCGCTCGGCATGTTCAAACAGTTGGCTTTGGTCATCTTTCTGCCTTTCATGTTGGCCATGGCTTTCCGCAAGCTGTTGCCCAAGGCGGTCGTCATGGTCAAACCGGCGACCAAACCGATTTCCATCATGCTTTTGGGCCTGCTTATTGCCGGCGCCGTAGCCAAACAGTCGGAAGCCATATTGGCGCAAGCGCGCGATTGGCCTTTGTTGTTGGGCGTGGTGGTTTTGCTGTTCGCGTTTTTCGCGGCGTTGCATGCGGCCGGTTATTACGCTTTTTGGTGGAAGAAACATGACGTCAAAGCCACGTCTTCGGTTTCGCTGACCTACATGAATTTTACGCTGGCCATCTTTTTGGCCTCGCAATTCTTCCCGCGGCCGTCCGTGCTGTTGCCGCTGGTGCTTTCCATCATCCCGTGGGCCATCTTGCCCGCGGCATGGAAAAAGCTGGCGACCACCATAAGGTAAGTTTGGCCTGAAAATCCGGCTTTCCGACCTTCAGACCCGGCATTGACTTGCCCGTGAGGCGTGTTAACATGCGCCAAGCCGTTCCTTACATCCACACGGAGGGAGCATGGCATTCGGCAACAATTTCGTGGCGTCTCCGGATTGCGTTCGGCGGGTCAATTGGTTCAAGCCCTTGGATCCTCAGGAGCTTCCGGAGGGCGTCGAAGCCTACTTGTTGGCCGACGCCTTCGATTTGACCGTCAAGTTCGGGTTGGTTTTGCCCGACGGGCATTCGCGGTGTCTGGAGGCCCAAGCGGGTGGCATGGAAATCACCTTGATCGCGACCATGCCCCGGGAAAAGTCCGGGCCGTTTCTTTCCGTGGCGTATCCGCCCATGGATTGCGGCGTGTCCGAAGTCGAGGATTTCGAAATCCAAGGGTGCGATGGCGCGTGCGGCGAGGTGTCATGGGACACGCGCGTCCAAGTTGCGCACCTCTGGACATTGATTCGCGAAGAGGACGCGTGCATGGCCACTTACGGCTGCATCCATCCCGTAAGCGGCGAACGCTTCGGCGTCTTCGATCCCGCGCCGGCGGCCAACGTATCTTTTCCCGTAGCGGATTTTTTCCGCGAACGGGGCATTCTTTTGCGCTTGCCGGACGGCGTCAGGCCTGACGCCATCCTCAATCGTTTCCGTCCCAAGGGTTCGGTTGTCATGGTCAGGATAGACCAAGTGCCGCACCTGTGCCGCGCCCAGGACGTGGAATACATCAAGGAAATCGCGCGCATGCGCCAGCGCATCAGCGACAAGGTGTACCGCAAGTACGGGTTCAATCTGGACAGTATGGACGAAGGCAGCGCACCCGACAGCCTGACCCAGTTCCGCATCCAGTCGGAAATCGACGAGCGCCTGCAATCGGCCATGTTGCGGGCCGACCGGCGGCGCGCCAAAAAAGGGCGCGAAGCCCCGTGACAGAATCTACTTAGACCGCAAGGTCTTTTTTTATTTCACCCCAACCTCCACAGCCTTGCCTTGTGCCACATAACCGAGCAAGCGCGCGATTTCCTCTTCGGCACGTTCGGTGGCGCGGTCTTTGAATTCGGGTTTGTTGGCCGAATCTTCGGCTACGCGCGAGAGTTCGGCCAACGCTTCGTTGTAGCCGTCTTCGTTCTGCAGGACGCGTTTGATGAGCCCTTGGTTGTTTTTGACGTCCACGGGACCGACCAGACGCACGTTGAAGACTTTGGTCGGCGGGATGGCGATTGTGATTTTATCGTTCTCTACCCGGATGTCGTCCGCGGTCAGGTTGGAGAGGTCGGTTCCAAGGTTGACTTCCATGACGCCGCGCGCCGTGATGGTCTGGCCCACGAAAAAATCCTTAAAGGCGCTGCCCGTGGATTTTTTGATTTCGATGGGCTGGTCGAACATGTAGGTCTGGGTCACCAAAAAGCCGCGTTCGCGCAAGGCCGTAAGGATGACTTGGGCGTTGACCGTGGTGGTCATGGGCGCGGGTTTGAAAGCCCGGTAACCGATATATACGCCCGAACCCAATAAAGCCGCGGCAACGGCTATGGCGAGCAGGATTTTGGCGAATTTCATATGGCTTTACGATACCCGAAAGCGCGGGTGGCCGCAACGGCCAAGCCCCGCGATTTGGGCGGGGCCGTGTATTTTTAGGCTTTGGTCCATGACCGGATCAGCCGGTTGCCCAAGGCGGACGCGGCGACCAGTAAGGTGAGGGTGAGCATATGGGTGTTACTTTCTGCCAGCACAACGGGATTTGATAAGGTGTATGACAGGGGTCGGGTCATTTCGACTGGAGCGAGTCCGACGAGCTACATGGAGAAGCCCCAGTGTTTTTTTTGAGAACGGACTATTGGACTAAAGTCTTAAACGTCTCACACCGTGATGACGGTTCGAAAAAAAACCGCCTTGCGGCGGTTCTTTTATGCGATGTCTTCAAACGTGATTTTTGGGTGGTGTTCGTCGGTTTCGTCGATGTGGGCCAACGAGAGTTTGACCTCCAAGTCCGGCCACTTGTTTTTGACGATGTCGCGGGCTTGCTTGAGGTCGCCGGTCAGCTTTTCGTATTCGGCCTGTTCGTCGGCGAAGGCCGCTTTGCCGCCGTAAGCGCCGCAATCCGTGTGCGCCATTAGATGCACGACCTTCATCGAATGGAGGGTTTTTGAGATTTCGATTTGGCGCAAAGCCACGGCTTGGGATTCGGGGGAGACGATGGCCTTGGCCGAGCCGGCCAATGAGACCAGGTCCGTATCGCCCATCCAGCCGTTCTGCTCCATCAGGGCCTTAATGTCTTTATGGACACGGAAATCCATGCAGTGCATGAGGAAGTTGTTGCAGGTGTGGGACATAAGCGTAAATGATTACCAAATTTTAATCACCAAAAATCAAATTAGTTTGGAGCTTGGTGTTGTGAATTTGGTTTTTTAAAATGTTGGTGCCCGAGGTGGGAGTCGAACCCACACGCCTTGCGGCCACGGATTTTAAGTCCGCTGCGTATACCATTCCGCCACTCGGGCTTGATTTGAAGCCACTGGACCGATTCGCTTAACGTACCGCGTCAGGAGTCTTACGCTCCGGTCCGAAGATCGGTGCTATATGCTACATGTTCCATGTTGCATGGATATATGCACGGCCCGGATTGTAGCGCGACCAAGGTAAGTTTGCAATAATGGAAGAACTGCGCAATTCGTATGTTGAACAATGTCTTAATCATGGTTTTCGCGATGTTCCTGGTGATAAAAGGCGCGACTTTGTCGACCAAATACGCGGTCAGGCTGGCCGAAGGTTATAAATTGTCGAAATACGTCGTCGGTTTGATCGTGGTGGCCGTCATTTCGATATTGCCGGAGACTTTCATCGCCATCAATTCGGCTTTAGAAGGCGTGCCGGATTTTGGTTTGGGGACTTTGTTTGGTTCCAATGTTGCGGACCTGAGCCTCTTGTTCGCGGTGGTCGTATTTTTGGCGGGTCGCAACATACGGATAAGCGGCAATATCATCAAGGAAAGCTACGTTTATCCGATTCTCCTAATATTGCCGTTGGTTTTGGGCGGAGACGGCTATTACTCGCGTTGGGAAGGTTGCGCTCTAGTGCTATCGGGAAGCCTGTTTTATTACCTGGCCTTCAAGAACGGATCCGACGGGGTCGGTTTTTCCAAGCGTTTAGGGAACAGATACAAAAACGTGGCTTGGTTGCTTTTGAGCCTATCGATGCTTTTGGTGGGCGCCCATTTTACCGTGACTTCGGCCACGTCTCTGGCGCGCGACTTGGGAGTGAATGAAATATTGATAGGCATGTTGATTGTGGGTTTGGGGACCATCATGCCCGAGCTTTTCTTTGCGCTGAAAGCCGTAAAAAGCCACAGCGATTCCATGGCCGTAGGCGACGTGTTGGGCACCGTTTTGGCCGATGCCACCATCGTGGTAGGCATTCTGGCCATCATCTCTCCCTTCGCTTTTCCGCGGATCATCGTTTTTGTGACGGGGGTATTCATGGTGTTGGCCGCCGCAATCCTTTTTTATTTCATGCGGTCCGGCCGAACCCTTACAAAAAAAGAGAGCTTCGCTCTGTTGTTTTTTTGGATTGCGTTCGTGGTGGTTGAAGTGCTGATCAACGGATTAAGATAGCCGTTTAAAACGCAAAATCCGCTTGCGCGGATTCGGCGTCCCCGGTTCGATCCGGGGAATTCCCCGCTAGACCGTTCGGCCGGCGGGGGAATGGAAGGAGCTGGTTGGAGTCTAACAGTTTGTGGTCATGGCGGCAACCCTCGGAATGAAAAAAAACGGGACGCGGAGTCCCGTACTAGAGGGTGGCGGAGGCGGCGCGTCAGCACGGCACGACGTGGCAATTGTAGCAGCGCGCTTCGTACATCTCGTCGCCGCCAACGGCGATGGTTTCCGAGTCGTAAGGCGCGGGTTGGCCGTCGATGAGCCGTTGGCTCAAAGTGGCGCGTTCGCCGCAGACCATACAGACCGCGTCCTGCCTCTCAACCTTGTCGGCGCGCGACATCAACATGGCGGTCAGGCGGAACGGTTCGCCGCGGAAGTCCGTGTCCAGGCCCGAGAAGAACACGACGATGCCGCGGTTGGCCAAAGCCTGCACCACATGGACCAAGCTGTCGTCGAAAAATTGCACTTCGTCGATGCCGACCACGGATTTTTCCGGCAGGTCGCTGGCGCGGTCCAGGATTTCCTGGGCGTTGTTGACGGCAATGGCCTTGTGGCTTTTGCCGTCGCGCGAAACCACGGTGTCGTCGCCCGAGCGGCTGTCCTTGGTGTGCTTGAACAGCATGAGCCGCCGGTTTTTGACGTAGGCGGCTTTCTTCAAGTGCACGATTAACGTGCCCGACTTGCCCGAAGACATGCAGCCCACCAGGGCCGTGATTTCGCCGCGTGACATATGGCCTCCTTGGTTATCCACCGTTCGCTAGTTTACGCGCCGCTCGGGCCCGGGTCAGCACCCCGTCAACCCCGAGAATGTCGATAACCCTTGGGGACTTGCGCGCTCCGCGGCCTTTTGATATTCTCCTTTCGCGTTGGATGAGTCGGCCGTTTGGACTTCCGACCTCCGACCAAAGTCCGCGGGTATCGTATAGCGGTTATTATGCGACCTTGCCAAGGTCGAGAGACGGGTTCAATTCCCGTTACCCGCTCCATCGCGTTGAACGCGACCAACAGGAAAAACGCCCATAAGGGCGTTTTTCTTTTGCTTGTTATCTTGAGTACAAAAAAACCCCGCGCGAGAGCGTGGGGCTGCGGAGCGGTCTTGTCCGTGGCCGATGCGGCCGTTCGGTCAAGCGCGCGTGGCGAGTCGGGCGGTGCGGACGCATTCACGAATCACGAGAAACGTGAATCCGTTGAGCAGGAAGCCGATGGCGAACCACGTCACCGGGTCGCGGCCGGACCTTTTGGCCCAGTACATGCAGATGGTGGCGCTGATGAAGCCGGTGAGAAACAGAACGATGTAGAGCATGATGGACGTACTCCTTGGTCGCCGAAATTATAAGCTGGTGCGCATGGCTGCGCCTACCGTCGAACGAAAGAGGACGTGATCCGTGTCTTTCGCGTCCACGACTTCGAAGACGCCCGGACCGAAGACGTAACGCTGTCGGGAGCCTTCTCCTGCCTTCAGGAAGATGGTTGCGCCGCAACCGCTCCAACCGAATGTCGGTTTTGTCCAGTCCCACGAAGCCAAGACCGGCCCTTGTTCGTTTTTGCGGAAACGCAATTTTACGGCTGTGGTCGGCCAATTGTCTCCGTTGCAATTCTCGAACTTGACGTAAGGCTCAAGTCTGCCTTCCGCGTAACCAATTTCTAGGAGTTTCAATGAGTTGTAGTTCAAGAGGTCGTATGACACTCGGTACTGCGGGAGCGTGATGCCGGCGCTGTCGGATTGTCCAGAAGAAGCCTCAAGACTGTTGATGGCTTGCTGGGTCAGCGGTTTGTACGCGACCCCGTACTTCGGGTCGAAGCCGGGCGAAAAGCTGTAAATCGCGCCTTCGGGCGTCATGGCGTAGTACTTCAACGGCTTGCCGTTGCGCCGGTCGAAGTTGACGTCTTTGCCTGCATAGTGGTTTACGAGGCCGAAGACGCAGATGCTCGCCGAGATGGCGAGGATGGCGTAGGTGCGGCGCTTGCCGAAGAGGAAGATCCACGCGAGCCACGGCAGGGAGAACAACAGCGCGGTGGTCAGAAGAGTGGCCGTGGTCATGGCCAGGTACTTGTCCAAGCCGAGGTTGACCGTGGCCCACTGGAAAATGTCAGAATATATCCAGTAAGCCGTGCCGATGCGTGCGATGTTCAGAAGCACGAGCAGCAGCGCGAGCACGCTGACGATGCCGACGATCCAGCGGACGACGACGTTGCGAATCTGCAGAAAACGATTCAATTTTTCGGTTTCCATTTGTTACCCCTTGCGCGCAATGCTGATTGTCCAACGTGCCGTCGGAAGCGGCCCAAACTATTTTTGATGGTAGTGGCAAAATCCATGTTTGTCAAGGGTTTGCCCATGCTGGCGGACGCCGAATCTGGCCGGATTGATGGGGCGAAGGTATTGATTAAAATGGCGATATCTGATTGACTAACCGTCTGCGCAAAAGCACCTTCAAATAACCTTCAAACCAAGGAGTGCGTAATGGCCCAAGACCAAGGGCTGACAGGGGAGCCGCCGCCGGCCCCCCAAGACGAATCCAATGCCAACCCCGGGGTGATCGCGGTTCGCCACCGTACGGAGATGTTGCCCGTAGCTTTGAACGGCCCGGTGACGGCCAACGTTCCCAGCGTGCCGCCGCCGGCTTCGAACGCCACGGCCGAACACGCGCGCCAGGAAAGCGACCATAAGGCCACGCTGAAATTTTTCACAGGACATCGGGAAAGGCAGGGTACGCTCTCGGTCAGCCGCCGGGGATCGTTCGCCATCGGCGAGCTCTTGCCGTTGCAGTACCAGACCTTGTTCCGGCAACCGGCGACGGGCGAAAAGCCCTCGCCCGCCGTCGTGCCGCCGGCAAACTCCAAACAGACCATGGTTTTGGCGCAAGCGGCTTTTATGCGCACCATGAATTTTTTGGACGACTTGGTGGCGCGTACGCCGGTCGAAGAACGCGGCGGGCTGCAAGAGGAGATAGCCCACGCCCCTGGGCCGCCACGCAATCTGCCCAAGGACGAGGTGGTGCTGAAGTTCCAGATGTTCGCGCGGCAACTTGGATACTACGGTCCGGTGTTATGGTACATGCCGTCGCACATTTCGCTGACGCACCTGAAAAACGCGGGTTTGGTCAACCCCACCTGGTGGTGGAACGAACCGAATTTCCCCAAGGGATACCAAACCTTGTCGCCTTACGAACCCGAGGACCACGGAGAATCGCATGAGCCCGGCTTTTGGGTTTTGGCATTGCCCGGCATCATGCCAGGAACGGCCAACCGTTCGTTCGAGGAACAGGCCGACCTCAAACGGCAAATAGCGTGCAGCGCGGGCATCAACGTACGCGACGGACACATCGACCATCGCGAATGCATTCGCGCCATGATCGGCAACGTGGCGGATATGGCCGTTTTCTTCGCCATGGCCAAGCAGGCGCGCGAGTTGTTGTCCGGCGAACCGGTGGTGGTCCGCACTTCGTCCGTGGTCCGCACTTACCAGCCGGACGAAAACGGCGGGTCGGGATTGGCCGACGGGTCCAAGTTCTCACCCAGCCTACAGTCGGTGTGCCACGTTTCGGTCGCGGTTTTTCCGGACGCCCCGTTGCAGCTGTGCGATTACGGCGACACGGCGCGCGGCGTGGCTTTGGGTCTGGCGCCATTCTTCATACCGTTCGCGTACTGACGCGGACGGTTTTTGTTTCGCCGCCCTGCACCATGCGGTGCAGGGCGGAGCTCAGTAAAAAACATGATCGACCAACAGACGCGAACCTTGACGCTAAACCATAAATCGCGTAGCCTCGTTGAACAACGCTCTTTGGACATGCTGGATGGGACAAGGCCATGAGTGGTGATTCGGAATTCAGACTTTTGGCGGATGACGAGGAAACGGAAGACGACGTTCTGTTGGCTGCGGCCGAAGCGGTGCTGGACAACCCGCGCAACATGCAGCAGCACCGCCGCACGCCTTGGTTGGCGGACGCGGTTTACCGGAAGGCTTTGCAAGACCGTCCGCGCGATTGGCGCACGCTATTCATAGCCGCGCGTTTTTCCCAACAGCCGGTATGCTGGGCCGCGCTCATCGACCATGCGCATGCGACGAACCAATCGGACAGGCTGATACATCTGTTCATGCGTTTGCGCAAGCCGTGGTGCGGCGACCCGGAACAGTTTGGCATCCAGTTCCGGCGTTTGGCGGCCCGGCTTTCGCCGCGCGCGGCCCGCGACCTGATCCGCATCTGCAACCCAAGGCGGCGCCTGTGGTTCCGCGGCCTCGTGGACATGGACGTGCTGTGGTCAGTGGTGGTGTGCGGGTTCCTGGAACGCCGCGAATTCCGCCGGGCTTATGACGCAGTATTGCAAGCAGGCCGTGGCTTTTTGGTGCGGCGCGACGATCCGCGTTACTTGGCGTTCCTGCCGCGCATCCGCGCGTTTTATACGGACGTTAAGGATTGGCGCCAAAGCGACGCTTTAGCTTGGCGCACGTTCGGGCGCGCTTCGGATTTGGCGCCGCTCGTGAGTCTGGTGTGGGAAGCCCATAAAAGACACGGTTTATTGCTCCAACAATCCGAATTGGACTTGCGCGGCAAGGGGAGCGTGACGGTCACGGTCATCGGTCAAGGCGGGGAACCGGTCATGCGGTCGCAGGTTAAAGTCCCGTTCGCGGGCTTGATTTGCAGATTCGCGGACAATCCCAGCCGCAAGCGCTTGTTGTACGACAAGTTCGCCATGGCCCCGGAACTCAAGGACGCGCATTTGTCCGAGATCGGCGGCATGCTGCAGGAACTGGTAATCCATTACGAAACGCAACCGTTGGTGGCCATGCGCACTCCGGAACAAAAACGGCCTAGACCGTCCAGAAGCATCTTTCGCCCATTGGCCAAATGCCCAGGCTGAACCACGGCCGGCACCCTACAGCCATCGCGCGGCCATAAGGTTAAAGCCGAAGCGATCTCTCGTCCCTAAAAAACGCCCGACTATCATGACGGGCGCTTTTATTTATGCGATCTTTAAATTTTTTTTCACGTTGCAGAAGCCTTTGCCGTAACTTTTCGTTTTTTTAGGCGTTGGCCAACGCTTTTCGCGCCTTGGATGGCGCCTACGCCCAAGACCGCGGCGCCGAACGGCACCCATCCGGGCAGCGTGGATTGGGGCGCGGCAGGCGCGGTGGACGCGGTCGTTTTTTCCGGCGCATGGGCCACGATGACCAACTCGTCGGACAAGCGCGGCAATATCGCCGGCACGTCGCTCGACGTATCCAACAGGCCGACCACGCTGACCGTGTCGCCGGCTTTGAGCCGCGAAGCGCGGTACGCCACTCCCGCGCGGATGCGTACGGCCACGTCGGCCCCGTCCGTGGCCAGCATGATGGTTTTGCCTGAGACCGAGGCCACGGTCCCGCTCGCGGCCACCAACGCCCAAGCGTCCTCCGCGCCCGGCGCTTCCAACAGCACGTCGGTTTTGGGTTGCGGCGCGGCCAGGCCTTGGCGCAACGTGGACCAGCCGTCGTCTTTGGCCATTGAGAGGTAGGGCAAGTCGCGCGTATCGAATTTGAGCGTGCCGGAAACGCGGATGGCCGCGCCGAACGACGGCAGTTTTTGCGAAGCGGGTACGCGGACCATCAGGCCACGGCCCTGTTGGTTGAGTAAGACGAACGCGTGGCCCGAGACCAGGCGCAGGGGACTGCCTACCGTGCCTTCCAAGGCCACGCGCAGGCCGCCGATATCGTTGTCGGATAGCATATCGAGGGATGATTTTATGATGGGGACGGTTTTTTTAGTCGATGTTTTCGCGGCCGCCGCCTTAGTCGTCTGTTTGGTCGAGGTCGTCGCGTTGGCGGCCTTCCCCGTCTTGTCGCTCGTCGTGGATTTTTTGGCTGACGATTGTTTAACGGCGCCGGACGTAGTCGTGGCGACACTGGCTGAGGTTTTGGCCGCGGTTTTTTTTATGGCCGTCTTGGTTGTCGCCTTGGCCGTTGAGTTTGTCGTGGGTTCGTAACCGGACGCCGACGTCGCCGCAGATGTCGTTTGGGCGCTCGCCGTGATGACGTTGGACGCGCCTTTGGTGGGCGTGGTGGTTTCGCGCCAAGCGCCCTGCGCGTCTCTGGCCCAGCTACAATCTTCGTGCGATTCGGCGTACGTCAGGGTGTCGATGACCGTGCCGTCGGAAGTCTTTAAATATACCGAGTCACCGGAGTTGTTGAACCTGGCCGATGAGAGTTCCACCACCACGAAGGTCGAAGTCGGCGACAACCGGCCGACGACGTTCATGACGCGGCCCACGGCGTCGTGCAGTTCCAAGCCGTTCAGCGGGATGTCGCGGTCAGGCGCGGCGCTCACGATTTCAATCCACTCCTTGCCGTCGGCTGGATTGGGCATGGCCTCGTTGAGACGCACGAACGTCAAGTTGGTCGTTGCGTTTGATTGCAATGGAGCGTTCGGTTGTTCAACCGTTTCTTGGCCGTTATTTTCAACGGTTGTCGTCGTAGTCGTAGGCGTCGGATTAAATGCGGAAGACGATGATGACGCATCTTCGTATTCGACCGTGGGCGTGACGTCGGTGGTCGAGCTTGATGTCGTATCCTCGGTTGCGGTCGCTTCCGGTTCGGTCGAAACGACTGTTGATGATGGCGACGTGTCAGCTGGAGGTGAGACATCGGCGACGTCGGTCACCTCAGAGCCGGTAACGTCGACGGAAGTGGACGCCGGTGACGTTTCCGGAGTCGTGGTCGGATTATCGCTTGCGGACTGGGCGAATGAAGCATCCGGGATTTTGGGCGTGCCCAAATCCACGGTCGACATGTTGGCCGTGGTCGTAGCCGTGGCCCAGGCCGCGGCGTCGTCGCCCATGACCGAATAATCCACGCGCACCATGCTGGCTTTGACCCCGGACGAATAACCGACGAACGGACCGGTTCCGTCGCCGGCCTGGTCCACAAGCGCGCCATTCGCGTCCAACAAGCGGATAAGTTGCGCGTCGTTGGAAAGCGAGACCGTGGTCGTGACCACGTCCGGCGCCACGGCCAATGAAGAACGCGCGTCGCCTACGCCGTAGTTGGCGATGAGCAACGCGCCTCGAGCCGGCACGCTCGCGCCCGCCGGAAGGCCGATGGCCTTGTCGCCTCCCGCGCCCTCGAGGCGCCAACCGGACACGGTAATTGGCCCGTCGCTGGCATTGGTCAGCTCGAGCCATTCGTCGGCCGTGGAGCGCGAAGAGCCGGCCCACGCGATTTCCGAGATGAAAATCGGGGGCAAGCCCGCCCGGCTTTGGGCGGCGCGCGCGGTCGGCGTCGGCCACGCCCCGAAGGCGAGGGACACGGCGCAGGCAATCAAAAGAATACGGCACGTTTTGTCGCGTATCATGCTGGTATGTGACGGTCCGCGTTTGGATCCGCCGTGGCTAGGCGAATCGTGGGCGCGTTCCCGTCGTCCATTCGATTGTGGCACGGGTTTTGAAAACGCTGTGCAGAAAATGTGGGACGATTTTTGCGTTTTTGTCAGTCGGATATTCCGTCTCGTTTCCTTTGGCATGACTTCGACGTCTGAATCAGTCGCGTTTCTTGAGTTCCTGTCAGCCGCGACAAGACACGATGATTTTTTGTTCAATGGTTTGGTCTCAGCCCTTGACAGCCCCTGAAAATCGCGTTTTTGCCCATGAACCAAAACGATACTCATGTGGAAAAAGCATGAGACGTAAACGGTGTGGTAGAATGGAAGCAAATGGGCAATCCGTTCAAAAACGTCAACTCTCCTGGCCTCCGGCCATCCTCCCCGTTCGACTCGCCTCGAGTGGACGCTTGCTCAGGGCAAGCTCTTAACGAGGGGGGAATTGTCGTTAAACAATCGGAACCCTCCCTCGTTAAGGGAGGGCAGGGTGAGTTAACGTTAAACAGCCATTCGTTCGAAACCCGCCGCCAGGAATTGAAACCCGCAGTCCGTAAATACGCCGACAAGGTCCACGCCCGGCTGCTGGAAATCTACGAAAAATACGGCGCCACGGACGCCAAGAGCATGTACGCCAACGCCGCGGCGCGCAAAGGCCCCAAACTCCAAAAGAAGGACGTTCTCGAGGCCGCTAAACTGCTGGGGAATCTGGAATGCGCGCTGGACAACGACCGGCTCCCGCCGGTCGAGGCGCCGGAAGGCCTCGTGGTTCTCCATGACGTCCCAAGCTTTCCGAACGGCTTGCCGTCGTCGGATGAACTGAAAGACAAGGCCGACGGCTACAAATTCGACTGGGTCTGGGACGCCGAATACCGCGAAGGGCGTCCCGTCGGGGATTTCGCGTTGACGGAAAAGAACTTGCTGGACGTCGGCTTCGACGACCCGCGGAAGATCCGGGAACTGCTGCGGGAGATGGCCGAAGCCGAGGAAAGAGGGGAGACCGGACGCCCGGCCAAGGTCTTCGACATCGACGAAACCGTCGCGAAAAAAAAAGCAGAAGACCCGGACCATCCGGACCGGCTGACCACCAAGGAAATCCTCGAAGCCATAGACGCCGCGGGCTGCCGCCCCGCCACGTTCGGGGAACTGCTCGCCTTCGCCAAAGAATACTGGGCACCGGGGACCGGGGTCACGGCGTTTGCGGACGAAGAAAAACGGCTTCAGCGCGTGGACGCCCCGTACGTCTACGCTTTAGGTTCCCCCTTCTCGGACTCCGACGGTGTTCGGGGGTTTCCGTGCCTCGACTGGAACGGTGCCGAGCGCGGCCTGAACGGCGGCGTCCTCGGCGACGACTGGGTCGGCGACGATCGGTTTCTGGTCCTTCGCAAGCTATCTTCATAATGGCGGTTAGATTTTTTTGCTGCATTACAACTTGAAGCTTGCCACTTTCAACTTGCGATTCGCCACCGTCCGTGGCTTGATTTTTTATCCGAAACCTGTTACGGTGCGGCGCATCGTTCCCTTAAAAAGCCAGCAAAAATGGAGGCATCGCATGGAGCAAATCCAGGGCCGCGTATTCGTCATTCCGTTGCACGGGCAAACTGCGCGCATCACCGGGCTGTGTTACCGGTGGGGCGACATCGTGCTCACCCAAGACGTGGAACTCAAACCCACGGGCAAAAAGAAGACGGGCGAAACCATCAAGGCGGGATGCATCCTGCGGCGCAACCGCGAGTTGGGCCGGACCAGCAAGGCGGCCAAACGCGAGTCCGAGTACATGGTGTATCAGGATTTGTACGATTTGGTGCGCGCGGGCGAACACATCGACAAGCGTTACGGCACGGTGGAGTTCGACCAGCTCGAGGCGCTCAAATCCAAGGCGCGGCAGTATGTGCAATACCTGATCTACGTCAAAAGCGTGGCGCCCGAGGACCGCGAAGCGGCCTACGCGGCGTTCGCCGAGGCCATCGACGCGTTGTCCGCCAAACGTTCGCCGCGCAAGGTCGTGGCCCGCGATCGTTTTTCCGAAGCCGTGTCCAAATCCGGAATGGAATATTTCCGCGACTCGTTGGGGCGCCCCAACCGTCCGGCCGCGGCCATGCGGGTGGGCGCGGGCATCGGCCACCTCAACGAACGGTGGGGCGACGTCGGGCACATCGCGGCGCGGACGGATTTGCGCACCATCGAGGCGCACGCGGCCATTAATGAACATCTCATTACGTATTGGGACGCGTGGTACAGCCTGCATCCGGTTGGCGACTTCGAATACAGCAGCGCCAAAGCCATCAAGGCGTTGCATCTGCACATCCCCAAAGGCGCGGTCGGTCCTGTAAGGATCGGCAATTGCCTCGGAGGTTCGTCCGAAGAACTCGTGCGCCTCGCCTCGCAGTTGGGGCAGTGGCGTGAAAAATTCTTGGCCATCCAAGAACGTCCCTTCCGCAACAACGCCAAACACATGGCCGATGACGCGCAAGCGGCCATCGCGGCTTGTGCAGGCGGTGATCGTGTGGTTTTGGGGGACGCCATGGAGCGCATGCGCAACGGCATCAGTTGGATGTTCGCGCTGCATGTGCTGCAAAGTTCGTACATCACGCCGCTCTCCATGCTGCTCGCGCGTCTGGAACGCGAACACGGCAAGTTCAAGCCCTTGCGCAAAGGCGATGCCGTGATTGTTGACCGCGCATTGGCGTCAGACGCCTTTGCCCAGCTCGAAGGCGCCATACTCTCGTTTGAAAATCGCGTCCTGCGATGCAGCGATGCGGGCCTCGAACACCGCATCAAACATGCGGTGCTTGCCCAAGCGGCCATACTTGAGGCGCTCATGAAAAGCGACAATTGGCTCGAAGCCAAACGGCGAGCCTTGCTGCTGGCGCAGAAGTTCTGACTCAAAACGGCTTAGCCGTTTTTTTAAACAGCAAACAGTAAGATCCAAACAGCAAAACATCCAGACTTTGCTGTTTGTTGTTTGAAAATTGTCGTTTATTTGACTCAGCCGTCCCTCCGAGTAATATACCCCCGAACTTTCGCCATTTTGAAATCCGCCAACGCACGGGAGACGCGATATGAGTTTTCATGGACATTTTGACGACCACGACGAACGTTTGGTGTTCACCAGCCCGGACATCCAACGTCGATTCCGCGGCAAGCACATCCTCTCGGTCAGCCAGTTTTCGCGCCAGGATTTGGACGATTACATCTTTCCCATGGCTGATACGTGCCGCGAGACGCTGCACCAGGGCGGGGAATTCTCCACGCTCCGCAACAAGATCGTGACCATGGCGTTCTACGAGCCGAGCACGCGCACGCACCAGTCGTTCAGCGCGGCCGCTTCGCTTTTGGGCGCCGTGGCCAAGGATATCGTAGGCATGCAGTTCTCGAGCGTGTCCAAAGGCGAGACCTTGCCCGACACCATCCGCACCTTGGCGTGCTACAGCCAAGCCATCGTGCTGCGCCATCCGGACGAAGGTTCGGTGGCCTTGGCCGCCAAGTATGCGCAGTGCCCGGTCATCAACGCCGGAGACGGCAAGGGCGAGCATCCCACGCAGGCCCTGCTCGACCTGTACACCATCCGGCGCCACTTGGGCCGCATCGACGGCCAGACGGTCACCATGGTGGGCGACCTCAAGCACGGACGCACCGTGCATTCGCTCGCGCGGCTGCTTACGCTGTATGAGGGTGTCAAAATCCGGTTCGTGTCGCCGCCCGAACTGCGCATGCCGCCCGAACTCATATCCACGCTGCGCGGCCACGGCGTGGCGCCCGAGGAATACGATCGGCTCGACGACGTGATCGGCGAGACCAACGTCATGTACGTGACGCGCGTGCAAAAGGAGCGTTTCCCGACCGTAGAGGCGTACGAAGCGGTCAAAGGCTCGTACGTCATCACACCCGAGACCTTGGCGCGCGCGCCCGTACGCGGCAAGTTCATCCTCATGCATCCGCTGCCGCGCGTGGACGAAATCTCCATGGAAGTGGATACGGATCCACGCGCCGTGTACTTCCCACAAGTCAAGAACGGCATGTACGTGCGCATGGCGTTGCTCGCGCTCGTGACGGGCAAACAAGGGGCGAGGCATTATCCTCAAGATCACTGAAGGTGGTCTTTTTTCATTGCCCTTGTATTGACCAGAGATATGATTTTTGTTACGGGTGAATGTGGGTGGGGTGAAACAGCAAACAGCAAATTCCAAACAGCAAAAAAAATCATGATTATTAAATAACTCAATATGGATAACAAGCACCCGTTCGACCTTGAGGAGCGTACGACGATTTTTGCGCAAAACGTAATCCATTGTTGCGTTAAAATGTCGCGGAATCCCATTAATGACTCGTTGATTAGGCAAGTTGTCAGGTCGGCGGGGTCGGTCGGAGCCAATTACCGTGAGGCGAATGACGCTTTGGGCGCAAAAGATTTTGTCATGCGATTAAGGATTTCGCGCAAAGAAGCAAAGGAAACGTTTCATTGGCTATGCCTGTTGCGCACGGCGGTGCCAGACCGTAACGATCAGGTGTCGGCATTAATCAAAGAATCTTTAGAGTTGAAAGATATCCTCAGCGCCATGTTGCGCAACGCAAAAGACAATCGTCGAGATCAGTTGGGCGAGGTGTGGGTAAGGTGATTTTTGCTGTTTGTTGTTTGAAGTTTGCTGTTTGGCATCGTGACCCTTGACATTTCGTAAAAAATATTTATCATTAAAGTCAGGTGCGGAGCGAACGAGTGAGCCTCGTCGCTCCTTTTTTGTCCCGTTTGGGACTTCAGATGCGCGGAGAAACGAAGATGAGAAAGACGATTGCCGTGTGTTTGGGCGTGGGCGTGTTTTTGTCCGAATTCGGTTGCGGCGGCACGCCGTTCGAGGCGGCCGCGCAAGACGCCGGCGCCGCCGATCCGACGATGAACGTCGAATATCCGCCTGCGCAGCGCAAGCCCATTGGCGCGTCAGATGAGTTGGACGCGGGAAAAGATGGCGCTTCGCGCAAATTCGGCGTCGTGGGCAATCCGGTCGAACGCGAACCAGGATTTTCGGTTGCGGACGCGGGGCGAGATGCAGATTCGGACATCGACGATACGGAGCCATTGCCTAACGCCATCATGATCGCCACGTGCGAAACCGAACCCGACGAGTTGGCCGTGCCGCTGAACGCTTTGGACGATCGGTATTGCGATACGGTTCAGGCCAAAGCCTACCGCTCGGACGAGGAAGGCTCGTATGAAGTCTCGGCGACTTACGATTGGTTCATAGCGGACACGACCGTTGCGGTCATCCTTTCGTTGCCCGGCAAAGAACATTCCGGCGTCCAACGCCCGAGCGTCATGTATGACGTGTTCTGGTCAGAAGATCCGGATGTTGAGCCTGAGACCACGGTTACGGTTTGCGCCCAGCCTAAAACCGGTTGGCCGGACCAACAGCCCGAATTGTGCCGAACGTTGCCGCTGCGCGCCGTGGTGAATTTGGACGCGGCTTGGTGTTTTTCCGGCGCCACGTTCGAATCCGAATGCGACGCGTGGCTGGTCGTGCAGGACGGCCGCTATCTGACCGTGGACGGCGACGGCGTGGGTTCGGTATACGGCCGCTACGTGCACTTCTACAAGGGCGAATTTTACTACGAAGCCACGCTCGCCAATAACGGTTTCATGTCGGGTACGGTCACGCGCACGGACACGGATCCGCATGAGCTTATCGGCACTTGGCAGGCAGAACGCATGTCTCCTTAATTTAGGCCCAACCGGGCCTTTTTTGCGTCTCGTCATGGCTTGACACACGGGCCGTTAAATGCTAATGTCAGTCATCCTCTTGTCCGAATTATCGGGCGGGAACGGCCTTTCAAACAAACAGACTCCAAACCGCCAACAAGTAGGTTAAAAAATGTCCGCCAAAAACTTCTACGTGTTGATCATAGGTCCTGGGGGCGAGGAGAACTACGTCAAATGCGACCCTTCGCGTTTGGCCAGAAACAGCTTTCGTCTCTACGAAAAGACCACGGTCCGGGACGGCTTGAGCAAATTCACGGCCGTCAACGGCTCGGAGGGCATCACGCGGCTGGACGAAGTCGACGTGACTTTGCCGGTCGAGACGTTCAAGGACCTTAAGGAACAGTGCCGTGACACGCTCGTGTCACAAGGCGAACACGGCGAACGCCTGTTCAACGAACTGTTCGAGGCTTTGGATTTGTCCCGCCTCATGTGTGCCATCGCCAAATCCGATGTCGACGAAGCCCAAGAGGCGGTGCAGGCCATAATGTACGGCATCATGGGTTTGGCCAACCGGTGCGCCTGCGAACTCGCGGACACGCATCGCACGGCCGACCATGTGACCAGCGCCATGGAGAGCATCGGTTCGGTGCTGGACGCGGCGCCGCTCATGAACCGCGAAATCTACCTCAATTGGTCGGCCGCGGCCGACGGGTTGAACGGCGTGGTGGTGGCGTTGCGCGAATTCGAAGACCAGGCGCGCCGGGTGTTGACCGACGTGGAACGGGCGCAGAAGGAATGGCTGGGCCGCATGGACATTTCCGCGCCCATCATCCACGACGCGTACCAGGCGCTCGAAAAGGGCGAGGACGCGTTCATCTTCCGGGCCTTGTCCTACCGCGGCGAACCCGATCAGCGCGACGAGATGCTGCAGGCCGTATCCGCGGCCCGCGTACACGTCCAGGCGTGCCGCAAGCTCGAACGGGCTTGCCAAGACGCTTGGGACAAGACAATCGAATCCGCGCAACAGACTTTGGGTCCGTTGCAGGCCAAGTTGCCCAAACTCTTGGCCGGGCTCAAGGACGACACACGGCGCCTGTCGGATTTCGAAAAGCAATACGGCATGGGCGTGGCGCGACCGCATCTGGCCGACCGCGAACTCATCGACGAAGAGCAGTACCAGCGGGCGTTGGCGCACCTGTGCGACGAAGCTTGGGGGCCTTTGGCCTGCGAACGGCGTTTGCGCCATCTGTGCGACAACGTTTTGGCTCTGTGCGGCATGCGCCCCGAATTGCCGGCCGAATTGGCCAAGGCCATCAAGATGGCCGAACGATACGCCAACGAGGCGGTGCGTTACGTCCAAGAGGGAACGGTGCCGGACGATCCGGCTCCGGCCGCCGAGCCGTGTCCGCAGACACTTGCCGTTGCGACTGATGATGAGAATAAGGCCGCGGGCGCGCGCCCAAAAGGCGAATCGCCGACCGCGGCGGCCGTGCCGCAGCGCGTCGACGAATTGTATCGTCTGATGACGGCGGTGGCGTACGTCATAACCGTTGAGAACACGCGGACCTTCACGTCTTTCACCATGAACTCGTTGTTGCGGGTGCTGGTGAAGATGGGCAAGTGCACCGTCGAGGAGGCTATGGCGGCCAAAGAGGGCATCCGCGTCCGTTATAAGGAAGAATCGGTCAAAGCCGAAAGCGCGGGCAAGGCTTTGAGCCTGCAGAAGACCACGAAAAAGCGTTGGATCCGGTTCAAGCTCCGGGCTTACGTGGCCAAGCTTTCGCGAGCCTATGGCGCGGAAGCCAAGCGGACCATGTCCGAACACGGCATGACGTCGCAAGGCGTGCGCGCGGCGTTGGCCCAAGCCCAAGCCGAAGCCAAACGCATCTTCAACGAACGGCGAACCTCGAACGGGGGCGAAGAAGAGGAGTCTGACGACTGAACTCGACGCATCGTAAGATGCGTTTTTTTGTTTCGCCGCATAAATCAAAACGAGGCGAAACAAAAAACCCGCACATGAATGCGGGTTGAGGATTCACTTCTTGCCTTTAGCCTGGTCCAGAATTTCGGCGATGAGCTTGAAGCCTTCGGTCAGCACATCGTTGGCCAGGGTGGCGGCGTCGCGCGGGTCGCTGCGACCTTCCTCCAAAGGCTGGATTTCGAAGATCGAGAAGCGCGCGTACTCCATGGCTATGGCATGCGCCAGGAACCGCGAAGGGTCGCCGCTTTCGAGCGCGCTTTGGTAGCCGTGGCCCATGACGTTCACGATCATCTTGTGCACGGGTTTGGGGCCCGAGCCAAGCTGCATGGTCACTGGCTTTGAGTACACCGCGTGGTTGGCCATGCGGTGCGTGGCCACGGTGAACCGCTGGTCGCGGATGGGGAAGGTCTTGGGGTCAACGGGCTCGACCGTGATGTCACAGGTCGCGTACACGTCCTTGCGCCTGGAATCCTGGGCGCGGATTTCGGCCCGGCCCACGGTTTGCGCGTGGTACGTCACCCGGTTGCCCGAGCGTTCGATTTCGCCGACTCCGCGCAGGACCCATTCGACCGGCCCGACAAGTTTGTCGGTGTGCACGGCCATGACCCAGATTTGCGAACCTCGGGGAATGGTCGCGTGCGGGATCGAGAGCTTGAACTCGCGTTTGGAGACCACGGAATAGTGCACGGTCGCGCTATAGGGCGTGCCGGGCAAATCGATGCTCACCAAACCCGGTCCGATGGCGTCGGCCGTGAGCCGGATGCCGGTTTGCGTGACCTGCGGGTTGACGGCCCGCGACCGGTCGGTCTTCCACTGGACGTTCTTGAGGTCGATCTTGGTCGCGAGGTCCTTGCGGACCTTGGCCTCGATCTCGATGGTCTCGCCGATTTCGTATTCGCGGCGCGCTTCGAGCGCGAGCGGGTGCTTGTCGTCCGGCGGCGGAATCACGATTTCCGGAGGGGTTGTCGTTTTGTCCTTGGTGTCTTGGCCGGGCGGCGGCGCGGATTTGTCGTAGCGCGCGCTGAACAGGCTGAAGACCTCGTCCAAAGCGGCCGAGTGCCGCTCGTCAGAAGTCCCTTGTTCCAGCTTGATCTGCAGGCTGCGCTGCACGTACGGCGCCACCCTGTCCAAAATGAACAGGAACCGCGACGTGAATTTGCTGTCGGCCACGGCCGTGGTCACGCTGTCGCGCCTTTCGGTA
>JAKLEH010000039.1 GCA_022703155.1 Patescibacteria group bacterium | reverse complement strand
TCCGGTTGAGTTGCGTTACGTTTTGGCGTTGCAGCCTTCGCGTTTGTCCAAGGTGCAGGATCTGTTGGCGCGCGGTTGCGGCCTGGGCGTGCGCCATGCGCGCAACATGGGTTTGGAAGTGGCCCCGGCGGTACGCAGGTTCGCGTATTTGCACGAGGGTTTGGCGTATCCGTGGGCCGAAAGGTTGCTGGTCCATGGCCGAGCGCCCCAGGTGGACGAACGGTTGCGCGCGACAGCCGCGGAACGCGGTTGGGACGCGGATGCGGATTTGGAGACTTTAGTCAGAGCCGCGGACCAATACCGCCACATAGCTTTCATACAAACCGACGAGGCCAAACCCACGGCTGATGACGCGGTTCTGTTGAAGGATTTGAATCGCGATTTGCGCCAAGCTTCGGCGCGGCATTTGTTGCACGCCACGGTGGGCGCGGCCGGCCCCAGGCCAGAGCCGACTTTGTGGACGTTGGCGGCCGCGGTTTTCGTTTTGGGTCCGGGCCTGCACGTGACGGGTTGGTTGTGGCCCGCGGCGGCCGTGGTTTTGGGGACGGTGGCCTTGCCTTTTGGATGGGAGATTTGGCGCGCCTGCCAAACGCATCGGGCCGGAGGTGCCGGCTGGCAAATCAAACGCAACCTTTGGCGCAACCTTCCGGGTCTGATGTTGGCTTTAGGATTCGGCTTGCTGGCGGCCGCGGTGTTGCCTTTGGCGCCGTTGGCCGGTTGGCTGTGTTTGGGTTTGGCCGTGACGGGCACGCATTGGGCGCGCATGTTCCGCGCCCTGGCCGTGCAGCGCGAGTTGTACGAAAGGTTGTCCGCGAGCGGCAAATTGGACATCGGACAAAAAAGCCAGTGGCTTAAGCACGCCATGGCTTCGTCTCTCGGCATTTGGTCGGGGGCCGCGTTGGCGGCCGTGCTTCTGGCTGCGTTGATTGGATATTTTTGGCCAACGGTGTACGGCAACGGTTGGGTGTTGGCGGCCCTGGCCGCGGCGCCTTGGGTCCTGTATGACGCCGGATTTTTGGTCAGGATATACGTCTCGGATTGGATTTTCAGATACCGTCTGAATCGGCTTTTGAAACACTCGGTCCTGCTTATGACGTAAGAGTGGACAGGGGAGGGTTTTTCGGGTAGCATTTGTTGGCCTAATGCAGTGGGATCATTATCTTGATTATGGCTTTATTTAAACGCGATTCAGCCTTGGACCCGAACGTTCCGCGCACCACCCCGCGCGTGGCTTTGGCGTTTTTGCTGGAACTGATACAAGTGGTGGCCATTTCGCTCGCCATCATCATTCCGGTCAGGTACTTCCTCATCCAGCCGTTTTACGTCAAAGGCGCTTCCATGGAACCGAATTTTTTTGACCATGAATACCTGATCATCGACGAGCTTTCATATCGTTTCGGCCAACCCAAACGCGGCGACATCGTGGTTTTCCATTACCCCAACGACCCCAAGAATTATTTCATCAAGCGCGTGGTGGGTTTGCCCGGGGAGACGGTCGAGGTGGCCAACGGCCAAGTCAAAATCTACAACGACAAGTATCCCAACGGCATCGTATTGGACGAAAAAGTCTATTTGGACGACGCTTACACCGCGCAAACCAAAACCGAAACTTTGAAGAGCGACGAATACTTCGTATTGGGAGACAACCGGGCCGCGAGTTTGGATTCGCGGTATTTCGGTCCGGTGTCCATGTCGCGCGTCGTGGGTCGCGTGTGGT
The DNA here is from genome assembly GCA_022703155.1 of Patescibacteria group bacterium. GTDB lineage: Bacteria > Patescibacteriota > Patescibacteriia > 2-12-FULL-60-25 > 2-12-FULL-60-25 > MWCR01. The sequence goes on along the minus strand of JAKLEH010000039.1, from coordinate 10,541 downwards.
TGCGCGGCTGGCCGCTTGACCGCTGGAAGGTTTTCCAAACCCCGAACTTCAACTTGTGATGAATATGAACACACCCAAGACCAACAAGCCGACCCCCGCGCCGGCCAAGAAAGCGCCCCAGCCTTTGGGTTTGGTGCGCGGCATGCGCGACATCCTGCAGACCGACTGGCCTTATTGGCGCCAAGCTTTCGATAAAGCTCAAGAGCTGTGCGACGCCTACGGTTTGGACCGCATCGAAACTCCGGTGCTCGAAGAGACGCCGCTGTTCGTGCGCGGCGTGGGCAAACAGACCGACATCGTGGAAAAGGAGATGTACACCTTCGAAACCGCGGGCGGCGAACACGTGACCATGCGTCCGGAAAACACGGTCGGCATCTGCCGTTCCTATATCCATCACGGCATGTTCAACCAGCCGCAACCCGTGAAGATGTGGTATTGGGGACCCATGTTCCGCCACGAACGCCCGCAATCCGGCCGCTACCGCCAGTTTTGGCAATACGGTTGCGAAATCATCGGCGAACAGGACGCGGTGGTGGACGCGCAGTTGGCGTTGCTCGCTTGGCGCTTCCTCAAGGATTTGGGCATCGATTCCGTGGTGCGCATCAATTCCATCGGCACGCCCGAATCGCGCGTCAATTACCGCAACGCTTTGGTGGCGTATTTTCGCCCCAAGCGAAACCGCTTGAGCGAAGACGACAAGCGCCGCCTGCTCAAGAATCCGCTTCGCATTTTGGATTCCAAGGATCCGGCCATTGCGGACCTCAAGGCCGAAGCGCCGCAAATCGTGGACTGGTTGGACGAACCCTCAAAGAACCACTTCATGCGCGTGCTCGAGTACCTCGACGAAGTCGGCGTGCCATACCAGCTCGATCCGTTTTTGGTGCGCGGCTTGGATTACTACACGCAAACCGTATTCGAACTTTACGACACGTCCGAAACCGAAGAGTCGGCCCAATCGGCGTTGGGTGGCGGAGGACGGTATGACGGGCTCATGGAACTTTTGGGCGGACGCCCGACCCCGGCCGCGGGTTTCGCCATCGGCGTGGACCGCGTGGTGAGCAAACTTAAGAACATCCAAGGCGGTTTGCCGCCCAAAAAAGTGGACGTGTTCGTGGCCCAGTTGGGTGAAGCCGGACGCAAGAAGGCGCTCGCCATGTTCGAGGAATTGCGCATGGCCGGCCTCAAGGTCGGCGAATCTTTCGCCAAGGGCGCGATTAAAGCGCAAATGGACATCGCCAACCGCATGGGCGCGCGCTACACGCTCATCGTGGGGCAAAAAGAGGTTTTGGACGGCACGGCCATCATCCGCGACATGGACGCGGGCACGCAAGAAATCGTGGACGCGCGCAAAATCGTCCAGGTCGTGCAAAAGAAGATGGCCCAAGCCTTGCCGCTCGTGAACACGGGCACCTGGGCCCAGCCCGAGGTTCCGCCGGAGCAAGGGGCGCAAAATTCGTAAAGATTCGTAAGATTCATAAAATTCATAAGATTGCAGGAACACGAGGCGCCGCAAGGCGCTTTTGTGGAGGAGGGTCGTTGGGCGGATGTCGGAGGCCTGCCTGCTGGCAAGGCAGGTCGGATGTCGGAAGTCGGCGGTGCGGGCACTTGACGGGGGATTGTTTTTGGCTTAACCTAGGGCGGCGACGGATTTTTAGAGCGTTTATAACGTTCGTAAGGTTCATAAAGTTATAAGGTCTAAGCGCGGAATCCGACTTCCGGTTTCCTGACCTCCGACCTCCGACACTCCCCGTCGCTAATCTCTACGAAAGGAGCGTGCAATATGGTAGAAGTCAAACGTAAAAAGGGCGAAACTTTCGACGCGTTGCTGCGCCGTTTTCAACGTCGTATGCAACAGAGCGGCGTGTCTTTGGATGTACGCCGCAAACGCTTCCATGCGCGCGCGGACAACAAGAACCGCACCCGCGACAGCGCCCTGCGCCGCGAACAAAAACGCGCGGAATTCGAATACTTGACCAAGACCGGACAGTTGAAGGAAGAGCCGCGCAGGCATCAACGCCGACCGTAAGATTGTTTGAGAATAAAAATCCGACTGACGTCGGATTTTTTTTAAAAAGCAAATTCCAAACAGCAAACAGCAAAATCGAATGACCAATGACCAATGATCAAACCGCGCCGCCCTTGGTTTTTGGAATTTGGTCATTGGTCATTCTTGGCCTGTATTGGTTATTCCTGCGGTTTGTGCTAGATTTTACCCACTATGAACATCATCGAACGCGTGGACCAAGAACTCAAAGAGGCCATGAAAGCCAAAGACGAAGCCAAACTTTCGGTCATGCGGCTTATGCGTACGGCCATCAAAAACAAGCAGATAGACGTGGGGCATGAATTGTCCGACGAGGAGGCGCAAGCCGTGGTGCGCGGCATGGTCAAGCAGGGCAAAGACGCTTTGGTGGATTTTACGGCCGGCGGCCGCCAGGACCTTGTGGATAAACAGAATATTGAATTGGGGATACTTGAGACTTTTTTGCCCGCGGCCATGCCGGCTGAGGAGTTGGAGGCTTTGTGCAGACAGGCCGTCGAACAGTCCGGAGCCAAGGAAATCAAGGATATGGGCAAGGCCATGGGCGTGGTCATGAAGCTGGTGGCCGGCCGCGCGGACGGCAATGCGGTCAAAGAAGTCATCCAAAAACTTTTATCCACCAAATAAGGTCCCTTTTTGGGCCAAGGTGTGATATGATTTCCTCCGTGAGGAGGAAATTTTTTTTGCAGAGTTTAGGTTACTTCGCCCATGCAGAGGCAACCCGAGCGTGAATTGAAGAAACGCGGAAGATTTTTTAAATGGACGGCCATAGCCACGCTGTGGTTTTTGGCGTTGTTCGTGACTTCGATTGCCGCGACCCCGGTCTGGGCCCAAACCGGTTTGGAAACCGCGCAAGACATTTCCGTCAACGTGGCCGAAGCCGCGGGCGTGAACGCGCAAACGGATTTGGTCACCATCATCGGACGCATCATCAACATCGCGTTGGGTTTCGTGGGCGTCATCCTGCTCGTCATCCTGATTTACGCGGGTTACGAATACATGACCGCGGGCGGCGACGGCGAAAAGGTCAAGAAGGCAGTCACCCGCATCCGCAACGCCATCATCGGCCTCATCATCATCGCGGCTTCGTTCGCCATCACCAACTGGATTTTGAGCATGCTCGCGGGCGCGGTCACGGGTACGGGTTTGTTCGGCGGCGGCGCAACGACCCAGGGCGGATTCGGACAATGGGGCAATTCCGGTTGTTTGGGCCAGAGCGGCATCGTGTACCACTATCCCGAACCCGGCCAAAAGGACGTGCCACGCAACACGGCCATCGCCATCACCTTCTCCGAAGCCGTGGACAAAGCCTCGTTCATCAACGGCTGGAGCGAATCCACGCCCACGGTCACGGACTTGAACGCGGACATGGTCAAGATCCATCCGCTCAACAACCCCAAAGACAATTTGGCGCCCAACAAGGCGCGGGTCATGGTTTCGGCCAACGGCAAGATCGTGGTCATCAAACCCAATGAGCCGTTGGGCAACGCGCAGCAGCCCGTGTATTACGAAATCGCATTGGACGGCGGCATCAAGAACGCATCGGGCACGGCCATGTGCGGGGATTTCAAGAGCGGTTATTCGTGGAGCTTCCAAGTGTCCACCAAGATCGACAACACGCCGCCGCAAGTCCTGAATTATTTTCCCACGCCCGGCATTTGGGCGCGCAACGTGGTCACGCAAATAAATTTTTCCGAACCCATGCTGCCCATCAGCGTCAGCGGTTTCTATAAGGAAGGCGCGCCCTCCAATTTCCAAAACCTGTTGGCCCAATCCGACGACGGCAAGACGGTCAAGATCGTGGACGGCGAATGGCGCGTGTCCAACGGTTACCGCACGGCCGAGTTCGCGACCACGGACGAATGCGGCACCAACTCCTGCCTCATGAAGATGTACTGCTTCCCGGCCAGCACCACCATGGCCATGACGGTCCGGGCGGCCCAAGTCACCGACAATCCGCCGCAAGCGGCCGAAGCCGGGCCATTCGGCTTTGACGGCGCCGTGGACATGGCCGGCAATTCGTTGGACGGCGACCGCAACAGCACGGCCGTGGGCCCGGACCAGGACAACGTCAAATTCGGCTTCAAGACGTCGGAAGAAATCCGCATTTCATCGCCGGTCATCGGCGCCACGGACCCGGAGGTCAATCCGGGCAAGGTTCGGGGCGAAGTGGCGCTCGACAAAAACGTGGACGTGACGTGGCAAAAGGATTCGCTGCTGCTCATGTCGTCGCTCGACAACGCGAGCGTGCAGATGCGCGCCAAAGGCCCTAAGGAAAGCGATCCCAACACTTGGTCGTGGTACACCAAGGCCATCCAGTTGAACGCCAAGGACGAAGAAGCGAGTTTTGGCGAAGAACTCTCGCGCACCAAGATGACCATCTACCACCGGCCGTTCCTGCCGTCAGACATGCCCAAGAACAACGACGTTTGGGGCTCGCTCAACATTTACGCGCCGGTTTTGCGGCATAAGATTATGGACGTGTACCAGAATTGCTTCAATCCCGCGTCTTCGGATTTGCAGAACACGGGCAGCGTCAAGGAAGGCACGCCCAACCTGTGCAACGAAGCCCAGAAGTCCGTGGATTGTTGGAAGTCGGACGCGTGGTTGCCCAAACCCGAATAAAACCGCATGACCACCCGCAAATTGTTGGCCGTCTTGGCCATCGGAACCAGCCTCTTGGCGGGTGCGTTTTTGGCCCACGGAGCCCAGGCGCAGATCACGCAAAACCTAAACGCCATCAACGAATCCATCGCGCTGACGGCCACGGATCCGCGCATCATCGCGGCGCGCATCATCAACGTGGCGCTGGGTTTTTTGGGCATCGTGTTTTTGGGCATCATCTTGTACGCCGGATTCTTATGGATGACCGCGGGCGGCGACCCGTCCAAAGTCGATAAGGCCAAATCCTGGATTCGCAACGGCGTCATCGGCCTGGTCATCATCTTGGCGTCTTGGGCCATCGCGTATTATGTAATCAACGCTTTGCTGAACGCCACGGGCGGCGAGGGCGGGTTGGGCGGCGGAGGCGGAGGCGGACCGGGCGGGGGGTTGCCGCCTGGCGCGTTATCGGATTTCGTTTTGAGCGGACACGGTCCGGACGGGGCTTTGGATTTGCCCAACATAGAAATCACGGTCGCCTTCAGCCAAAACGTAAACCTGACCGAGCTCTCCAAAGTGACCATATCTCCGAACGTCAACGGCGCATGGTCCGTGGAGTCGCCCAAGGTCTTCAAATTCAAACCATCAGACCCGTGTCCCGGCGTCCCATCGAAAAATTGCGTGGCTTTTGACACCGAATACACCGTCACCGTGCCCGGCACTTTCAGGAGCGCCAACAACGTGCAAATAAAGTGCAACAACTTCAGCCCGTGTTCCTTCAAGTTCACCTCTGGCCACAATATAGACACGCAAGCCCCGGCCCTTGAGTTCACTACCATTTGGGACGGCAAGAACGTGGGCGTTGACTCGGCGATAGAAGTCGGGACGCACGCCACGGACAACAACGGCGTGGCTTTGCTGAAGTGGTTCCAAGACGGCGACGCCTCGCGGTTCGATCCGCAGATCGACGCGCCCAACCTCAAGCCTACGCCTAAGGATTACACGGCCGTCACCTCCTGGGACACGAACGGTTTGGTCAAAAAACAAACTTACGCCATCAAGACCACGGCCGACGACGTGGATACAAATACGGGCGAAAAAACGGCCAACGTGGTGGTGGTGGCCAAGCATTGCGTCAACAAGGTCAAGGACGCGGACGAAGTGGACACGGATTGCGGAGGCGTGGATTGCATGGCGTGCGTGGGCGGACCGTGCACCCAAAACACGGATTGCGCTTCGGGCGTGTGCATAGCGGGCAAGTGCGTGGAACAACCCATCATCACGGGCGTGGCGCCGCTCTCGGGCAAGGCCGGCACGTACGTGGCGATTTACGGCGGCAACTTCGGTGATTCGGGCACGGTCACGTTCATGGGGCCGCCGGCCGTAGTGGCCAAAGCGCCGGCCGCGTGCTTGAGCATGGGCGGCAAGACTTGGACCGACAATTACGCACTGGTCGAAGCGCCGGAAGGCGCGGGCAGCGGGCCTATCCGTTTGGACAACGACAACAGCAAACTGTTCGACACCACGGATGACGAACGAGGTCCCAAATATTCATATAAATTTACCACCGAAGAAAAACCGGGTTTGTGCGGCGTCAATCCGGACCATGGCCAACCGGGTTCGAACACGGAATTCGCGGGCACCAATTTTGGCGCCACCAAAGGTTCGATAAAATTCGGCGCCAACTCCTTGGCCCAAATCAACGGCGCTTGGACCAACGCCCTCGTGCAAAAAGTGATGGTGCCCGTACTGTCCCCGGGTTCGTATTCGGTGGCGTTGATCCATTCGAACGGCACTTCGTCCAATCCCGTGCCGTTCACGGTCGACGCGCCGGCCGCGGGCAAAACCGCGCCGGTCATCACTTTCATTACGCCCAACGCCGGACCCAAAGGTCAATACGTGACTTTGACGGGCAAGGATTTTGGCACCGAACCGAATTTGGTGTTCTTCGTGGACAAGGCCACTTCCAAGGCTTACAAGGGCGACGCGCTGTTTCCCAACGAATGCTCCGGCGGTTGGTGGCAAGACAACAACATCGTCATCAAGGTGCCGTCCGATATCGACTCAAACGTCACCAAACCCGCGCAATTCGAAGTGCGCATGCAACGCAAGGACGGGGCGTATTCCAACTTCGTGGATTTCAAGTACACGGACGGCGCTCCGGGGCCGGGCGTGTGTTCCATCAATCCGGTGTCCGGTCCGGTGGGCACGTACGTGACCTTGTCCGGCGAGTTTTTGGGCGCTCCGGGTCCGGGCAACGTGGTGACGTTCCAAACCAAAGTCAACGCGACCAAGACCAAGGATTGGACGCCGGCCCACGTGTTGGCGCAAGCGCCGAGCGGCGCGGTCACGGGCGGCGTTTATCTGCAGTTGGGCAACGCCAGTTCAAACCCCATGCAGTTCATGGTGGCCAACTGCAACGACAAGCCGGAGATTTGTACGGCCACCAACGTGTGCTGCGGCGACGGTACGTGCAAACCCAAGGAACAATGCGCGGCCAAACCGTTCGCGGCCATGTACTCATGGCAGTTGTCCACGGGCGTGGTGCCTACGGCCCCCACGGTCGTGCATTTTTGCGACACCAAACAACAGACGCAACCGCCCCAAGGCCCGTCGCCTTCGCCGTCCACGGAATGGACCAGCGGCGACCAGATTTGCGTGCAACCCAAACCCAAGATTGCCATACTGTTCACGCCAACCATCCGTTGGCCCTCGCAAAACGATCCGTTCGACGCCAGCAAGCTGTTCAAGCTCATAAAATGCCAAGGCAAGGGAGCGGACCCGTGCGAGAAGCCCGCGGATCGGGTTGAGCAACCCATCACCAACCTCAAGATGGCCGTGTTGGGCCAGGATCCCAACAAGATGTCGTATGTGACGTTCGAACCCGTGAACGACATGGCCACGGGCACTTTGTATTACGTTTACATCACCAACAAAGTGCATAGCGCGGACATGGCTTACGGCGATTACATGCAGGAAAAGACCGCGGGTTGCCCTGAAGCCACGGGTTTGGGCGATTGTTTCAAATTCCGGACGCGCGCCGACAAGGAACCGTGCGAAGTGGGCAGTTTCATCATGAACCCATGGTTCAAGGAAGCCGAAGGTCAAGAACAGGTGCCGTACGAAGCCATTCCCGTGCCCAAAGGCAACATGTGCAGCCTGTTGACGTGCGGCGGCTTGTCCGTTGACTGGAGCACGGCCGGCCCCAACGCCACCAAGGCCATGATCGCCAACGTCAACCAACATACCTGCGAAAACGTGGCCATCGCCGGCGGACAAGAAGCTATCGCGCCGCCCGTGGACGTGGTGGCCAATTTGACGGGCAAGCCAGAAATCAAGGGTTTGGGCAACCTGTCCATCCGTTTCATCAAACCCAAGTTGGTGGACAAATTCCCCAATTGCCAAGCCGCGTGCAGCAACATTTGGGCGTGGCTGCAGTTCAATACGCCCATCAAAGACACGTCGTTGAACGACAAAACGGTCAAAATGTACGTCTGCGACAACGAAAATTGTCTGCCCGAACTGCAAGACGACAAGCATTCGATTCCCGTTAAAATCTCGCCTCACAAGTCGGTTCTGGCCCAATACCAAAGCAGCGAATATGCCGACGCTTTCTGGCGGCTTGATCCGCAAATCTCTTTCGTGCCCGGCAAGTTTTACGTCATGCGGCTGATTGGCGGCAATCCGGACAATTCCATCGCCAGCAAGGCGGGCGTGCTCATGGCACAAAACACGGAATGGAAATTCCGCATCCGTCCGACCAATGACGTGTGCAAACCGGACCGCGTCAACGTTTTGCCCGAAAAATCCATCAAACCGGTCATCGGCGACCGTGAGTTATTCTCCACGGCCATCATAAGCGTGCCGGACGAATGCGGCGCCATCGGCCAAACGTTGCTCGATGACAAAGGTTTCACCTGGTCCATCGACGATTTGAAGATAGCCAAGTTCGTTTTGGGGGACATCGACGCCAACGGCACGTTGCCGGCCGGTTGTACGGCCAAATGCAAAGCCGCGGGCGCGCAAGGCGTTTACGGTAACGTGGCCAAATGCGGCAACGGCATCGTGGAAACCACGGACGGCAATTACTGCGTGAACGACACGACGCCGGCCGGGTCCAAATGCAAGGCCATGGCCATCAAATCCGGGGCCGGCGAACAATGCGACGGCGGCGGCTTGTGCGGCAAGGATTGCCTGTGGCTGCCCACGGCTTCGGTCGATGCGCAAACCCCGGGCACGTGCGGAAATTTTAAGATCGATACCACCCAAGGCGAAATGTGCGATCCCGGACGGCGCTGTTTTGATTTGTCCGCCACCTCGACCTATCCGGTGGGTTCGCCGTGCGATACGTCGGCCGCGACCCAGGCGTGCGCGGACGCCGGCGGAACGTGCGCGGTGCGCGATTGGCAGGGTTGTTCCGCGGGCTGCAAACATTTGGGCTCGGCGTCGGTTCCAGGGACGACGTGCGGCAATTTGGATTTGGGCTTGGGCGAAGATTGCGATCAAGGCGCGGACAACGGCAAGGGCGGCTGTTCGGCCAATTGTCTGCACGTGGGTTCCAAACCTTCGGTCATCGCGGTGTGCGGCAACGGAATTCTGGAGGACGGAGAAACCTGCGAAGCGCCGCTCGACATGAACGGCTTGCCGACCAAGACTCCTGATTGGTGCGATTCGACCACGTGCTTGCGCCAAGGCTTGGCCGCCTGCGTCAAAAAAACCGACAAGAACTGTTGCGGCAACGGCGTAATCGATTTGGATGCGGCCACGGGCGCGTCCAAAGAGGATTGCGACGACGGCATCAACATCGACGGCGACGGCTGCAGCCAAATATGCTTGAAGGAAGGATCTTCTTGGCTGTACAAGACGCCGAGTTTTTGCGGCGACGGCAAAGTCGGGACCGGCGAACAATGCGAAGTCAAAGCCCCGTCCAATAGCGATCCGGCCGAGGGCATGCTGACGGGCAGCGGTGACGGCCAGGTGGACGGCGTGGCTTTGGCCGAAATTTTGGGCAACGGCACGCCGGACGCGGACAACATCGTCAGCACCAAGGTCAACGCCACCTATATACAAACCACGGGCAACGCCACGTTCGGCGTATCCTGCGGACACACTAAGGAAGCCGAGTGCGATTTTACCCAGAACGGCATCGCTTACGGTTTGGACGACAAGAGTTGTTGCGCGCCGCGACCGGTCATGGTCCAGTCGTCGGTCAAACCCACGGGTACGGGCGTGTGCCGCAACGCTTTGATCGGCGCCACGTTCGACCAAGACATGGACGTGGGCTCGGTGGTGGGAAATTTCGTGGTGGCCAAGGAATTGGTCAACCAAGCTTCGTGTCCGGACGGCACCACGCCGTTGGCCGTGGACGACCAACCCCAAGGCGCTTGGCAGTGGCTGGCGTTCCAATGGAAAAAATTCTGGGCTTGGCTCACGGGCGAACCCACGTACGCCGTTTGGTGCAAACAGATGGTTTCCGGGTCTTTGAGCGCGGTCGGCAGCTCCAAAAAAGAATTCGCCTACAGTTTGGACGCGGCGTTGGACGCCAATACGCGCTACATCGTGAGGTTCGTGGGCGACGCCAACGCGGGTATGCCGTCGGACGACAACAAGAAGGACGGCATCCGGACCGAGGGCGGCGTGGTGGCCAAAAACGACATCGGCGCGGACCCGGCCATGGCCGCGGGTTGGAAGTATTCCTGGTATTTCGAAACCGGCGCCGACATCTGCCGCATCAATACCATCAACGTCTTGGATACGGATCCGGCGCATCCGGGTTATTTCCGCAAGGCGCAAGAAACGCACACTTTCTTGGCGCGGGCCATGTCCATTTACAACGGCAAGCCTCAAACCATCACCCAAACCAAGGACTATTCGTGGAAGTGGTCGCCTTGGGTGGTCA
>JAKLEH010000038.1 GCA_022703155.1 Patescibacteria group bacterium | reverse complement strand
AAAGAGACGCTTTTGTTTTTGCGGGGTCCCAAAGAAAGCGACCAGAACAAAGAAGGTTACCGTTTGACGCCCATGGAGGAAGAAATGGTCAAAGGCTTTGAGGAAAAGGCTTCGAAGTTGGGCTTGGACGTCAATTTGCGCGTGGTCACGTGTTCGGACCAGTACATGACGGCCAAACGCTACATGGACGACATCCTGAACGCGTTCGGACAATACAGCGTCGCCGAATTCGGCAATTCCTTAAGCGTCGTCACCCCGAGGAACCAAGAGCAGGCCATATCTTTTTTCATCCACCGCCATTTCGACCCGCGTTATTCGATGGTGTTGAACAGCGAAGAGATTGCTTCGGTGTACCACTTGCCGCTCTCCTCGACCGAAACGCCAAAAATCGATTGGCTGCTGTCGCGCAAAGCCCTGCCGCCGTCGAATTTGCCGCGCGAAGGTTTGCTGCTTGGCCTGTCCGAATATCGCGGCCATACTTACGAAATCAGGATGAAGGACGCGGACCGGCGCCGCCACATGTACATCATCGGCAAATCGGGCGGCGGTAAATCCGTGCTTCAAAAGTCGCTCATCAAGCAAGATATCGCGGCCGGTAAGGGCGTGTGCGTCATCGATCCGCACGGCGACTTGGCCGAAGAGTGTTTGGAATTCGTGCCCAAGGAACGCGCCGAAGACGTGATTTTCTTCAATCCGGCGGACTATGAGCGTCCCATAGGCTTGAACATGCTGGAGTACGATCCGCAGTATCCGTACCAAAAAACGTTCGCGACCGAAGAGATGCTCAAAATCTTCGACCAGTTGTACGACCTCAAATCCACGGGCGGTCCGATGTTCGAACAGTACATGCGCAACGCCATGGGCTTGATCATGGACCATCCGGAATCCGGCTCGACGCTGTTGGACGTGCCGCGCGTCTTGGCCGACGAACAATACCGCAATTTCAAAATCAGCAAATGCAAGACGCCGACGGTACGCGATTTCTGGACCAAAGAGGCGCAAAAAGCCGGGGGTGAAGCTTCGCTGGCCAACATGGTGCCTTACATCACTTCCAAATTGACGCCGTTTGTGGCCAATGACTTTTTGCGGCCGGTCATCGCGCAGCAAAAAAGCGCTTTCAACTTTAGGCAGGTCATGGATGAGGGCAAATTGTTGTTTTGCGGATTGAACAAGGGCAAACTGGGCGATATTTCGGCCTATCTCATCGGCATGATCGTCATCGGCAAGATTCTGATGGCCGCGTTGTCGCGTGGCGACATGGACCCGTCCAAACGCAAGGATTTTTACCTGTACATCGATGAATTCCAGAACTTTTTGACTGATTCCATTTCCGCAATTTTGTCCGAAGCCCGCAAATACGGCTTAAACCTCATTATCGCCCACCAATTCATCGGACAATTGACGCGCAAAGGCGGGGACACGCAAATCCGCGACGCCATCTTCGGCAACGTAGGCACCATGATCGCTTTCCGCATCGGCGCGGACGACGCCGAATTTCTGGAAAAAGAATTCGCCCCGATATTCACCAAATTCGACCTCCTCAACACCGAAGCGTTTACGGTCAACATCAAGCTGCTCATAGACAATACGGCCAGCAAGCCTTTCAACATGAAGCCGGTCATGGCTCCGCCGGGCAATAAAGAATTGGCCAACATGGTAAAAGAGCTGTCGCGGTACAAATACGGACGCAAACGCGAATTGGTGGAAGCGGAAGTCATCGAACGAGGCATGGCTTTAGAACAGGAGATGGCTGGGGGTGAGGGCGGAGGAAACGGGGACAGGGAATTTGACTTTTAGTTGTCCGCGCGTAAACTGATGTTAGGTAAGTATAGGGTGTGGATAAAATTGCAGCTAATCCATTGGGGCGCACATAAAAAACAAATATGCCCACCACTAAGGCAAAAAACACGGGTCAAGACGACTTGCCAGAGATCGTCGAACCACCCGAATTGGTTAAACCAGGCTATATCTCGGATGGCGGTTCGGAAGAAGAACGCGCTCTCCTGAACGCCTTCGAGACTAAAATAGCCCTGGCCCAAAAAATGATCATCAACCTCAAAAACGAGTTGATGAATCTTGAACGTTTGTTGGTCAGCGAAGCCGAACCTGCGGACATGCAGGAATTGTTGCGTAGCGCCCAAACCGCCGAAGGCGAAGTCATGCATCCGGCCAATGAAGGCAAGATTGTCGAAGGCGTGTTTGACGGACAAAACATGATCGGTTCGGACGGCAGGCTGTATATGGTACCGCCTAATTACGCCTCCAAGTCCAAACTCGTCGAGGGCGACATCATGAAATTGACCATTCAGCCCAACGGCAGCTTCGTGTACAAGCAAATCGGCCCCATCGAACGCCAGAGAATCATGGGCGTACTGACGCGCGACGAAATCACGGCCGATTGGCGCGTGGTAGCCGAAGGCAAAAAGTACAGCGTTTTGACGGCCTCGGTCACGTATTTTAAAGGCGGCGCCGGAGACGACGTGGTCATTATGATACCCAAATCGGCCCCGTCCAAATGGGCGGCCATAGAAAACATCATCAAACGAGACTGAAAAAATGGGCTTAGGCCCATTTTTTAATTCATAAAATTTATAAGATTTGTAAGATTCATAAAATTTTGGGAAAGGTGCATAAATTCCATAAATTTAATATTTTTTTAAATGCCCCTAATCTTATGAATCTTATAAATTTTTAAATTAGATTGCCCGTTAAAGAATCGCGTAGTACCCTATTGCCCGTATGACCAATCTGAGTCGGAAATACCGCCCGCAGACGTTTGGGGACGTGGCCGGGCAAGAGCGGGTCACGAAAACACTGTGCCGGGAAGTGGAGCAGGGGAAATTGGGCCATGCCTATCTTTTTTCCGGACCCAGGGGCGTGGGCAAGACCACGGCCGCGCGCATTTTCGCTAAAGCCGTGAATTGTTTAAAGCCCAAAGCTGGTGAACCGTGTCTTAAATGTGAGGCCTGCGAACGCATCGCCAACGGCCAAGCCATCGACATCATCGAGATGGACGCGGCTTCGCATACGGGCGTGGACAACGTGCGTGAAGCCATCATCGAACACGTCAGGTTTGTGCCCGCGGCTTTGAAATACAAGGTGTATGTAGTTGACGAAGCGCATATGCTTTCGGCCCAGGCTTGGAACGCCTTGCTTAAAACCATCGAAGAACCTCCGGCCTACACCATTTTCATTTTCGCGACCACGGAAAAACACAAAGTGCCGGCGACCATAGTCTCGCGCTGCCAAAAATTCGATTTCATGCGCGTGTCCGAGGAAAACATCGTCATACGGTTGGCCGAACTGGCAAAAACCGAAGGCATCAAAGTCGACAAAGCGGTTTTGACCAATGTCGCGGACAGATCCGAAGGGTGTCTGCGCGATGCGGAAAACCTTTTGGGTCAACTGATGGGCTTGGGGGAAAAAGACATCACCGAAGACGTGGCGTCTCTGGTGCTGCCCCCGTCGCGCCTGCCCCAAGCGGCGCAATTGCTGGCCGCGGCACACGAACGCGACACGGCCAAGGCGCTCGAGCTTATAGCCGGGTATGAACAGGACGGGGTGGCCCTCATGCCTTTGTTCGACGATTTGGTCGCGGCCACCAGGAAGCTCATGTTGGCGTCGTCTTCGGCCAAGGAAAAAATGACTTTGGAAAAAGGCGACGCGGGACAAAAGATATTGGCGGGCTTGGTCGGAGGTTTTGACAAGACCGAATTGGTGAATTTGGCTTTGGTTTTCATGGAGCGGCGGCGCGAAGCCAAACACGGCTTGGACCCGCGATTTGCCATGGAATTGGCGTTGGCGGCGGCTTGCGAAGGCATGGCTGCCCGAACGGGGCAGACAGCGGTCGGATCGGTACAGACCAACAAAAATTCCAACCAGGATTCAGATCGGAAACCTCCGTCGGCCACCTCCAAACCCGAACAGCCAAAATCCAACCCTCCGATTCAAGCGACGAAACCCGACCCTTCAGCGTTGGCAAAAGACCAACCCAAGAATGACGCGGCGCCCGTCTGTTCCTTGGACCAAATCCTCATCAAATGGCAACCGTTTTTGGATTCTTTGGAAAACAACAAATCCTTGCTGTTCATCTTGAAGTTATGCAAACCTCTCGAGGTGGTGGGAAACCGGGTCGTGTTGCGGTTTCAGTACCCGTACCACAAGCAAACGATCATCGGCAATGTCAAAAACAAACAATTGGTCGAAGACGCTTTGCGTAAAGCGTTGGGCGTTCCGAATCTGATAATCGACGGCACCGAAGGCAAAGATGCGGCCGAAACTACAACTGCCGCGCCCAGCACCATGAGCCGTCTGATGGACGCCTTTGGAGGTCAGGTCGCGACTTGACCAAGGCTAAAAAGTCGATTATCATCGTGCCACGAGTTCATTCCGGGGTCGTCTAATGGTAGCGCGCCAGAGGCGCATCTGAGAGACAGCAGACTCTGAATCTGCTTATTGGGGTTCTGCGCCAGAAGCGCACTCGCCTCCGGCGAGGAATCCCAACGCTATATGTTCTATATTTACGTCTTGGTCAGCTTCACGCACGGCAATCGTTACGTGGGCAGCACCGACGATGTGTCGAAACGAATTGACGAACATAACCGCGGAAAGTGCAGATACACGTCAGGAAGAAGGCCATGGAAGCTGGCGCATTCGGAAAGCTTTGAGACTAGGTCAGAGGCAATGAGGCGCGAAAAATATTTAAAGTCTGGACAGGGTAGGAAGGAACTTGATAAATTGTTGGGCGTCGTTCATTCCGGGGTCGTCTAATGGTAGGACAGCAGACTCTGAATCTGCTTATTGGGGTTCGAATCCCTGCCCCGGAGCCATGCCCCTACGGTCAAAAACCGTGGGGGTTTTTTGTATTTGCGCGATTCATCGTGAATATGTAACCTCTATCCGGACCTTTGACAGGAAAATCGCGATGGCCGGCAAAACGCTGCTCAAGTGGTGCGCGCTTAACATTAGGCAGAAGAAGATGATGGCGCGGCATGAAGCGGAAAAACGTTCGTGCATAGAGAATTTGACCGCTTTGAGGGAGGCTGTTTTGGCCGGCAAAACGACCGGCGAACCGGCGTTGGATTTTGGCTTGGCGAATTGCCTTGACGACCGCAGCGATCTCAGGGTTTTTGAGTCCATCGCCATGGCCAAACGTTTTTTGGAAGAAATGGTCCAAAAAATCAAAGCCGCGACCGGCGAATACGCCTACTTCGACATGTGGGATACGGATTCGCGCAAAGGCCGGGCGTTTTGTCTGGTGGTGCCGCCAACCGTTCCCATCATCAATCCGATTGAAGGGACCTTGGCCTTGAGCTGCCAGCGCTACGTCGAAGTCGGGACAAAATTCGAAGTCCTGGAAACGACCGACGGGCCGTTCACCGTTCCCAAAGAGTTCTTTGTCAGCTGCGTGGTCGGCTACAGGCGCTTCGTGCCAACCATGGAGCGTCGTCCGACGAGGGACGTGTCAGGCCGCTACCTCGGTTGCGAGATGGGGGACAAGTATGTCGAGCAATGTTTGAGCGAATACGCCTGGATGCAGTTCGGCGATAACAAGGACAGAATATTGGGCTTATCGGTTAAGTTGGCCCAATCCTTAGGACGCGATCCGGCCACCGTCGCGCCAATCCAACAACGCTACCAGGAGGCCCGCGAACGAGGACTGTTCGCTAACATGACCGCTTCTCAAGCCACCTGACCCAAAAGGTGGTTTTTATATACCGAAAAGATTTTTCATATGCTACAATCGGACGCATGAAAACCACACCGATATTGGCCGGATGTTATTTGGCCTTAAGCTCGATGTTCATGGTCGGTTGCGGCAAAGCCACGCAAAACGTCGCTCCGCAGACGCCAACCACGACCCAAACCGTGGTCGCGGATCCGTTGGCCAACCAAGACAAAATGGCGCAGGATACGGCGCTCTCCAACCCGGCGACGGTATATTGCTTGGAACAGGGAGGAAAATTCACCATGAGCAAATCTTTTAGCGGGTCCACCGAAGGCTATTGCACCCTGCCTTCCAATATCACATGTGAGGTTTGGGCTCATTACAACGGCGATTGCCCGGCCGGCGCCAAAAAGAAATCCGCCACTACCACCGAGGCCGTTACGAAAGACGTAGCGTCGACTCAAATTCAAAACGACCAAGCCACCAGCACTCAGGACATCGGAACGACCACGGAAATTGACCAAACGGCGAGCGAAAACGCAAAGAAAATTGAAGATAACGGCTTCGTTTCCAATGACCAGACTTTGACCATTGCGGCAGAACCGGGCGAAGATGCAGGTGAAATCGTCACCCGTTGGAAAACCAATGGCTTGAAGGCCCCGGATGGCTTCATAGTCATGTTGTCTGGCCAAGAGCAAATGGTTTATCCCACAAAATATTTTCATGTCCTTAAAAATCCGGATTCCAGGTCTTTCGTGTGGAGCGGCTTGGTTCCGGAACGCACATACTTCTTTAGGGTGTGCATCGCGGACGGCGAAAGCTGTAAAACCTACAGCAATGTGGCCAATTCTTTGCCCAAATAACATATGTCCAACAATTTAATCCGTTACGAAGACGGCCGCATGCGCGGCAGCTTGAGCGCGGCACAACGCGTCTCGCCCAACGAGATTCAGGAAGCGAGACGCGATGCCATGGCCCGGCAAGCCAGCGGCGAGCAGGGCTGGTTCGGCATTCTGGACGACGCTGGCCATCTGAAAGCCGTCAAACAAGCGGCTGAACGTTTCGGCAAAATCAAGAATTGTCTGGTGTTGGGCATCGGGGGTTCGGACTTGGGCGCGCGCGCCGCGCTGGCCGCCATGCGTTTGAAAGACCCAAAAGTCAAAATTTGGTTTGCGGGAGACACTACGGACCCCGAAGCTTTGGACGAGGTTTTGGATTCCGTGCCATGGAAAAACACGACCGTTAACGTCATCAGCAAATCCGGCGGCACGCTCGAAACCATGGCCGCGTTTTTCGCGGCTCTGGAAAGGCTGGAAAAGGCCGTGGGTAAAACCAAAGCCGCGGAGCGCGTCATTTGCACCACGGACCCGGACAAGGGCGATTTGCACGATTTGGCGCTTAAGGCCGGATATGCGATTTTGCCCGTGCCCCACAACGTGGGCGGCAGGTTCTCGGTTTTGACGGCGGTCGGGTTGTTCCCTTTGGCTTTGGCCGGTATCAAAATAGAAAAACTTCTCGACGGCGCGCGGCAGACGCGCGACGATTGGATGTCGGCCGCCGGCTCGTCGCACGCCATCGACCGGTTTGCGGCTTGGCACGTAGCCCATGATCGGGCCAAACGCCAAATCCAAACCATGCTGGTTTACGCCTCGGCTTTGGAGCCGTCTGCGCGTTGGTGGCGCCAACTTTGGGCCGAATCTTTGGGCAAAAACGTCAAACGCGACGGACGCAAACATTATGACGGACCTACGCCCGTGGTGTTTCTAGGACCTACGGACCAACATTCCCAACTCCAGCTGTACCAAGACGGCCCGGACGACAAAGTTTACACTTTTTTGACGGTCGACAACTTCAGGTCAAAGTCCAAAGTGCCGAGCGCGGCCAAAAAATTCGGACCCACGGCCGATGCGGCCGGTAAAAAATTCTCGGATCTGCTTAAAGCTGAAGCCCAAGGCACGGCGCAAGCTTTGGTGGACGTCGGCCGTCCGGTAGGGCAGCTCAAACTCGAAAAAATCGACGAAGCCGGATTCGGGGCGCTGGTCATGTTCATGGAAATCGCCACGGCCGTGGCCGGCGCCATATACGGCATAAACGCCTTCGACCAACCCGGGGTCGAAGCCAGCAAAATCCAAGCCAAAAAACAACTGGCCGGAGAAAAATCGACCAAATCTCCGGAGTTTGTGATATAATCTTCGAGGCATGCACCATGTAACATGGAGCATGTAACAGGAACGTAAATCACGCATCCTGCTACATGTTACAGGCTACATGTTACATGTGACGTAATTCTAACCTTAACTTTCATATGCCAAGCGCGAAGAAAGTTTCCAAGCCGGCCAAAAAGTCGTCCGGCGCCAAAAAAGGCCTGATAGCCGCCGGTTTGGTGGCAGGTGCGGCCTTGGGTGTGGCCACGGCTTATTATCTTAATACGCCCAAGGGCAAGAAGATGCTCCACCAGGCGGAAAAGAAGGCCATGGAACTGCAGAAGAAACTCACGGCCGAACTCAACAAGACCAAGAACCTCACCAAGGAGAGGTACGGCGAAATCGTGGAAAAACTTTTGGCCTATTATTCCAAGACCAAAGAACTTTCGGCCTCCGAAGTGCCGGAAATCAAGGAATACCTGCTTAGCAAATACTCGCAAATCGCCAAAGAATTCAAATCCGTTAAGTAGACCGAATCTGTTGGCGTTCGTCATAATTCGACTTCCGACATCCGACTTTCGACCGTTCACGAAAAAGAGGCTTACAGCCTCTTTTTCGTGAACTTAATTTTGTCGTCCTTGGCGTCAATCGATATTTTGTCGCCGGATTG
The DNA here is from genome assembly GCA_022703155.1 of Patescibacteria group bacterium. Classification (GTDB taxonomy): domain Bacteria; phylum Patescibacteriota; class Patescibacteriia; order 2-12-FULL-60-25; family 2-12-FULL-60-25; genus MWCR01. The sequence continues at coordinate 3,997 of JAKLEH010000038.1, read as the reverse complement.
GATTTTGCCTTCGATGATTTGCAACGAGAGTTCGTCCAACACCAAATCCTGAATGACGCGTTTAAGCGGGCGCGCGCCGTAGGCTGGATCATAACCTTTGTCGGCCAAGAACGTTTTGGACGCTTTGGTGAATTCCACTTTGATTTTGCGGTCCGCCAAGCGTTTGTCCACTTCCTGGATCTGCAAGTCCACGATTTTGGCCAAATCGTCTTTGGACAGGGCGTGGAATACGATAATGTCGTCAACGCGGTTCAGGAATTCCGGCCGTAAGCTGGACTTGAGCAAATCCATGATGCGTTCGCGGATTTCGTTTTCGTCCGTAGCGATTTTTGAGGTCGATTTGTCCGCAAAACCTATGGGGCCGCCTTTAAGGCCGCGGTTAAGAATCGTGTCCGAACCTATGTTGGACGTCATGATGATGATGGTGTTTTTGAAACTTATGGTCCGGCCTTTGCCGTCGGTCAGTCGTCCGTCGTCCAAAACCTGGAGCAGGGAATTGAACACTTCGGGGTGGGCTTTTTCGATTTCATCCAACAAAATCACGGCGTACGGGCGCTTGCGGACCGCGTCTGTCAGTTGGCCGCCTTCGTCGTACCCGATGTAGCCCGGAGGCGCACCGACCATGCGCGAAACCGTGTGCCGTTCGCCGTATTCGCTCATGTCCAAACGGATGATGGCTTCTTCGTCGTCAAACATGGACGCGGCCAAAGCCTTGGCCAATTCGGTCTTGCCCACGCCAGTGGGGCCCAAAAACAGGAAACTGCCGATGGGGCGGCGCGGCTCTGACAAACCGGCGCGCGAACGGCGCAAAGCGTTGGCCACGGCATGGACGGCTTCATTTTGGCCCACGACGCGCTTGGCCAACTCGTCCTCCAGCTTGGCCAGTTTGGCCGCTTCGGTTTCGAGCATGCGCGAAAGGGGAATATGCGTCCAACGGCTAACCACGGACGCGATATCCTCCTCGGTCACGGCGTCGCGCAACAAACCGCGTTTGCCTTGCATGTTCTTGAGCGTGGACTCGTGTTTTTTCAGTTCCTTTTCCTTTTCCGGGATTTTTCCGTAACGGATGACAGAAACTTTTTCCAGATCGCCGCTGCGTTCGGCGATTTCCGCTTCGCTTTTGAGTTTTTCCACGCTTTTCTTGACGGTCTGAATTTTGGTCAGCACTTCCTTTTCCGCGGACCACGAAAGCTCGAGTTCGTGGGCTTTTTCCGCAACTTCGGCCAGATGCTTGTCCAAAACCTTCAGGCGGTCCTTGGCATCCGGGTCGTCTTCTTTGACCAGGGAGCGCTTTTCGATTTCCAAACGCAACATTTCGCGCTTCAAACGGTCGAGTTCTTCGGGCATGGAGCCGATTTGCATGGACAGGGCCGAAGCCGCTTCGTCCACCAAGTCCACGGCCTTGTCCGGCAAAAAGCGGTCGTTGATGTAACGGGACGAAAGTTTGACGGCCGCGACCAAGGCGCCGTCCGTAATGCGCACGCCGTGGTGGAGTTCGTATTTGTCTTTGATACCGCGCAAGATCGCCGTGGCGTCTTGTTCGTTAGGCTCCTCGACCAAAATCGGCTGGAACCGGCGCTCCAGGGCGGCGTCCTTCTCGATGTATTTGCGGTATTCCTTGATGGTCGTGGCGCCGATGGCGCGCAATTCGCCGCGGGCCAAGGCGGGCTTCAACAAATTGGAAGCGTCCATGGAACCGCCTTCTCCAGAAGCTCCTGCCCCGACCAAAGTGTGCAGTTCGTCGATGAACAGGATGACTTTGCCGTGGCTATCCTGGACTTCTTTGACCAAAGCCTTCAAGCGTTCCTCGAATTCGCCGCGGAATTTGGTGCCAGCCACCAAAGCGCCGATATCCAAAGACGCGACCTCCTTGTTTTTGAGCGATTCAGGCACGTCCCCGGCGATGATGCGTTGGGCCAAACCCTCGACAATGGCGGTTTTGCCCACGCCGGCCTCGCCGATGAGCACGGGATTGTTTTTGGTGCGGCGGGTCAAAACCTGCATGACGCGGCGGATTTCCTCGTCACGGCCGATGACCGGGTCGAGTTTTTCCTGGCGCGCCAACTCGGTCAGGTTGCGCGAGTATTTTTCCAACGCCTGGTATTTGCCTTCGGGTTCGGCCGAATCCACGCGCGCCGTGCCGCGAACTTCTTTTAACGCTTTGAGAATCGGGTCTACGGCCACGCCGTAACGGTTAAGCAAAGCGCCGACTTCGGTCGCGGATTCGGCCAAGGCGATGAGCATATGCTCGGTGGAAATGTATTCGTCCTTAAAAAATCGGGCGGCTTTTTCCGCCTGCACCAGAATGCGGGCCAAATCTTGCGTGAAGAAAATCTGCCCCACGCCGCCGCCCTCGCCGGACAATCGCGGCAGGGCATGGACTTGGTCATCCAAGCCGCCGCGCAAGGCCGGAATGTCGGCTTGGAGTTTTTTAAGCACCGAGGGCACGGCGCTGCCTTCTTGGTCGATCAGGGCCAAGGCTAGATGCACGGGTTCCAACGCCTGCTGGCCGTTTTCCATGGCCAAACGGTGGGCCATCTGCAAAGCCTCTTGGCTTTTGGTGGTAAAATTTTGAGGTATCATATTTGGCACTCTAGAGTATTGAGTGCTAACAGCATAAACTATGGCCCAATATGCGTCAAATACTTGAAAATACTTGGTTTTTTTGATGGTTATAAGCGTCTTGTCAACCTAAAAAAACGGGCCCCTGGCCCGTTTTGTCATTGTACGATTTCCAACCGGCGCTCCAAAAGCGGCAACGGCGGACGCTCTACGGTTATAAGTTGGTTGAAGTCCTGGTACTCGGTCAGGACGTCTCCGTCCTTGGCCTGGATCCATACGTACACCAATTCGTTTTTATCATTGAAACAAAAAGATATGTCGCGCATGCCGTCTTCGGCCTGGTATTGGGTTTTGGCTTCCAAACAATCCTTGTCGCTATTCTGTTCGTAGGTCATCGAAGCGTTTTCCGGGACGCCAAAAGAAGTCAGCGTTTGTTCGGTCGCCAACATGCCGGCGAAAAAATCCCGGCCGAATTGGCGGACGGTTTCGTCGTTTACGATTTTCCAATTGCCGTTTTCGTCCTTCATGTAAATCGTTTCGCCCACGATTATCAATTCCGTACTGCCTTTCTTGTCTTCGATTTGCATTAGCACGTGCATGCGCAGGGGTTTTGCGTATTCGACTTGGGCGGTCAGCTGACTGCCCTCAAAAGGCCGATGGATGACGGAACGGAAACTCGTAGCTGCACGGAAATTTTTTATCGACGCGTTCAAATTGGCCATGCGCGCCTGGTCGGAATTTTTGTCCACTTCCTGTTCCGGATAAAGCCAGGGTTGTTCGGCCCTGTATTGGTTGGCGGCGGGTTTGTTTTCCTTGCCGGTACGCGACCAATTCCTCCAAACGCCGATGCCCACGACCACCAATAGGGCCACGACCGGGACGGCTAAAAGCCAATAATATTTTTTATTCATATGGTTTATGGCAGGGTTACTTTACTCACGTTGCCGCAAGCCACGCTTTGGTCGGGCTTGATTTTGCAAACGCGGTAATAGGTGGTTTTGTGCGCTTCGACGTTCGTGTCGCGCCAAGTGCGGACGTCCACGTCGTTGATGGCTTTAACCCAGAATTGTTTTGGGAAATACGGCGCCGCATCGACTGTGGATTTGACGATGACGTAAGTTTGGAACGGATCCATGGCTTTGCCCCAGGTCAAAGTGACCCCGTTGGGCTCTTGCGCTACGTTCAACGCCAGTTCGCCGCCGCCCACGAACTCGACTTTAAGCTGCGTGGCCGAAGGGTTAGCGTCCGTCTTGGTTGTCGGGCTCGTGGTTTTGGCCTGGACCGTCGGGTTTTTGACGGCGGTTTTCGTTGTCGGGGTCACGTTTGCATTCGGCGTGGATTCGGCTGTTTCGCGAGCGACGTTTATGGTTATCGTGGTGGTGGCCACGCCGTTGCTGACTGACACGGGAATCGAATTGGTTCCGGGTTTCAAATC
>JAKLEH010000037.1 GCA_022703155.1 Patescibacteria group bacterium | reverse complement strand
TATAATTCATAAATCACACGTTCAATGTCAATCGTTAGGTTACAGGACATGCCGCTGGGCCCCGACCGGCTTATCCTGTGCCATGTGATACGCCACGGGCGGAAACGTCCTTTCACCGGGACGGATTAGGCTTAAAATCGCCCGCGTTCAAATGCACGGCGCGCGGACAAGGCCTGACGGCTTGGGCCTGCACGTCGTGGGTGGAAGTGTCGATGGCGCCGAACACGCGCACGCAGCCCGTCTGGCGGATTTGGTTTTGCCCGCGTTTGTTGCCAGGAAAATTCGTGGAAGTTACGACCGTGATGCGCCAAACCTCGCCTTCCGGGTCCACCACATGCCAAACATCGAGCCCGAAGTCGTCGACTTGGCCAAAAATCATGCCGCTTTCCGGTTTCAAAAGCACTTGGTGGCGCGGACTGGCGACCTTTTCGTATCCGGGCAGCTGGGCCGCGGCCGTCTCGATGGATTCGGCCAGATTCGTGGCGTACAACGCTCCGCCAAAAGCCAATAAGCCCACGGCCAAACAACCGATCACCAAAGTGCGGCGATAGCGATAACCGTGCGGCGTGTGCGCGAACAGCCAATAGGCGAACAGGCCCGCGCCCACGCTGAGCGCGATCCAAGCCACGGGCAACAAATCGAGCGCGGATTGGACCCAGTCCGAAGCGCGCACCTCCCTGATCAAACCGTTGGGGTCGGTGATCAGCCACCACGAAACAGCGGTGGAAGCCGCGCCCGCGGCCACGGTCAAACCCAAGCCTCCCCACACGCAAACGTGTTTGGCGGTGACGGCCCAAGACGGGATGGGCTTGGGCAAAGACCCTTCGCGGATCCGTTGTTCGATGCGATCGGCCACGGTCATATCATTGGTTGATTACGCGTTTGCTCCAAAAACTTTTTCTTGGCCCGATGTATCCAAGTGGCCACCGTGCCTTGCGGCGAGCGCAAAATGTCGCCAATTTCCTCATATGACTTGTCTTCCAGATAGGCCAAAACGAGCACCGCACGGTCGCGTTCGGGCAAGCCGTCCAAAATTTTGCGCACTTTTTCAGCGGTCAACGACTTTTCCGTTTGGCGCATCGTGTCCAGGTCCGAGGAGAGCAATCGTCCAAAAGCCACGTCCGCGTCGTCCAGCGACATGTCGCCCAATGCCTTTTTGCGCTTGCGGTAGGCGGATACGGTGCGGTTGTGCACGATGCGGTAAATCCAACTGGAAAACTTCAACGACTTGTCGAACTCGGCCAAATGCCGATACGCGTCCACGAACGAATCCTGCAGAATGTCTTCCGCGTCCTCGACCGAGACTCCGCTGATGCGCCTGATGTACGCCAAAAGCCGCGGTTCATAGCGGCGAATCAAAACGAGCAAGGCTTGTTGGTTTTGGAGCGCCGTAGCCACCAACTCCTCGTCTGTTTGCGTTTGGAGCTCTTCCGGCTTCATACCGGCGAGCTTAATACGCCAAATCCCGGACTGCAATTTCAGCTTATATACACTAATTTGATATAATGCCTCTTATTATGATGAATGGGGCAGAATTTCGTCTGGTGCTCGAACCCAAGACACGAAGCCGCAAGGACAAGACCGAAGAATTGCCTTTGGCGGAAATGGCCACGGGCACCATGGATTTTCAATTTGCGGTCAATAAGCTAATCGGAACGTTGGGCAAAGACCGGGGCTATAGCCGTGAAGACGAGTGCGCCATCCAAAACGCCATCGTGCGCAGCGTGTTGCGCCATCGCTCCAACCTAACCGGCGTAATCGACAACTTGTACGCCAAAGCCCAATACGCCAAGCCGAGCCCCATTCTGCAGGACCGCATCCGGAAAGGCGAAAAAGAAAAACTCAAAGCGGGCATAGAGGCCATGCTGGAAGCCATAAACGTCGGCATGCCTAACGATTTCCAAGCGGCTGTCCGGCGGGGTGAATTCCCCAAATCCGCGGAACTCTACATCGGCATGAACGATAAGTTGGACGCGCGCTATGCGGTGGATGCGGTCGTCTTGGCCGTCGACCAAGGCCAAACGTTGGCCGTATTTCTATACCAAATAAAAAACTCGGTCATCAGTCCACAGGAAATCGAAAAAATCAGAGATAGACATCAGGAACTTCTCGATGACGTCATCTCTTCCCGATCCTTAGAGCGACGCCTGCTGCTCGCAACGGGGACGGAATCCGCGGAAGCGACCTTCCTGCGAATTGTCCAATCTTTTGAGGACCCCATAGAAGAAGACCGGGCGCTCATCGCGGCTTTCGATGAATCGTTCCTGGCTTTGATTACGACCGACCAAAAAGGCCCGGTCACGGATGACGACATAGCGAGACTGTGCAAAGCGTCAAAAAGCAACCCAACGCAATGGTGTTTGATATTGAGACAAAAACACGCCCTGGCGGCGGCCCAAACTTACGCGAAACAATTCGATACGCCGTGGAATGAGGATTTGCAACGCACCATCAACATGTACATCGCCTGGGCCAAAAACCACTCGCCGTCGTTGCAAGATTTAGAGGCGATATACGGCCCCATGAAATTGGCCGAGAATCTCATTACGCTCAAGCCCAAATTCTATTCGGCAATCCGGGCCAACAGGACCACGGGGCCAATAATTCGCATACGAAGCAGATCAACTGACGCCTCTTGACAGAAGCGAACCAAAGAGTATGATTAACAATCCCTTCACAACCTCAACGGGCGTAACCATGACCAAAACCGACCCGAATGCCGTATTGGCCGCTTTAGGCGCCACGCCGACAGAATTCGCACCTGTACCAGGGGAAGACAAACTCGACAAATTGCTCCAAGCCATGTCCGAAGTTTCGGAAACGGAAGAATTCCGCAGCCTCTTGGCACGCCGCAAAAGCGGAGACCTCTCCAAAGACGAATTCGAACGGCAACGCGTCGACCTCGTCAGGGAACATTACCGCCGAATCCTTTCCACTTCTTGAATGACCGCCCTGGGCGGTTTTTTTTGCCATCCAACGTTTATTTTTAAAAATTGACGTTCAATTTAAAACTCAAAGCCACCGTTTTGCGGTGGCCAGCGAGGTCTTTTAGGGTTTTGTCACTGAGGATAGAAGTCACTACGGAGGAGGACCGCGGGTCATGGGTGCCTCGCCGGCACCGGTTGCGGACGCTGGGTCCGCGACGATACCTTCTCTGGTCGCTGGCAACGCGCTCAACACGGTCGGCGGGCCGATCGCATCGGCCTGTTCGAATTTGGCGAACCGCGGCGAGCGGCCATGGCCAAACGCTTGGCCCAACGGATTGTCCGCTGCGTCCGGTTGGTTGGTCGAATCCGTTCCGCCGGGCAGCGTTTCCGTATCCGCGGGCGGCGGAGGCGGATTGACGGCTGGCGTTTGGTTTTCGGTAGTAACCGGCTGGGGCGCGGGCATAGCGTTTGCCGCATCCGGCACCTGGGTTGTCTCCGTTGTTTTTGTGACTTCTTTCAGTGGTCGAAAGGGCTTCCAATCCCCTAGATGGGGCAGGATGTTTGAGCATTACCCAAAACGCGGTTTTCGTCAACCGCTGACAGGCGCGATTCGGATTTTATTTTTTAGCTGTATTCAGGCTTTCTTTCAAGACAAAAACATGGCCGACAACACAACAAAACCCAAGGCAATCCGGTACCATCCGAAGAGCGTGAACGTTCCCTTTTGGATGTAAGCCATGAACCACTTGCTGACCGCGTATGCCGTGACGAACGAAACCAAAAAACCCACGGCCAACCAACCCAATTGTTCGGGCGCCAAGGGATCGCGATATTTGTACAGCGAATAGACCGAAGCGGCCAACAAGGTGGGAACGGCCAACAAAAAAGAAAAACGCGCGGCCGCGGGTCGCGCATACCCCAACAGCAACAACGCCAACATGCTCACGCCCGAACGCGACGTGCCGGGGACCAAAGCCAAGGCTTGCGCGCAACCGACCAACAAAGAATGGATGCGGGTTGGCCTGTCGTCGCGTTCAACGCGATCAGGCCTGTCAGGTCGAGGGCGAGCTTCGGCAATGATGAAAATGACGCCGTAAAAAATCAACGCCACGGCAACCACGAGCGGAGAGAACAATTTCTCCTGCACCAACGAGCCGAACAGCGCCGCGACTATAGCCGTGGGCACGAAGGCGATTAAAATGCTCGACCATTTGTCAGACAATTCTTTGACGTTCCAACGGCGCGGCCATAAATCTTTCCAAAACAGAACCACGACCGCCAAGATGGCACCGGCCTGGATGACCACGTCGAAAAGTTTGGTGAACGGTTCGCCGAAAGTGAACCAGCGGTTGACCAGAATGAGGTGGCCCGTGGAACTGATGGGCAAAAACTCGGTCAAACCTTCGACCAAACCCAATACCGCGGCTGTAAAATACGACAACATATCAGACGCTCGTATCCCTATCCTGATTTTCGTCTTTACGCTCCAACCGCGGATGGTCGGCGGCGTACAGGTTGGCCGCATGCAGCAGATAAGCCGCGGCCAAGGTGGTGATGCCTATGTCGTCGAGCCAACCCAAAATGGGCGCCAAATCCGGCACCAAGTCGATAGGCCAAATCAGATACAACACGGCCAAACCGATGGCCAATTTGGGCTTCCAATCCGCGGTCGGGTCGACCATGAAACGTAAAAGGCTTGTCCAATTGGGCATGAACGAAGAGACTCTTTTCATACTCACATGTTAACGCGAACCGAGAAAAAAAGACAATCACTTTTTAAACGCACGAAATTTCTTCAACAACTGCTTGTAATCCATCTGCACCAGATAAAAATCGTGCATGACGTTGAAACACGAAAGGTTCGCGATTTTGGGCCGCGGCACGATCATCCAATGGATGTGCGGGACGGAGCCGCCGGACAACGGGCCTAGGTTCATGGCCAAATTGAACGAATCGGTCTTGAAAAGTTCGCCTAGCAACTTTTGCGTGGCCAACAGGACTTTGGGGAACTCAGCCCATTCCGCGGCGTTCAACTTGTCCGTGTGCGTCACGTGGCGTTTGGGCAAAATCATGAGGTTGCCGTCCATGTACGGATACTTGCACGCCAACACCCGCCATTCCTGGCCGCGCAAAACCACGACTTCCTGGTCTTTGATCACGACCGGATCGCAAAAATCGCAATATCCTTTATCGCGGTAAACGCGTTTGTACGTGCTGCGTTTGGGTTCGAGGATGCGCATAGCCTTCGTTAATTTATAAAATTCATAAGATTTGTAAGATTCATAAGATTGGGGGCATTTAAAATATTATATTCGACATGCCGGATTCAAAATGTCACAAATCTTATGAATCTTATGAATTTTACAAATCTTACAAATTAAAGAAAAAAACCGTGTCTATATTAGCACGGCGAGGGGTTCACGGCACGGGCGGGCCGAAACGGCGGACGATGTCGGCGATGAGGCCGGAAGTATGGATGGCGGACTTGGACTCCACGGCCACGACATCGGTTCCGATGGCTTGGGCCATGACCAACCGCCGGGCGTGTTCGCCCAAATCGCTGGTCGGCGAGTAGACCCAGACTTCGGGTTTGACGGCTTGGAAAGCCTCATCGAAGTCTTCGAAGATGAAGGCGCAGTCCACGGCCCGGTTGGAAGCGACCGCGACCAGCCGATCGTCCTGCCGCATGACCGGTTTGCGCGGATCCTTTTGCCGCTTCACGCGGGCGTCCGAATCCACGGCCACGACCAGGGCGTCGCCCAACAAGGCGGCGTTTTCCAAGTACAGGATGTGGCCTGTGTGGTACAGGTCGTACACGCCGGTGGTGAACACCACCCTCTTCTTGCCCATTTCGCGCAGCTTCCCGACCTTGAGTACCGCATTTTTGGCGGCGCAAATGTACGCTGAAGTGTCGACTCTCACGATTATCCTCCTTGACCAGCCGATAGTAGCCGCGGACAGTTGCGTCCGTCAAGCCGAGGTCCGACCTTGACCGGCAAACGATTGGCAGTGTTAGATACGATTTGAACGCCGAAACCAAAACCACAGGAGGCCGCCGTGCCGCCCAGCCCTTTAGACCATTTGGAGTTCATCGACTACATCTCTTTCGACGCCGGCGGCGTACTCGTCTATTTGGACGACGTGCGCATGGCCGAACTGCTGACCGAATTCTGCGGCCGGCCTGTCACGCCCGTCGAATGCATGCATACGGAAAGTCGTGCCCTTGCCGACCTTGGGACAATCGACCCGCCAAACACCAACGGCTTGCCCCATTGGGCTCACCAATATTTTGGCGGCATGGCCGCACAAATTCTGCAGCGCGACCCGCAAGACTTGCCGAAGTTCAACGACTACGACGATTTCGTAAAGCGTTGTTTCGACCTAAACGTCAACGGCATGCTCTACTCCAAGATCGGGCCGGACGCAGTCGAGACACTAGCGCGCCTCAAAAAACACGGCTTCGTGCTGTCAGTGACCTCGGATGCGAGCGGGCAAGTCGCACGCAATTTCCGAACCCTAGGCTTGGACGAATACTTCGAGTTCATCTTGGACAGCGGCGTGATGGGACGCTCCAAACCCGAACTGTACGCGGACCTGATCGAACGCGCGGGCGTGCCGGCCGGCCGCATCCTGCACGTGGACAACAACCTGCGTCTGGTGCGTGAAACGTCACGCTACGGACTCCGCGGAATCCTCTACGACCCGCAGGACATGTACGGCTACAAGTCCGACGGCGTCACGAAATTCCGCAACCTCTTGGACATGTCCAACATGCTCATGGGCCGCGTCCCTTGACCGTCCCGACTCCACGTCGGGACTTTTTTTAAATTTCTGGCTTACGCGCCGTGCGACCGTATGCTATCCTCAATCGCGACGTAAAAAATCGCATTAAAAAACCTATTTCCTTATGTCATCGCCATTCGAAAGGATGCCTACCGCAGAGACGACAGACCGCGCCACCAGCAAAGCCCAAGAATTACGCGAACAAACCCCACCGGACCATTTGCCGGAAGTGATATCCAATTTGAAAAAATATCTCCGCCTCAAGCGCTTGGCCGAGTTGTCGTACCGCGATTTGCCCGATGAACTCCGCTCCGAAATCGGCACACGCGATCCACAAGACGTGTTCCAGGAGTCGTTGGACGACGACGCGACGGCGGACTTGTGGTTCGAGCTGCAGGACGCATACGGAAAGGAATGGAAAAATGAGGAATTGGAAAAAATGATAGACAATCTGGAAAACGCATAACCGCCACAAGGCCGCCAATAGGCGGTTTTTTGTAGGGTAAAAGGACTCTTGCCAGACTCAGGAATTTGAGATATAAATATCCAGCCAAGTTAGGAAAACAGCAAACAACAAACCCCAAACAGCAAAATGGGTCCAGTAAATTGAAGTTTGCTGTTTGTTGTTTGAAGATTACACCATGGTGGCCATAGTTTAACGGTAGAACAGCGGATTGTGGCTCCGCTAGCGAGGGTTCAACTCCCTCTGGTCACCCCACCAACATCCGACCTCGGAAAAGGTCGGATGTTGTTATAGAATATAATTGATTCTGATATATACGATTTTTGCCAAGGAAGTGGGCTTCGAGGACTTCCGCAAGCACAACAAGGAATTCGAGTATCGTGTCGTGTTCGGCACGAGTTTGCACGAATGGCAGAAGCATCTCATCGACGCGATGCGATTGATAAAGCCAAACTGACGACGTATGAAAATCGCCTTTATCCATAACCATAAGAAATTAGGAACTGGAGCGCATTTCATCAATGACTTGATGGCAATCCGGTTGCGGGAGGCTGGGGTGCGCGTAAAGAGCTTCTATCCGAAGCATCCGTTGCTTGATGCACCACACCACCTCAAAGGGATCAGTAACGTGCTGTTCTTTTATTCACTTCTTGAACATAAGGACGAAATACTGAAATGCGATCTTATCCAAGGGACGACATACACGCCGCTTGCATACCTGCCTTTTTCAATCCCTGTTGTCAGCCATTTTGGCTCTACATCGTGGGGGTTCTTGAAGTCTGTCCCGTTGGCAAAAGACCTCGAACCGTCCCTTCGAGACATTTGGATGGCGCTAAAAAACGATGGCGCGATTCATGAACTGAACGTCCGAACGCGGCGTCCGTTGAGAGACGTGGCGGAAATAGAAAAGCTCGTCGCCCTTCGAGCCGAAGCGGTGATCGCGACATCTGAAATCGTGAAGAGGGACTTGCTAGATGTGGGAGTATCACCTGAAAAGGTCTTTGTTGTACCAAACGCGGTTGAGGACTACTGGTTCAATCGACATCCTTTGACGCTCTCCGATAAGCCGGAATTGGTTTTTTTGGGACGTGTCGGCGCTGATGCGTTCACACTGAAGCTCAAAGGAATAGATCGTCTCATCGACTACTACCAGCATTTTCCATCCGTCGATAAGCATACGATTGGCATCACGACGAATAAGGCGCTGGTTGATTGGTGCAATCACCACCTTGAAAACCATCATTTTCACGTCAACCTCAAGAAAAACCGCATTCCTGAACTTTTAGCCGATAAGGCTGGGAGTATCTTGCTCATCACGTCCCGCTATGAGGGATTTTCTTTGAGCCTGATCGAGGGCATGTCACAAGGTTTGATTCCCGTTACCTATCCGGTTGGAATCGCGCCAGAGATCATCCAAAATGGAAAAAACGGGTTTTTGGTTCATTCCCAAAAAGAAGGCGAGAAAGCCATCAAGCATCTTTTAAGCCTTGCGAAAGACAAGCGGCACCGACTTGCTGAAGCGGCGCAAGAGACGGCACGCGGTTTTATGTCGAAGACCGTCAGCAAACAACTGTTGAACATTTATAGCCTCACGCTCAAAAAACAAAACAAATAAACCTATGCGCTCTTTATTTCATCGGCTCTTGGATAATGGACGGCACAAGCACTTCATAGACTATCTCGCAGAGGTGAACAGCGGCGTTTCGGCCATTGCGCTTTTCCCGCAGTTATTTTCCTTAATTGGCGGGCAGCCTTCTGTTGGATTGTCTCCATTATCGTTTTTCCTCATCGCACTGAACAGTGTCGTGTGGTTGATTTACGGAATCCACCGCCGTACACCGCCGCTTATCATCTCATCTTCGTTCAACGCATTGGCTTCAATCGGGATTTTGACGATGATTTTCATTCGAGTTTGAAAATGGGAAACGGGCCTACGCGCCCAAGAGATTACCAACTACCAGAACAACGCCAGGGCTCAATAGACAGCCCGACATCTTTCCGACAGCCGAACCAAGCATCGTGCGTTTGTCGCTGATTCTTGCGGCTCGTGCTTTTTCCGCAATCAGACCCTCAAAGATTCAGGCGACTCCATCCGTAACCGCGTTTCCAACTACACCTCCGATAACCGCACCCATCGTACCTCCGATTTCTCCACCAAAGATCGCCATCACCGCAAGGATACCGTTATCGATCATTCCAAAAACGATGTCTGCCCATACGGAACGGATCTTGACCCTGAACGGTATGAGTGAAGCGAGGCAAAGCAGACCTAAAAAGATCGCGACCAAACCGATAAAGCGCGAATGGTAAATGAAGTAGGAGCTGACGGCCAAAACAACGACGCAGAGCGTCAGTATGTTGATGACCGAAAGAACGTAGTGATTTTTCATGAGTTTATCAGGAATTATTTTCTCATGCGTACGGCAATCGTTCAAATTAAGGTTGGGCGTAGTTGGGAATGCATGTACACGGTGGCAGATTCGCTATAGTGGCGCGATTTACGTCGCTCTCGCCCGTTCTTGGATGCTGGTCTACGATTATAAGCGTCCAAAAATACGCCTGGATATCCAAAGAATTCATGGACCGCAACCCAGATGAGCTGTTTTTGGACATCGCGATCTACGGCCCCAAAATACAATCCGCACAAAAACTATTACCGCATGTTCGAGGAAGATCCCATGTCCATCAACGGCATAAAGACCTTGATTGCGGAAAACTATTATACTCCCGAGGAATTTTGGGGCATCTGGAACAAAGAAAATTTCGACGCGGCCAAACGGATCACTGACCCCAAAAACCTGTTCCGCGACCTGTACGACAAGACCTGCCGCGCCGCGCGGGGCATCGGCTAAACAAGGGCGGACGCGCATTGCCGACACAAGCGACTTTGGTTGCTGAAATCAGGGTCTTGGTATTCAATATAAAAAAGCGCATCTGCTTCCCAAGCCGTGAAAAAAATCGTTTATGTTTTGCGTATACGTAATTTATACGCCTTCCCTTAGCAAAAATTTGCATTTTAATTAAAATACTTTGGCTATGGAAAACACGAATTTTAAAAAACTGGTGGCCGTGAGCGCCATCTCGTCGTTGATTACGGCCGCGTTGGTCGTGGCCGGGATTTCCAATCTGCTCAGAGACAAGCCGCAACTGGTGGCGAATCTTTTACGCCTGCCGCCGGCCGACCAAGGATCGCAACCGCCCTCCCTGAACCCGCCGACCGACAATCCCGTCATCGCCGATAACGGCCAAACCCAAGAGGAGCGCGTGGTGGCCGCGGTCAAAAAGGCCAACCCGGCCGTGGTGGCCATTGCCATCTCCAAAAACGTGCCCGTGTACGAGCGTTACATGCAAACCGTACCCGATCCGTTCGGCAACCAGTTCTTCGGCAACTTCGGCGACGGCTTCTTCGGCAATATCCAAGTGCCTCAAGTGCGGCAAAAAGGCACGCAGTTGCAGGAGGTGGGCGGCGGCTCCGGCTTTCTCGTCTCGGACGACGGCTACATAGTGACCAACAAACACGTGGTGGCCGACGAACAAGCCGAATACACGGTGTTCACGAACGACGGCAAAAAGCACGACGCCAAGGTCGTGGCGCGCGACCCCTCGCTGGATTTGGCAATCATTAAAATCGAAGGCGACGGTTATCCGTTTCTCACGTTCGCGGATTCGGACAAGATCGAAGTCGGCCAAACGGCCATCGCCATCGGTAACGCCTTAGCCGAATTCCGCAACACGGTCTCGGTAGGCATCATCTCCGGATTGTCGCGCTCCATTACCGCGGCTGACGGCGTGGGCGGGGTCGAGGCCTTGGACCAGCTTATCCAAACTGACGCGGCCATCAATCCGGGCAATTCTGGCGGGCCGCTCCTCAACCTGAACGGCGAGGTAGTGGGCGTGGACGTGGCCGTGGCCGGAGGCGCTGAAAACATCGGTTTCGCCCTGAGTTCCAACAGCGTCAACAGCATCGTGGATTCGGTAAAAAAGACGGGCAAAATCGTGCGTCCGTACCTAGGCATCCGCTACATCCTAATCAACGAAGACATCAAAAAGAAAAACGGTTTGAGCGTGGATCACGGAGCCCTGGTACAACGCGGCACCGACCCGAGCGAACTGGCCGTCATCCCCGGCTCCCCGGCCGACAAGGTTGGCATCCTGGAGAATGACATCGTGCTCGAAGTGGACGGCCAAAAGATAACGGCCGAAAAGAACCTGGCCAGCCTGATCATGCGCAAAAAAGTCGGCGACAAGGTCACGCTCAAAATCCTGAGCAAAGGACAAGAGAAAACTCTGGACGTCACGCTGGAAGAAAAGAAATGACCGAACTAAAAATCCCGCGCGAGCGGGATTTTTAGTTAAAAAGATGACAAAAACGCGCGTGCATACCGTTGACTTTTTGGCCTTTTAGTGATAGTTTCAACGGTCCTTTCTTCAACAAAACATGGCAAGGAGTTTGGATGAAAACCGTTTTGACATTAGTTGCCAGCGCGTTGTTTACCCTGGGTTGCGGTTCAAGCCAAGACCGTGAACCGGACTACACCAGCGGCGTGGTCCATATCGAAAACAAGGTGAAACACACGGTCTGTTCAGGCGGCTTGATAGCGGACAATGCCGTTCTCACGGCACGCCATTGCGTGGCGCCGCTCACGGACGGCGAAGGCTGCTTGACCAAAACGCTAGGCGTAAACCACGAACCCCAGCACTTCCGGGTAAGCTTCACCAAAACGGACGCGCACGACTTGCGTTTGGACGACAAGCTGGCGGAGACGTCAAGCGTACGTATGATCCTGACGCCGGACAGCGGGCGCACCAACCTCTGCGGCACGGACATTGCCGTCCTTATTTTGAGCCGGCGCATTCCCGCGGCCGTGGCCGAGCCGCTCAAGCTACGCTACCAACCCATGGCCCAAAGCCACGAGGCCGTGCGGCTAATCGGCTTCGGCGCGACCAAAGACGCCTACCACAGGGAACGCACGAACTCTTGGGGTATGGTCAACTGCCGCAGCACGAGCTGTGAGATAACGCTCTCATTGGCCGAATGGCAAGCCGATTCCTACGGTTGTTACGGCGATTCAGGCGGTCCCCTGCTGGATAGCGGCCAACAGGTGCTGGGCGTGGCCACGGGCATGCGCCTGACCGACCCAAACTCACGTTGCAGCAACGTCATGGTCGCCACGGCTACGTCCTATTACGCGGACTTCATCCGCGAGGCGCTGGACATCGCCACACGATATTGACGCAACCGCCGCTTGGCGGTTTTTTATTGAGATTTAAAGCGGCAATCCGTTCGACCGGCTACCCTTGTGCCAAAAGCGTTTTTCTGGTAAGACGGGCGTGCACTTTGCGTGTTCGTTCAAAAAAAATCGGTGAACCAATGGAAAGAATCCTAGCCTCCGACTTGCCGTGGCAGCTGAAGATGCTGGCCTTGCTCGCCCCGGGGCTCGCGATTTCCGTGGCGCTCCTCGCCATCCCCCAACGGGCATATGTTTTCATCGGCAAACGCTTCACCTGGTGGTCGCCGACCGTGACCACGGGCCTGCGTTTTTCGCTCTACTGGATAGGCCTCTTCAGCTATTTCATGTTCAGCGTCTTCTGGGGCTTCCAAGGCGTGGTTACCGGATGCGTCGGGGACGTGATTGACGGCCGACAGGCCAGGATTTACGCGCAGCACGGCATCTACCGCACGGCGCGCGAACTGGCTTGGGGCGAACTCGTGGACCCCATCGCCGACAAAGGCACAGCACCGCCGACCTTGGTGTACTTTGGCTACGCGCATGCCGCCAACCTCTGGCTCACGATCGCCATCTTGGCGGTCGACGTGTTGGGCACGGCCGTGCGCCATGCCAACGACATCGGCGCCGCGTTGTCCAAATGCGGCAAATACGGCCGGCGTATCGGCGCTTGGCTCATCGCCAAACACGAAACCCATACGCGCACCGAAAAAGCCACGTCCGTGGGCAAGATCAAGGCGCTCATGCAATGCCTGACCCTGATAGCTTGCGTGCCCACGCACCAAGGCTGGATCCGCGACCTGCGTTTCGTTGACGGCATGTGCTCTTTCACGATCGCACTCGGCGTATTCAGCATCGTCTCGCGGATGAACGTTCACCCCATCCTGGACCGGACCGTGGACTGGATTACGGCCAAATTCTTCAGCCACATCGACTTCCGCCTGGCCTGGCGCGCGATTTGGCATAAGGCCTGAACCCAAAACAAAGTTCACCCAGGCGCCTCAACCGTTCCGAATACATAGGAACGGTTTTTCTTATAAAAAATCCGCCGCTATACATACGACGGATTATCACTTACCGCTCTGGCAGACTAGGTTTTTTGCGGAAAGACGATGCCGAAATAATCCGACAACTGTTTGTCGACCTTGATGCCCAAGTCGCCCAATTTCACGCTGCTGTCGGTGCCGTAAAATACCAAACCTTCCTTAGTGCGCACGGCGGCCGCATGTTTGCCGTTGCGGTAGGCCGCGTAAAAACCCAAATCGTTTTCGTATAAAGGGATGTCCGCACCTTGCGGGGCCGTGCCCACGGGTTGGATTTTGGCCAGCATTTCCGCGCGATAAGCCTTGGCGTCGGCCACCGCGTCGCCGGTTCCGTGCGCGTAAGCCTCGAACGCCACGAGCATGCGCGCCGAGGCGGCCACGACCTGGGCCGGATCTTTGGGCTTATTGGCTTCGTCCAGCGAGTGTTTGACCATGACGAGCCACAGCCATTCCTGGGCCGAATCCACCGCAAAACTTC
>JAKLEH010000036.1 GCA_022703155.1 Patescibacteria group bacterium | reverse complement strand
ACTTCCGGCGGTTCGGAAGACGGCGCCAAAAAGGCCAAAACCATGATCACCAACGCGGTCATCGGTTTGCTCATCGTGGTGGCGGCGTTCGCGCTGTCCACTTTCGTGCTGGGTTCGTTGGTCAACGTAACGATGTAAGCTTCTCGCTGCGCAGAGAGACATCAAATCCCCGGTCATCCGGGGATTTGTTGTAATGTTTCCACGTTGCTTATACAGTAAACTGCATGAAACGCAACAAATTGATAAATAATATTTTGGTTTTCGTTTTGTTGTTTTTTGGTTTTACCGCCTGGTTCGCGTTTTTGATGCCGTGGGACAGACTGCCCGACCCGGACGCTTTTTACCACGCCAAAATGGCGTCGCTGACCTGGAAAAACGGGCCGATCCAATCTTTTCCGTGGCTTGACCTGACCACGCTCGACAAAAACTTCGCGGACCAGCATTATTTGCTGCATGTTTTGCAGATGCCGTTCGTCAACCATTGGGGTATCCAGAACGGTTCGCGGATTTCGTCGTTGGTTTTCGCGGTGCTGGCCATGCTGGCCATGACGATCGTTTTTTATAAACTCAAACTCAAACCTTTTTGGGCTTGGGCGTTTTTGTTGGCCATTTCCGATCCGTTTTCCACGCGCCTCATCCTAGGAAAATCGTCGCCGCTCATACTCGCCGTCTTTTTCGTGGCCATCGGACTTTATTTGTTGTATAAGCCCGGATCCGATAGTGCGGAGCCGGGAGCGCGAAGCCCGGAGACCGGGTCCGATAATCCGATGGTCCGATGGTTCGGTCCGATAGTCCGAGGGGCAAAGTCCGTCATGTCGGGCTCCGGGCTCCGGGCTTCGAGCTTGTTCGGTTTGTCTGTTTGCGGCGTCTTGTTCTCCTTGTTGCACGGCGGTTGGGTGATACTGATCGGCGCCGTTGGATTGCTCATGGTCGGCAAATTCACGTTTGACGTGGCCATTGAAAAACAAAAGATCTTATCGGCCATAAAAAACGCGGGCTGGGCCCAATTGATTTTTACGGCATTGGGCGTAGCAATTGGCATTTTGGTTCACCCGGGACGCGCGCAAATCGCGACTTTTTTGTGGACCGTGGTGTTGAAGATCGGCGTCGGATCGCCCGAAGGTTTGGCCAAGGGTATGGAATGGAACGCGGCGGATTTGGGCGGCGGCGTGGGCGTGTTTTCGATTTTCGGCATCGTGCTGTTGTTGTGCGTCGCGGGTTTGTTGTTCTCAAGAAAAACGTCATTGCGAGTCCGACGAAGCAATCTGCCGGACGACCGCGGCGACGAACAATCCGCAGATCGCGCCGGCGTCGACTTATCGCCTCGCGATGACAATGAAAATGATGAGTTGATGGGCTTCATGCGTCCCATCATAGTTTTAGGCCCGTTGTTGGCCGCGTTGTTCGCGATGACCATAAAGAGCGTGCGCTTCGCCGAGTATTTCCAACCCGTGCTTGCGCTTTGGACCGCGTACTTGGCCCAGCTCGTGGATTGGGAGCATATTTTCGACAAACTCAAGTTCGATGATAAGCCCACGCAACCGCGAGACCGCCAAAGCAACTTACTGAATCGCATCAGTCGTTTGAAGAAATTCATCGCCGACAATTTGTTGCCCGCGACCGTCATGTTCAGTTCCGCAATTTGCATCTTCAACCACGTGTGGTCCAGCTACAATTCGCTGCATAACAACGGACGCTTCATGGACAACCAATACCAAACGCCCATGCGCGCCATCTCGGCCCAAGCCCAACCCGGCGACCGCGTGTACCACTCCAATTGGGACGAATTCCCGGTGTTGTTCGCCCAAGACGACCGTTTGCGTTACGTCTCGGGCATGGACGCCACGTTTTTGTACGAAGCCTCGTCCACCATGGCTTTGGAATACCAAGATTTCGTGTTCAAAGCCGCGTCATCCACGACTGACGAATTGTGGGGTTTCGTGCACGGCAAATTGGACGCGAAGTACGTGATGGTGGATCAGGACAGATGGCAAGATTTGGCTCAGTTGATAGAAAAAGACGCCAGATATCAAAAACTGGCCCAAGGCGACGGAGGAACCGCATATAAAGTGTCAGCCGGGGATTGACAAAATGCCATTTTTGTGCTATATTGACCCGTCAATCTGACAGGTGCGAACCTGCCGGCATTGGCGGCTTAGACAACAAAATTTCGTTGTTCAAACCAATCCATCAAAACCGATTACTTCGGTAAGGAGTTTCCAATGGCAGATAATCGTGGAAAGAAGGGCGGAGTCGGCGGCAACAGTACGAGATCGGCCGTGGACGCCATGTTCAGCGGCAGCCCGGGCTGGATTCGCGAGTTCGGCAGTTCGTTGGTGGCCGACATGGTCGCTTTTACGCTGCGCGACACGGCCAACATGGTGGTGAGAAGCCTCATCGCCAAGGCCAGCGGCGGCAAGGGTAAGCTGTCGGACGACGAGGTGGGTATGCTGTTCACCAAGCTCGAAGACAAGGACCGCAACGCGGTCGAAGGGTTCGCCATCAAGGTGCGAGACTATGCCCTGGGTTTGGAGACCGAAGCCGGATTGTCCGAAGCGGACAAGAAGGCCAAGGTCGCCGAGTTCGCGGCCAAGCTCAAGACCGAGATGGGCGACGGCAAGGACAAGCCGGCCAAGACCGGCGAGGCCAAGGGCAAGCCCGAGGTCACGCTGCTCGAGGTCATGCAATCCTGGGACGCCCGCCTCACCCAGACCTACACCCTGTGGGTGCGTCTGTTGGACGAGCCGCGACGTTCCGGCTTCGCCAAGAACAAGGACCATTTCGCTCCGCTCTTGGCCGCCATGCTGCATCCGTTCGTGCCGCGCGACGAGGCGGACAAGCGCGTATGCCAGCTAGCCAAGGTCATCGACGGCCTGGGCAAGGGCGGCAAAGCGCAGTTCCAGACTTGGTTCCCGCTGCTCACCCCGGCCATGCGCCAGGATTTGGCGCGACACGCTTCGCAAGGGCGCGTCACGTCCAACATGCTCAAGAGCGCCATGGACATGGGCCGCGTGCCCGCGCCCGTGGACGACAAGGAAGATTTCTACGCTTTCTTGGAGCGGTGCAAGATCAGCCGCAACCACGACACGTTCATCCACTTCCTGGACGACGCGTCGTGCGAACGGTTCCGCAAGTTCCGCGACTACCTGCCCCGGGAGCTGGTTCGTGGCAAGCTGTCGAACGACCGTATGAACAAAGATACGGCCGAAGACATCTTCGACGAGCTGGAGAACGAAGCGGGCGACCGCTCGAGTTTCGATGCGGCGTCCGCGGCAGTGGCCATGGACATGCTCGAAGCCATGCTGCTCGACCCGATACCTGCGCCGCCTCCGGACAGCGACGACAATACGCTCAACGCGGCGCATGCCGCGGAGCTGTATGACGCGCTGGCCGCCCACCTTCCGCCGCCCAAGCCCACGCTCAAGGAGCAAGTGGAAAAGGCCAAGAAGGACATCACGGAAATCACGGGCGTGATTCGTGACGCCATGGGCGGTGGCAAGAACGAGCCCAAACTGCCCAAGCTCGGGGCCACCGAGACCGTCGACGAATACGTCGCGCGGCTCATGGACCCGTCGCTTGGGGCGGTGAAGACGAAAACCGACGCCGCTGGAAACATCGCGGTCGACGAAACCCCGGACCAGCTCAAAGAGCGGCTCAGGCCGCAACTGCGCAAGCTGTTCCAGGCCCGTCATGATCGCAAGAAGTAACCCCACAACCAATGCGGGCGGTCGCAAGGCCGCCCGCGCAAGCTCAAGGAGTTGCCATGGATCTTCTAGGATTCGTAGTCGTGGCCGCCGTCTTGGCGACGCAGTGGCCCATGGTCAAAGCGGCTTTCGCTGTCCTGCCGCGTTTCATGCATGCCGGCGCTGACGCCTTCGGCGAAGCGTGCATCATGCTCAAGTCCGGGCTGGTCAAACTCCAGCTCTGGGTCGCAGCCGCGGCCCTGATCTTCCAGATCGCGTTCCTGTACCTGACGCGCGGCATGTCCATCGCCGACTTCTCGCAGTTGCCGCCGTGGTACAAATTCACGCTGGTGGCCTCGACCGTGGTCATGGTTCTTCAGTTGGCTTTGGCCATCTGGAACCGCCATTACGGCGCGGCGCATTGGCACGCGCTCCCGCTCACGCCGGATGAGATCGATTTGGGCGTTGAAGCAAAGCGCGTGGTCAGAATGGACGCGGCACCGACCAACGCCAATCCCCAAAGCATCTCCGGACGCAGTCATCCGTTTGCCTGGATGTTCCTGGTGGGTACGACCTTCCTGTTCGAGGGCATGGCCACGCAGTGGCACGCTCTGCTCAACGAGCCGTACTTCCAGGCCCAGTGGCTCATCGGCGCCGGATTCATCTGCAAGATGTGGTACGGGTTCTTCGCCCTCCTGGTGGCCGCGGTCATCTCGATCGTGGTCCGCAAGGGCACGCGCGCCATTGAAGTGTTGAGCAACATCGCGGCCAAGCTCGGTTTGGTCTGGTTGCCCAACATCACGTGGGAAAACGTGCAGGGCGAGTTGGGCGGGGTCATCGACCTGTGGGACGAGGATTACATCGCGTCTTTGGTCGACACGCTGCTGCTCATGGCGTTCCTGCCGTTCCTGCCCTACGACGCGGCCATCTTCACGATGCCGCATCCCATCATCGCCATCTCCGTGGCCGCAACCATCACGGTCGCGGGCCTGGCCACTTGGAGCTTCACCCGCACGGACGCTCTGGCCCAGCGCGAGGGCAAGGAGTACCTCAAGCGCGGCAAGCGTTTGTTCTTCATGCTGGCGCCCCCGTGGGTGCTGGTGGCCACGCTTATCGGAGCCGCGTGGCACGCTTCGGACGAAGGCCAGACCTTCGCCGATTGGGTGGAGAACTTCCGCTACGGGCTGGTGTTCCTCACGCATTACAGCCCGCTCGGTTACGCGCTGATCGCAGCCGTGGCAGC
The DNA here is from genome assembly GCA_022703155.1 of Patescibacteria group bacterium. GTDB lineage: Bacteria > Patescibacteriota > Patescibacteriia > 2-12-FULL-60-25 > 2-12-FULL-60-25 > MWCR01. Next base: position 9,111 of record JAKLEH010000036.1, on the reverse strand, counting down.
CGTGGCCTTTTGGGCCGCGGGCAAGGGTTATGCCTTCTTGACCTCCAAGACCGGCGACCCCTGCCCTCCCACGGCCGAACTGGACGACACGGCCATGCACGTCCACGGCGAAGCGCACGGCTACAGGACCCCGCTGCGGTGGCTGTCTTACGCGGTCATCTGCGGCAAGGTCGTGCTGGCCGTCACCATGTTGACGTGCCTGGGCATGGCAGCGGCTTCGTGCATGAGCGACACGGTGCGTCTGCGCGATCCTCTGCAGGTCGGCAAGCGCGCGGATCTGGTGTTGGGCAAGGTTCCCGCCTCGCCTTCCATCGCTTCCGAAACCCGCGAGCTCGACTTCTGCACGCAGAAGAAGGCCGTGGGCATCGTGGAATTCATGGACCCCAAGCTGGCCCAAGTCGCGGGCCTGCCGCCGTACATCTACCTGACCTCGGTCGAGGACACGGAGAAGTGCGGCGGCGGCTATCGCCACACGGCCAAGATTCCCGAGTCTTGTCTGGGGCCTTTGCCCTACCGTGTGGTCATGCGCAACGACGAGCGCGCGGAACGGGCTTACTGGTCGCCCAAGACCAAGTCCGTTTACGGTTCGTTGACCGTGTTCGAAACCCAAAAGCCCAAGCTCTTCCCGTCCAAGTCATCGCGGCTCGGGTTTTGGGAAAAGCTCGGTTCGGACTTCTGGTTCGTGACCGACCCGGCCTGCCGCCACCTGGAAGAAGGCACTGGCGGCACGGGCGGTTCCGGAGGTTCGGGCGGCGGCAGCGGTTCGTCTGGCGGCGCCGGCAAGGGCGGTTCCGGAGGTTCGGTCGGCGGCAGTGTCGCCAAGCGGACCGAGGCGCCCTGCAACGTCTCGCCCCTCAAGGTGGACCCCGAGTTCGAGGCCTTCTACGGCCGCTAGTCCTTTCAAAGCCCTGCGGATGCAAAGTCCGTAGGCAAACTTCCTTAGAACCTCTTCATTCCGCAACGGAGTGGGGAGGTTCTTTTAATTTCACGAATTACGATTATCCGGGAATTACGAATTACGAGATGCGGCTCTGACCTCCGACTTCCGACCTCCGACATCCGACCGGTCAGCCTTGACAAAAAGGCTAATTTATGATATATTCGCAAGTATCGTTCTTCGACCGGACTGTCAAAAAAAGCTCAAAAAAGGAGCGTGTCATGCATCGAATCGCAACCTTGGTTCTGATTGTTTCCTCGTTTCTGTTCGTCGCGTGCGGCGGGCACCATCGCTCGATCGTACAGGACGCCAACGGGCAGAAGGTCGTGCTCAACGACACCAACTACGGTCTCATGAGCGTTGACCACACCAAGGCGTCCGAGAATTCGCGGCGGCAGGCGGAAATCGGCAAGATGAGCGGCGACCGCCAGGTTGAGCTTTCGGAAGAGGCCATCATGGCGCGTGAGCGTCGCGGCACTTGGGGCGGACCCATGGGCGGTTACGGAGGAACCGGCACGCCCAACAAGGGTTGCAGGCCCAAGTACTACGGGCAACAGCTCGACCCGGCCAAGGCCGACCGCTGCCAGGAAGCCGACCTGGTCCGTGACCGTCGCGGCACCTGGGGCGGCGTCCCGTATGCGCCCTACGGCGTTTACGGCGGTCCGTTCGCACCTCCCGGCCAGTCCACCTACATGGCGCCCTCGTTCTGAGCGGCGCCAAACAATCCAACTCACCCTCCAAGAGGTCGCCCAAGCGGCCTCTTAAATTACCTATAAATGATGACGGAATGAGCCCTTTCCGTCATGCCGCCCGTCCGCCTTTGGCGGGAATTTAGTTCGGCATCTCAATAGACACCTGTCTAGGTTTGCAGTTGTTTTTAAATGTTAATAATTGGCTTAATATAGCCAAAATACACTTTATCAAGATCCTGAAACGAGTTCAGGATGACGGATTGGGAAGGTTGTCTTGCGACCATTGACAAAACGGCTTTTTTATGCTATATTAGTTTGTTATTTGGAGGCTTATAAACCGCCAAACGACCGCCGTGTCATGTGGTCGCGACAAGCGACTTTACGTGATCGACGCCACACTTTCGACAAACCAACATCAGGCAAACCGCTGTGGCAGATTCGCTGACCACGGCCCAAAGAATCCATGGAGGAAGTCATGACCAAGTTCTCGAGCTTCGTGATGTTCGTGTCGGTTCTCGTGCTTGCGGTTCTCTCGTCCGGGTGTGCATGGGCTCTGCGCGAGACCATTCCGCACGACGGCAAGTACAACCGCAGCGCGGTCAACGCGCCGGGCTACAAGTACGAAAAGGTCTGCGACCAGAACAATCTGGGCGGAGAGCAGACCTGCAACGAAGAGACCAACGTCGAACCTGGCGCCATGTACGGCGGCTACGGCTACGGTCCGGTCGGCGGTATGGTCGGTCCGTTGGGCGGCGGTCGTCCGCAGGCGTTCAACCCGCCCAAGATGGATTGCTACGTCAACAACCAGACCGGACAGCAGTGCTGCGTGGGGATTGGGCAAATGTGCTACGGGTCAGAAGGCGACGCCTTCGACCCCGTGAACTCTCCCAACTTCCGTCTGCAGCGCCGCGTGGACGCCATCGGTCGGCAGGTGAAAAACCTGAATCGGCACGAGGTCGCCCAGGACGAATGCATCCGTCGCGGCGGCAAGAACTGCGGCAAGTGACGTTGTACTACCGGGCGGGGACAGCCAACCCGCCCCAACCGCAACATGCGGAGGGGTTAAGCCCCAAGGAGAACTTCTCATGCATCGATACATCAACGCAGTTTGCATCGCGGTGTTCGGGTTCCTGCTGTACGGATGCGCCACGACCGGCGCGGCATCGGGCGAGGGGACCGTTGGCAACATCGGTTTCCAGTCCGGGTCGTCGGCTCCGCAGCGCATGACGCTGGGTGCCGTGCCCACGGGCGAAGACGCCAGCGCCTATGCCGAGACGCCCGCAGCACGCGGACCACGCAGCTTCGGCATGGGCATGCCCGGCGGCGGCATGATACGCGGAACGGTAGTGGAGGGCGAGACGACCCACGTGCGGTATGTCCCGCTCCACCGGCCCGAGGTCGATGGCTACTGGGTCATGTTCCAGAACGCGACCCAGAAGAACATGGAGATCGAGGGCAACGGTTTCGCGGTGTGCAACCGCGATTCCATCATCGTGCCTTACGAACCCCGCAGCAAGTGGGTCGTGCGCATCGACCGCAGCGGGCAAGAGCACATCCTGCTCAAGCCCGGCGCCCAGATTTGCCTGACGATCGATCCGGACGACGCCTGTCCGCCCAACACGGACAGGTGTTACGTGGAGGTCAAAGCCACGGAATACACGGCGTCCACGCCAGTGGTATACCGCGGCCATGTCCGAGGCTGGGGCTTCAAGGTCCCCGTGGCTCCGGGCGCGCCTCCCATCCGGTTCGAGTAGCCACATATCGTCCTTTCGTCCTTTCCCTCAAACCCGCGTTGAGCCGTTCTGGTTCCGCGGGTTTTGAGTTTACAAAACTCCCCGCGTTTCCGCGGGGAGTTCATCGCCGCCAAGCATGGGTGCGGCGACTGGTATAATTTTTCCCATGCCGCACGCTTAGCGTCAATAGATGATGGTGGATAAGATTTTCAATCGTCGCGCATGGCACGTTGCCGTGCGTTTTAAATTTTCACCGTCGGTCCATTTTTGTGTTCGGAATGGTCAGCATTGGTGTTCGATGGTTGCTGCTTGCCGAGTTGCGGATTCGAAGGCGCGGTTTTAATCGGCGCGGGCGGTGCGGATTTTTGTGGCGTCACCGGATCGAGCTTTACGGGCTGTTCCCACGGCATGCTGGAGGGGGCGACCGTCGTCGTTGCCGGCGCTTTTGGCGGAGACGGGAATTTGTTCGTTGGCGGAGGAGGTACGGAGTTCGTGGGTTTCGCGACCTCGGCGGTCGTTGCCGCAGGCGGCGGAGTCACCACGGCAGGCAGGTCGGATTTTTTGAAACTACCCAATCCGCTCTGCGGTTCCTCATAAGACTCGTCCAATTTTTTGGGCTCCGCCGGTCTGGCGAAGTTGGCCCCGGAAATGCTCGTCGGACGGTCGTATAAAGGTTTGGACGCGGGTCCGGGTTTGAAGACCGAAGGAGAATCGCTGTTGCCGTCCCGCGTCGCACGTCCCGCGTCCCAGGTAGGTTCGTCTTTTTCTTTCCAACCGAAGGCGATGAGCGCGATGCCAATCAAGACGATCAAAGCCAATAGGACGAAGATGACGATTTGCGTGCGTAAAGAGAGTTTGGGGAACGCGGCCTTAACCTTGTTCCATAAGGTGGTGGCCGTTTGACTGACCGCGCCTTTGACCGCGGGCGTGCCCGTGGCCGCAAACCGGTCGTCCCATTGTGACATGGCCTGCTTGTCGGCGTCGGAAACGTTAACGTCGCCGAATGGATCAGTGTCGCCGGTGGCCAGTTTGGTACCGGGTACGTTGGCCGCCGCCAGGTTGCGCAAGAAACGGTAGTGGTTGGTGAGCGCGGTATTGGCTTGGGCCGAACGCTGGTCTTGGGGTAGGGCCAAAAGCGACTTCAGGGCTTGGCGGTAACGGTCAGGGCGCTGGCGCATGGCTTGGCAAGCCGCGTCGTCGCCGTGCGGCACGTTCCAATTGTCGCTCCACATTTCCAGCGCACGGGAGAGGCGTTCCATGCCTTCGGGAAATTGCGCCACCAGCAGACCAGTGGTTACCGTATCGTACGTATTGTTCCACCATGTCGAGAGCGGCAAACGCGTTTCGCCGCACGGCACCATGTCGAGCAGGGCGTTGCGCATCATGGCATACGATTCGGCGTCGCCTTGTGTCTGTTGGTAGCGTTGGTTGCCGCGTGCGTAGTAATCCATGGCGCTGGGGTCGGCCACGGTCCAGTAAACGTCGTTAGCAGGTTCTGGCTTGAGGCCGTTGAAAGACCAAGCGGCGGCGCGTCCAGAGTAAGCCAAAGGCAGCATGACGTCGTCGCCGCGTTTGCGCAGCGTCAGGTTCCAATTGGCCGCATCGAACGGCAGGATGGCTTCCAGGGTGCCAGTCTGCACCGTGCCGTTCCAGCCCGCGCCAGTCCGCAAATCGAACGGGAACATGAGTTTTTCCACGGGTTGGTTGAGGCGCAGGTCCAAAATCAAATCCGCGTTTTCGAATACGGTCACGTTCAAGACCGCGGCGCGCGACTTCCGGTCCGAACCGGAAAAAGCCACGTCGTTTTTGATGGCGGCGCGCACTTCCTTGCCGTTCACGAAAGCCGCGGTAAGCTCGGCTTGCTTGCCGTTGGCCCAAGACAAAGGCACGGCCACGTCCAACGTTTGCGCGGCGCCCGGATTGTGGAATTTGTACGTGGTCTGCACGGGCACGGCGTCCTGCGCCTTGCCGCGCAAGCCCATTTGGTCAAAACGGTAAGTCACGCGCAACTCGTCCAACTGGATTTGCGTGGGCGTAAGGGGTCCGGGCAGGCCCAAACCCTGGTAATCCGGACCGGCGGCCAAAGCCACGGACGCCTGAAGCCCGAGGACCGCGCAAACGGCGGCCAAACAAGCCTTGATGATGGAGTGGCGCATAGTCATGAAAATATGGAATTTAACACCACTTTAGCCACATAGAGGTTGATAAGTCAAAACGCGTCGATTCTATGTTCCGTGGCGAATTTGATAACTTGAAAAGATCCCCATTCCGTCACTCCGAACTCGTTTCGGGGTCCGAATAATTAGCCGTTAAACCAGATGCCGAAACAAGTTCGGCATGACGACATCGGGCATGGAGTGGGTTTGGGCGTGAATAATAAAAACGCCCCGAAGGGCGTTTTGATTGCGTAAAAAAAATCAGGCTTGGGGTTTGGTTTCCGGAGCCGGAGTTTCCGCCGTCGGTTCTGGCCAGAGGTTCAAATCCCGCAGGGTCTTGTCGGCCAAATCCTCGGCATCGTCAATGTCCACCATCTCTTCGAGGATGAGGTGGTTGATCATGGCCGCGCGGCATTCGCCCTTGGTTTTGAGCCCGCCGCGTTCGTCGTAACACAGCCCGCGCAACAATTCTTGGTCTGCCATAGTTTTTTAATTATAGATTGAAGGAGGAAAGAGGTCAAAATCTGGATTGATTTATAAGATTCATAAGATTTTTAAGATTTATAAAATTTGGGGAAAAGATGAAATTTATAATTAAAAATTTATCAGTATATTAAATGCACCAAATCTTATGAATCTTATGAATTTTACAAATCTTGCAAATTATCTCGGATATGCCGCCACCACGTTCGGAACCGGCGCGATAGATGGCACGTCAAAACTCGAGGTCGCGGATGAGAACGAAAGTCCGGTGGAACTGCCGCCGTCCAAGTTGACCGCGATGGAGAATTTTTCCGGTTGCGTGGCCAGCCAGCCGGCGAATTCGCGCAGCGAGACGCTGCCGCTCTGCGTCACGATGGCGTAGGTCGCGCCGTCCGCGCCCGTGGCCAAGGCCGTGCGCCGTCCAAGTTTTTGGCTGTCCTCCTCAATCAGCGCTTTGCCATTAGCCACCAAGGTCGGAAACGACAAAAAAGCTTGGTCCGAGCCGTCGGGTTCGGTTTGCGGATCGTCGACCAAGTGTATCAACGCCAAACGCCCGTCGCGGATGCGCACCAAGCCCGTGTACGAGGATTTTTCGTGTTGGCGTTTAACGTCCGGCCATTTGCCCGAAGCTTTGCCGTCAACGCGGAAGTATCCTGCCGGCTTCATCTCCTCCGTAAAATAAGCGCCGTTGATGGCCAGCACTGCGCCCAAGCTTTGGCGCCACGCGCTTGCGGTTTTGGGCGCAGTCGGGTCGTTAGCCAATCCAAAGCGGTATCGCTCGAACGGCAATTTGACCACCGCGTAAGCCACGTTGCGGTTGTTCTGGTAATAAGCGCTCCGGATCGTGACGTTGTCCGGCAACACGGCCTTGGGCGTAGTCGAAGTCGCGTTTTGGCCGATGGGGTTGGCGTTGACGGCAGGTTTGGGTTGCATGTTGACCTCGACGCAACCCGCGCCAAAAAACACAACGATTATAAAAGCAAGCACCGCTCGCGCCGTGTTCCGACTTCCGACTTCCGACTTCCGACGTCGTTCGCCCATAGAGCCAACAGCATACAATAAACGTAATGAGCGGCCAACGGCAGGGTTGACTATAGGCCTCAAAACAGATAGCATGGCCGCACTTGGAGAGGTGACAGAGTGGTCGAATGTACCGGACTCGAAATCCGGCGTACCCGCAAGGGTACCGAGGGTTCGAATCCCTCCCTCTCCGCCATGCACCATATGGTGCATGGCTCCGCCATATTTTTGACGGAGCCGTGCATCGTATGGTGCTTTTGTGATTCAGTGTGTTTTAAATAATCAAACGTGGCATCGTTGAATGCATATGACCGATCCGCGCACGAAGAAACGTGCCGCGAGGCGTTCATCCGCGAATGGATTCTGGCTTCTGGTTAGTCGCCCGAGCAGCAAATCAAAGCCATCGAGTACGTCAAATTCAAACCCGGCGTGTGGCGCGAATGCAACGGCCAAGACGTGAAGGATGCCTTAGGAATGTTGACCAAGAGTTGAAATAGCGGTAAAAATATCGTGATGAAAATCGCCACCTTAATCGCGTAGCCGCAGGGCGCGCGTCTGGCCCGCACGAAGTCGGGCGGATTGTGCGTTTGGCGCGCGGGCAAGCGGTGGCTTTTTTGTATAGAAATTTTTATGTTGACCACACATGATCTTAAATTGATGATTGGCGGCAAGACGGCCATGGAGCACGCGAATTTTCGTTTGGCGCGCGGCGAGAAGGCGGGCCTCATCGGACGCAACGGCTGCGGCAAGTCCACTTTGTTGGCCGCCTTGTCCGCCTTGGCCCAGGCGCAAGACTTGCCCGAATACGCCAAAACGCAAGGCACGGCGACGTTCGACGTCGGATGCCGCGTCACGTACGTGCCCCAGGAATGCCGCGGTTTGCCCGACCTGACGGTGCGGGAATATTTGGGACAGGACACGGAGGCCGTCCCGTCCGAGCTGTTGGACACGAAGCTCGGCGCGTTAAGCGGCGGCTGGGCCAAGTTCGTGCAACTGTGCCGCGCGTTCGCAGAACCGGCCGATTTGCTGTTGTTGGACGAACCCACCAACAATCTGGATGGCGAACGCATCGAGGCCGCCATCAATATGTTGCGCGCGTCTTCGGCCGCGGCTTTGGTGGCCACGCACGACCGGGATTTTTTGGACCGTTGCGTGACCGCGATTTACGAGGTTCAATCCGCGACGCGTCAAGTGGCGAAGTACGGCGGCGACTATTCGTTTTTCAAACAAGAAAAAGACAACGAGCGTCGCTCCAAGGAACGCGAATTCGAAGCCCAAAACAAACGCCGCCAACGTTTGGATAAGTCCTTAAAGGAAATGCGCGCCAAATCTTTCGCCATCGAGCACGAATCCAAGCATTTCTACTACCGCGCCATCGCGGCCAAGCTGGCCCAGCGCGCCATGCGTTACCAAGGGCGTTTGGAATCCGAACTTTCGGCCATGCCGCGGCCGCAAACAGAAAAGCCGTTGCGGTTCGAAGTGAAAAGCGGCGACGGGTTGGCGGGCGGCCACGCAGTCTTCGTGGCCAAGGGCCTATCTTTTGAATACGGCGGCCAACAAGTATTCGGAGGTTTGGACTTTGTCGTGCGCGCTGGGGAACGGGTATTGGTCCAAGGGCCGAACGGTTCGGGCAAAACCACTTTGTTGCGCGTGTTGTCAAAGGAATTGCAGCCGACCCGCGGCGGACTCGATGCATCAGGTCGAGCTGGTTTTTTGCCGCAGACCATGGAAGTGCCTCAAGATGATTTGTCTGTGGCCAAATATTTGGAGACAGAGGTCGGGTACGCGCCCGAGGATTGGGGGCGGGTCGTGGGCAAAATCTTGGGCACCGACCCGCGTCAGGCGCACGTCCGTGATCTAAGCGAAGGCGAACTCAAAAAATTGCGTTTGGCGCTGTTGTTGGACACGGGTTATGACGTCCTGCTGTTGGACGAGCCCACCAACCATCTGGACGTGTACGCCATCGAGGCTTTGGAGCGCGCCTTGCAGGAATTCAAGGGCGCCATCGTATGCGTGTCGCACGACCGGCGTTTTGTCCAAAATCTTAAACCTTCCAAAACAGTTATTTGCGCATGAAAAAAACGGACCGA
>JAKLEH010000035.1 GCA_022703155.1 Patescibacteria group bacterium | reverse complement strand
CGCCGACCAACAGGAAATACGAAGCGCCGTATACCCACTGGTTCTGCAAAGTCACGAGCAGCCAGCGCGCGGCCGCGGCCAGCCATTCGGTGCGCGCCTGGGAAAAGAATTGGGCCACGACCGAAGGCAAGAGCAACATGGAGATGGCGAAGATGATGGGAATGACGCCGGCCATGGTGAGCTTAAGCGGCAAATGCGTGGCCACGCCGCCCGAAAGCGAACCCGTGCCGCGCACTTGGCGCGCGTACTGCACCGGAATGTTGCGCACGGCCTCGTTGACGAACACCACGCCCACGATCGTGATTATGGCTACCGCAGCGTACAACACGATGTAAATCCATTGCGACGAATCGTACGTGGCCGTAAACCGCGTAGCGGCTTGCGGCAAGCTCGAAAGGATGCCGGCGCAGATGATGAGCGATATGCCGTTGCCCACCTTCTTTTCGCTCATGAGCTCGCCGAGCCACATGACGAAGATTGTGCCTGCCGTGGACGCACACATCAGGACGGCCATATGGAACGCGTCGGTGCGGGTCAAAATCTGGAATTGGGATTGGCGCAAAATCGCGATCAGTCCGAAGGATTGCAACAAGGCCAAAGGCACGGTGGCCAAACGCGTCCATTGCTGGATTTTTTGGCGACCCTGTTCGCCCTCCTTCTGCATCTCCTCAAGCTTGGGGATGATCATGCCCAACAGCTGGAAGATGATGCTCGAAGTGATATACGGTGCCACGCCCATGGCCACGATCGAAAAGTTGGTGATGGCGCCTCCCGAAAACAGACTCAGCATGCCCAGCACCTGGTTGGCCTCGAAAAAGCGCCGAAGCGCCACGGGGTCGATGCCCGGCAACGGGATGTGGCCGCAAATGCGGATGAGCACCATGACGCCCAAGACGAACAACAGGCCGTTGCGCACGTCTTTGGTTTTCCACGCCTGAAGGAGTTTATCCCACATAATGGAGGTAATGATAACAAACCGTAAGTCTAAAGTCTAAACAAAAGGTCCATCATGTCCTTCAGGCCCATAAAGTCCTTCAGGTCGAATCGCAACCTGGCAGGCCTGACGGACACGACGGACATGACAGACCATGTCGCCTACTTTTTGGCTTTGGATTTCTTGTCCGCGAGCTTGACCGAACCGCCGGCCTTTTCGATGGCCGCCTTGGCCGAAGCCGAAGTTCCGACGTTGACCAGGTTCAAAGCCGCCTTGAGCTCGCCTTGGCCCACCACGCGGGCGGACAAAGCCGTCTTGCCCACCAAACCGGCGCGTTTGAGCGCCTTCAAATCCACGGTCGCCACGTTGGTGAATGCTTCGGCCAGACGCTTGAGCGTCACGGTCTCGGCTTTGACGTACGGCGAATTGAAACCGCGGGTCTTGGGGAAAGACAGGAACATTTGGCGGATGGCCTTGACCTTGAGTTTGTTGCGGCCGCCGGCGCGGGCGCGTTGGCCCTTGGTGCCGCGTCCGGCCGTAGTCCCGCGTCCCGAGGCGTTGCCGCGTCCGATGCGGAACTTCTTGGTCCGTGAGCCGTGGGCCGGCTTGAGGGTATGCATGCTGATGCTCATATGCTTCTGCCTTTAGGCGCGTTCGTTTTCCGGGCGGTGTTCGGGTTTGGCCGCGGCTTCGGGCACAGCCGGAGTTTCGACGGCACGCAATTGGCGCAGGGCCTTAAACACCACCTTGACGTTATTGATCTTGTTTTTGGAACCCAGAATCTTGGCCGAAACGTTGGGGATGCCGGCCAACTCCAAAACCACGCGGACCGGACCGCCGGCTTTGACGCCCGTGCCTTTGGGCGCGGGTTTGATGATGACGATGGCCGCGCCTTCCTTGGCCGTGACGGCGTGCGGAACGGTCTCGTTGATCAGGGGCACGGTCAACAGATTCTTGCGCGCGTGCGCCGTGGCTTTGCTGGTTCCGGCCGCCACGTCCACGCCTTTGGCCACGCCAAAACCCACGCGTCCCTTATGGTAGCCGATGACCGACAACACGCGGAAACGCATGCGCTTGCCGCCTTTGGTCACGCGCGTGACGCGCGCCACCTCGAGGTTTTTTTCCTCGTAGTCCGATTCGGCCGGGACTTCGGAATCGCCGCGGCGCGGACCGCGATCGTTGCGTCCTCCGCGTCCGCCCGGTCCGCCCGGTCCGCGACGTTGGCCGCCTCGTCCGCCGCCAAAACCTCCGGGTCCGCGACGTTGGCCGCCTCGTCCGCCGCCAAAACCTCCGGGTCCGCGACTTGGCGGAGCGGACGTTCCGGTTCCGGCTTGGGCCGGGGTCGGGGCCGGGGTCGGTGCCTGGGCCGGGGCCGGGGTCGGGCTTTGCTCGACCGGTTTGTTCTGTGTGTCTTCAGTCATACCTGTTTAGTCATGTTTAAAACTCCAAACCGCCGGCGCGGGCCCCTTCGGCCACGGCCTTGACGCGGCCGTGATAACGGCGGCCATGGCGATCGAATACGACACTCGAGATGCCTTTGGCCTTGGCGCGTCCGGCGATGGTTTTGCCCACCTCGGTCGCGACCTCGGTCTTGGTCTTTTTGTCTCCCTTGATGTCGCTGTCGGAACACGCAACCAAAGTCTTGCCCGCAGCATCGTCGATGAGCTGGGCGTAGACGTGTTTGAGCGAGCGCCGGACCGACAGGCGCGGCTGTTCGGCCGTGCCCGCAACCTTGGCGCGCACGCGCCGGATGCGGCGCTGACGGGCGGCTTGTTTGGCTTTGATGGCTTTCATATATTCTTTGCCTTAGGCCTTGGCGGCGGTCTTACCGGCCTTGCGGCGGATGGTTTCGTCCGTATATTTTATGCCTTTGCCCTTGTAAGGCTCGGGCGGCTTGATGCGACGGATGCGGGCCGCGGTCTCGCCGAGCAACTGCTTGTCCAAACCCGTAACGGTCAGGACGTTCTTGTCTACCGCAGCCGTGATTCCGGCCGGCAAATCGAATTTCACCGGATGTGAAAAGCCGACTTCCATAGTCACGGTTTGGCCTTGGACCGAGACGCGGAAACCCACGCCCACGAATTCCAGGGATTTGACGAACGGCTGTTGCACGCCCATGACGGCATTGGACACCAATTGGCGACCCAAACCCCAAAGCGCGCGTTCCTTGACGTCGTCCTCGTGGTCGACGGTGACGGAAGCGGTTTTGGCCGCGGCGTCTACCGCCAGATGGACATGGGGCGGCAAGACGACTTCCAGTTTGCCCTTGGGGCCTTTGACCGCGACGCGGCCGTCCGCGACCGACATTTCCACGCCGGCCGGCAAGACGATGATTTTTTTACCGATGCGAGACATAGTTAGAAGACTTCGCAAATGATTTCACCGCCTAAGCGGCGTTTGCGCGCCTGCTTGTTGGTCATCAAGCCCTGCGACGTGGACACGATGGCCACGCCAAGGCCGGAGAGGACGCGCGGCATTTCGTCGGCTTTGCGGTAGACGCGGCGACCCGGAGTGGACACGCGTTTGACCGAATGCAGTTTGGGTTCCTTGCCCTCGTAACTCAAGTTGAGCGACAACGTGGCGCGCGGACCGTCGTGCGTGACGGCCACGTCCGAGACGTAACCTTCTTGCTCCAAAATCTTGGCGATAGCCAATTTGATGCGCGAAGACGGCGCCGTCACCGAGTCGTGCCGGGCATGGCCTGCGTTGCGCAGGCGAGTGAGGAAGTCACTGATGGGATCGGTGATCATATTACCAGCTCGATTTCTTAACTCCGGGCAATTCGCCACGGTTGGCCAACTCACGGAAGCAGATGCGGCACAGTTCGAAGTCCCGCAGGAATCCGTGGCGGCGGCCGCATTTCCAGCACCGGTTGACATGGCGGGTGGAAAACTTCGGCGTGCGCCGCGATTTTGCGATTTGATTCTCGGTAGCCATAGATTTAGCGATGGAATGGGAAGCCCAGCGCTTCGAAGAGCGCCAAGCCGCGGGCTTTAGTGCGCGCGTTGGTGGCCACGGTCACCTGCACGCCATGGACCCGTTCGACTTCATCCGGACGGATTTCCGGGAACGGCAGGTACTCGCGGAAGCCCACGGTCAGGTTGCCGTTGGCGTCGATGTGTTTTTTGGAAATGCCGCGGAAGTCGGTGATGCGCGGAAAGGTGAACATGAGCAGCTTCTCCATGAAGTCCCACATGCGCGCGCCGCGCAGCGTCACCACGCGACCCACAGTCATGCCTTCGCGCACTTTGAATCCGGACACGGATTTTTTGGCCTTGGTCTCGACCGACTGCTGGCCCGAGATGCGGCGCAAAGTCTGGTCCACGGTCTCCAGGAATTTGGCGTCCTTTTGGGACGACGAAATGCGGACCGAGAGCGAAACCTTAAGCACGCCCGGCACGGCCATGCGGCTCTTGTCGCCCAAGCTCTTTTGGAGCGCGGGGACGATCTCTTTGGCGTAACGTTCTTTGAGCGTCATAGTGGTTTAGGCCTGGGGGCGGTCATCGTGGCGCAGGCGCTTGCCGGCGGCGTCCATGAGCGCGACTTTCGAGGCGTGGATGGGCATGAAGAATTCCACCACTTGGCCCTTGTCGCCCGAACGGCGGGTGCGCAAATGGCGTTTGCAGACGTTGATGCCTTCCACGACCACGCGGTTGAGCGCGGGGAAAGCTTGGGTCACCTTGCCGGTCTTGCCCTTATCCTTGCCGGAGAGCACGACCACGGTGTCGCCTTTCTTGATGAGGAGTTTGGACATATTACAGGACTTCGGGGGCCAAGGACACAATTTTGAGATAGCCGTGCGCGCGCAATTCGCGGGCCACGGGGCCAAAGATGCGCGTGCCTTTGGGTTCTTTGGATTTCTTATCCACGATCACGACCGCGTTGTCGTCGAAACGGATGTAAGTGCCGTCGGCGCGGCGCTTCTCCTTGTGCGTGCGCACGACCACGGCGTGGACCACGTCCGATTTCTTGACCGCGCCATGGGGCAACGCCTCTTTGACCACGCAGGTCACGAGGTCGCCGATGCCGGCGTAGCGCTTTTTGTAGCCGCCGAGCACGCGGATGCATTGGAGCTTTTTGGCGCCGCTGTTGTCGGCGACCACAAGCATGGAACGATGCTGAATCATATTAGGCGACGGCGGGGGTTACGGTGCGGACGTACCGCCAGCGTTTGTCGGCTGACAGCGGCCGCGTCTCCTCCACTTCGACCACGTCGCCCATGTGGGCCTGGGCGCGTTCGTCATGGGCCTTGAATTTGCGGGAGACGGTATACGTCTTGCCGTATTTGGGATGTTGCACGCGGCGTTCAACCCGAACCACGATGGTTTTGGCCATCTTGGTCGAGACCACGGTGCCGATGAGGCGCCGCGCGTGGCTTTGGCTAGCGGTAGTCGTAGGCATAAAACTTTACTTCTTGTCTTGGTTCAGGACAGTCAGCACGCGGGCCAGGTCGTGGCGCGCTTGGCGCAGGTCGCGAACCTTGGAATGCTGGCGCGTGGTGACTTTAAAGCGCAGGTCGCGGACCAAACCGCGAAGTTCGGCCGCGCGGGTTTGCAGTTCCTGGGCGCTGAGTTGTTTGAGGTCTTTGGCTTTCATAGAATCTTGAGTCGGATGGTCGGATGTCGGATGTCGGACTGTCCGACTTCCTGCTTAACGACGTCCGACATCATTTTCACATGCGCGTTATCACGATGCTCTTGCACGGCAGCTTATACGCGGCGCTTTGCAAGGCTTCGCGCGCCTGCGCCTCGGGGATGCCGTCCATTTCGAACATCACGGTACCGGGGCGAACGGGCGCCACATAATGGTCCACACCGCCCTTGCCGCCACCCATGCGTTTTTCGTTGCCGCCTTTGGTGATGGGCTTGTCCGGGAAAATACGGATCCAGATTTTTCCGCCACGGCGCGTGTAGCGCGTGAGCACGCGACGGCAGGCTTCAATTTGGCGCGAGGTGAGCCAAGCCGGTTGCGTCGCCTTGAGGCCCAACGATCCGAAGGCCAAAAAGACCTTGTCCGTGGCGATGCGGCGGTTGCGGCCGCGGCCCTTGTGCCATTTGCGGTGTTTGACTTTGCGGGGAATCAGCATAGACGTTTAGCGTTCAGGTCGTTCATGGCGCCGGTCGTCGCGTCCGCCCATATGGGGACGGCGATCGCCGTGCGGCCGGCCGCCCATTTCGGGACGGCGTCCGCCCGGAGCGCGCGGCGTGGACGGCGCGTACAAATCGCGGCGGTCCTTGGCGAACACGTCGCCGCGGTAAATCCAGATTTTGACGCCGATGGCGCCCATCATGGTGTGGGCGAAATCTTGGCAATAATCGATGTCGGCGCGCAGGTTGGAAAGCGGAATCTTGCCCCAAGCCAACCATTCGCGGCGGGCGATTTCCGCGCCGTTCAAACGGCCGGAGACCGCGATTTTCACGCCTTGGGCGCCGGCTTTCTTGACGCGTTCGATGGCCATCTTGAGCACGCGGCGGAAAGGCATGCGGCGTTCGATGTCCGCGATGACCTGCTGCGCCACGACCGTGGCTTCGAGCGAAGCCTTGGCCACTTCCGAGACGTTTAGTTGGAATTGGACCTTCTTGCCCGGGAAGAACTGCCTGAGGAATTTCTTCTTCAGGTCCTCGATGCCCGTGCCTTGGTGGCCGATGACCAAACCCGGCTTGGCCGTGGCCAAGGTCACGATCAACGCGCCGCGCATGCGTTCGATGAACACGTTGGACAAGCCGGCATCCTTAAGCTGCTTCTTGAAGAAGTCGCGGATGAGCAGGTCTTGGCGCGTATTCTCGATATACGCTTTGTCGCGCGCGAACCAGCGCGACGGCCAGGTGACGGTCGTGCCGATGCGGTACGATTTGGGGTGAACTTTATGTCCCATAGGTTTAGGCTTCAGTCGAAGGTCGGGTGTCGGAGGTCTGAGCTTTACGCACCGCAGGTCGCGCCGACTTCGCGCGGGGAACGTAAGCTTTCTTGGTTTTGGCCGCGGGCTTGACCGCGTCCGAAAGTTTGATGACCACGTAGGCCGTGCGCTTGCGGATGGGCGCGGCGCGTCCAAAGGCGCGGGAGCGCCAGCGTTTGAGCGTCGGTCCGCCATCCACGGTCAGGTGGCTGATCCAGAGATTGCCGCGTTCGAGTTTGAAATTGTGTTCCGCATTGGCCACGGCCGATTGCAACAACTTGAGCAGCGGTTTGGCCGCGGCCTTGTTGGTGAACTTGAGTTGCGTTTCGGCGACCGCGACGTCCAGGCGACGAACCAGATTGGCCACCAGCCTGACTTTGCGGGGCGACATGCGCAGACCGCGCAATTGGGCGATTACTTCCATAGTATGAGTCGGTTATTTCTTGGCGGGCGCGGCGGCCGGGGCGGCCGGGGCGGCCGCGTCGGCTTTTTGCAGCTTGCCGCCGTGGCGCTGGAATTTACGCGTGGGCGAAAATTCTCCGAGCTTATGGCCGACCATGCTTTCGGTGACGTACACAGGTATGTGCTGTTTGCCGTTGTGCACGCCGAACGTCAAACCCACCATCTCCGGAGTGATGGTCGAAGCGCGCGACCAGGTCTTGATCACGACCTTTTGGCCGGGGGTGACCTTGGCCACTTTGGCCAGGAGTTTGGGGTCGGTGAACGGCCCCTTCTTTAAACTTCGAGACATAGTTTATTCGATATTCTTGGCGTTACGGCGCCGCAAAATCAATTTGTCGGACATGCGGTTCTTGCGGCGGGTGCGCACGCCGAGAGCGTGCTTGCCCCACTTGGTCTTGGCGTACTTCATGCCGATGGGATGCTTGCCTTCGCCGCCGCCGTGCGGGTGGTCGATGGGGTTCATGACCTTGCCGCGGACCGTGGGCTTGATGCCGCGTAACCGCATGCGTCCGGCCTTGCCCCAGCGCACCAAGCGCCAATCAGGATTGGAAACCGAGCCGATGGTAGCCATGCATTCCTTGGGAATATTGCGCAGTTCGCCCGACGGAAGCTTGAGCGTGGCGTATTTGCCTTCCACGGCCATGAGTTGGACCGACACCCCGGCGCCGCGCGCCAATTTTGCGCCGCAATCGGGTTGGAGTTCGATGGCGTGGACCATAGCGCCGAGCGGGATGCGGCTCAAAGGCAAACGGTTGCCGGGCGCGATTTCCGCCTCGCCGGTACGCGTGCTGACCAACACCTCGCCGACCTTGACCTTGTCCGGAGCGATGATGTAGCTCTTGATGCCGTTCGCGTAAACCACGAGCGCCAAGCGCGCGCCGCGGGCCGGATCGTACTCGATGGCTTTGACCGTGGCCGGCACGTCGAACATGTCGCGGCGGAAGTCCACGATGCGGTAGAACTGTTTGTGGCCGCCGCCTTGGTGACGGACCGTGATTTTGCCGTTGGTGCGGCCGGCGAATTGCTTGCGCGGCACGATCAGCGACTTTTCCGGTTCGAACTTGGTGATGTCGCTAAAATCCTGCACCGACGAAATGCGGCGCCCCTTGGTTACGGGTCGATATTTCTTGATAGGCATACTAGACTCCTTCGTACAAATCAATCTTTTGTCCGTCCTTGACGCGCACGTAGGCTTTCTTCCAGTCGCTGCGACTGCCCTTGCGCCGGCCGCCGCTGAAACGCTTGCCGATGCCGCGCACGGTATTGACGCGTTCGACTTTGACGCCGAACAGTTTTTCTACCGCTTTGGCGATTTCGATTTTTTCGGCTTTGACCGGGACCTCAAAAACGTAAACGTTCTTGGAGGCGCTGATGGCCGCCTTTTCGCTGACGCGCGGGGCGCACAACAAACGGTAGGATTCGCCCGCTTGGCCTTTGGCCGGAGCGGCGGTCACCGGCTTGTCCGTGGCCGCGGCCTGCGACTCGGGCGTCAAAACCTCGTCCGTGACCGGAGCGGCTTTGGCCGTCTTCTTGGCGGCGGGTTTGCCCGCCGTTTTTTTAGTGAAAATTCCCATACTTCTGGTTAGGCGCGATAAAGCTTCTCAAAAGCCGGCACGGCCGACTGCTCGAACACCACGGTCGGGTATTTGACCAGCGTGGCTACCTGCAACGAATTCACGCCGACCAATTCCACGTTCTTGAGGTTGCGCACCATGCGCAACAATTCCGGATTGGAACCGTTGATCACGACCAAGGATTTGCGGCCGAACGGCAACTTCTTCATCCACCCGGCGAACACCGCGGTCTTGACCTTGTCGATCGGGAATTTGTCGACCACAAACAGCTTGTCGTGGGCCACGCGATCCGAAAGCACCATGAACAAAGCCTGTTGCTTGGCCTTCTTGTTGATTTTGACTTCGTAGTTGCGTTCCTTGCGCGGACCAAAAACGATGCCGCCGCCGACCCATTGGGGCGAGCGGATGGAACCTTGGCGGGCGCGGCCCGTACCCTTTTGGCGCCACGGTTTCTTGCCGCCGCCGGAGATTTCGCCGCGCGTTTTGGTGCTGGCGCGGGTCGTGCGTTTGTTGGTTTCTTGGGCCACGACCACGGCATGGACCAAAGACGTAGCGGGCTTGACGCCAAAACGCGAGTCCGAAAGTTCGGCCTTGCCGATTTCCTTGCCGTCTACATTGTAGAGTTTCACGTTAGGCATATCTTTATGACACGGTTTGGATCTTGAGTATGGCATTGCGCGCGCCAGGGACCGCGCCTTTGATGGCCAACACGCCGCCTTCGCGGACTTCGACCACCTTGAGGTTCTTGACGGTCACGGTTTCATCGCCCATGCGGCCGGCCATGCGGCGGCCTTTCATGACTTTTTGCACGCCGCCGGCACCGATGGAACCAGGCATGCGCAATTGGTCCTTGTGGCCGTGCGTCGACGGATGGCCATGGAAATGGTGCCTCCGGACCACGCCTTGGAAACCTTTGCCTTTGGACGTGCCACTGACTTCAACCACGTCGCCAGCCGCAAAAGCCGAAGCTTCGACCGTATCGCCGCGTTTCATGTCCGCGACCTGGTCCAAACGGAACTCGGCCAACACGCGGGCGCGCGGCAAATCCTTGAGGTGTCCCTCAAGCGGCTTGGACAGGCGCTTGGCGTTCAAAAAACCCAACTGGACGGCTTGGTAACCGTCTTTCTCCCCCGTTTTGACCTGCGTAACGACGCACGGTCCGGCTTGGACCAAGGTGACGGGCACAACCGTGCCGTCGTCTTGGAACACCTGCGACATCTGTAGTTTTTTCGCGAGGATAAATTTCATACACGTTCGACGATTTATGACGCGCTGACTTCGCGGCAGTGGTCCCGCTACAGCATGGGCGAGAGGGACTTGGCCGCGTCTTTACCCGATCGGATAAAGCAAAAGCCAGAAACCCAGGCGCGCCGCCGTCGCACGTCGCAATCGTAGCACGTCGCAGGAAAACTTCCTGGGACGCGGGACGCGGGACGCGGGACGAAGCACCAGATTTCTGGCCTCTGGATCGATCAAAGGCTGACTTTTGCGGTATAAAGAGATGGAGCCGAAGGTCGAAGGCCTCAAGTTGCAACCGCGTACGCGGTTCCAAGATTCGAGATTCGAGATTCAAACTTCATGTTCCGTCGGCTTTCGCTGCAGGGAGGTTATGCCATAGGGACCAAGATCGATCCTGGACCTTTCCCCCTTCGCGCGAAGCTTCGGGGGAGACAACTTACTCCTTGGGAACGGGGACGGTTTTTTTCAATTCCAGTCGAAGGTCGGAGGTCATCTCACCGGTAGTCGATATTCCGACTTCCCGAAAAATGACTTCCGACATCCGACATGTTTTTTATTCTTTACGAACTTTAGAAACTTTATGAACTTCAACAACTTTTTTACGACATTTTGATCTCCACGTCCACGCCCGACGGCAAGTTTAGGCTCGTCAGGGAATCGATGGTTTTGGCCGTGGCGTCCATGATGTCCACGATGCGTTTGTGAATCCGCATCTCGAACTGTTCGCGCGCGTTCTTGTGCACGAACGTCGAACGGTTGACGGTCCACTTCTTCTTCTCCGTAGGCAGAGGGACGGGACCGATCACGCGCGCGCCCGTACGTTCCGCCGTCTCGATGATTGTGCGCGTAGCCTGGTCGATGATCTTGTGGTCATAGGCGCGGATCTTGATGCGGATGCGCGTCGAGGCCTCCTTGGCTACTTTTTTCGCGGTTGCTGCAGCTTGTGCCATGATCGTTCCCGTCCCTCCGCCGGGGCGGGCGGATCCTTATCGGATCCGCCCGTCGGCTTCGGGACATTGATGATAAAGGTCGTGAAGGTTTGATTATTTGCTGATCTTAGTGACGACGCCCGCACCCACCGTCTTGCCGCCCTCGCGGATGGCGAAGCGCATCTTCTCTTCCATGGCCACCGGGGTGATGAGCTTGACGTTGATCTTGACCGTGTCGCCAGGCTGGACCATGGCCACGCCTTCAGGCAGGGTCACGTCGCCGGTCACGTCGGTCGTGCGGATGTAGAATTGCGGCTTGTAGCCCGAGACGAACGGCTTGTGGCGGCCGCCTTCATCCTTGGTCAAGGCGTAGATTTCCGCCTCAAAATCCGTGTGCGGGGTGATGGAACCCGGCTTGGCCAAAACCATGCCGCGTTCGACTTCTTCCTTCTTGATGCCACGCAGGAGCAAGCCCGCGTTGTCGCCGGCACGCCCTTCGGACAACGACTTGTTGAACATTTCGATGCCGGTCACCACGGTCTTGCGCGTTTCGCCCAAGCCCACGATGTCGACTTCTTCGTTGATCTTGACCATGCCGCGTTCGATGCGGCCGGTCACCACGGTGCCGCGGCCTTCGATGGAGAACACATCTTCCACGGGCATGAGCAACGGTTTGTCGGTTTCGCGCACCGGTTCCGGGATGTAGCTGTCCAATTTCTCAAGCAGCTCCATGATGCATTTGTTGGCTTCGGGATCGCCCGGATTTTCGCCAGCCTTCAAGGCCGAACCGCGGACGATCGGGGCGTTGTCGCCGTCGAACTCGTATTTCTTGAGCAATTCGCGGATTTCCTCTTCGACCAAGTCGATAAGCTCTGGATCGTCGACCATGTCGCATTTGTTCAAGAAAACCACGATGTTAGGCACGCCGACTTGGTGGGCCAAGAGGATGTGCTCGCGGGTCTGGGGCATGGGGCCGTCGGTGGCGGCCACGACCAAAATCGCGCCGTCCATTTGGGCCGCGCCCGTGATCATGTTTTTGATGTAGTCAGCGTGTCCAGGGCAGTCTACGTGCGCGTAGTGGCGCTTTTCGGTTTCGTATTCCACGTGAGCCGTGGCGATGGTGATGCCGCGGGACTTGGATTCCGGGGCCTTATCGAGCTTGCCCACGTCGGCCTTGTCCGCTTTTCCGCCCTGTGCGTTCAGCACGGACAAAATCGCGGCCGTCAAGGTGGTCTTTCCGTGGTCAACGTGACCAATGGTGCCGACATTCACATGCGGCTTTGTGCGTTCAAACGTTCCGGCCATAGAGGCTAAAAAGTTCTCGCGTCCTCTCCGCGGCCGTGCTGCGTTGGCAGACCGAGCCGATTCGGGGCGCTTACTGAGTTAAAAGTTTATAAAGCAGGAAGGAATATAGCACCCCCCTTATTTTTCCGCAAGAGGCGGCGCTATTTCTTGGGTTCGTCTTCCAAGGGTTCGAAATAATACTTGTCTTCTAACGGCATTTCGGCTTCCAAAACGCTCCCCGGAACCTCGCTCTCCAAAACGCCATCCATGCCTGTGTTTTGATTTTTTTGGCTTTCTTTAGATAAATTTTCTTCCTCCAGGCTTTCCATGGCCGATTCGAAGATGCTGGCCATGCGGTCGGCCGTCAGTTCGTCGTCCTCCTCGTCCCGGACCTTGTGGCGTTTGGCCTCGGGTGCGGAACCGGACATCTTTTCGTAAGCGTCGAGCGGCAAGACCACCACCGGCTCATTGCCGTCTTCGTCGGCCACGATGACCGGCGTGCCCAAACGGCGCGCGGTTTTGAAAATCCTTTTCCAAGACATAACCCGACCAGTTCACCACACCGCCGGACGCACGGCAAGGGGAAATCATTGGCAGCCTTTGACGGCGCTGTTGTCTTTGGGGCGGATGTATATCAGATTGCCCACGTTCTGCAGTTTTTTTGAAATGAAGGTCTCCATGCCGCCTGGGTCCACGATGCTGTAATTCTCGTCATCCAAAACCCCGGTCAAAACCATCCAATGCCCGCCATAAGTTTTACAAGCGCCCTTGGCGTGGCAGACCTGGCATTTGTTGCACAAAAAGATAACGGGACGGCCGCCTTTCAAAACGTCTTCCAATTTGCTGGTCTTGGTGGCGGCCACGTCGCCGTCCACCACGTATTTATCGATTCCCTTCTCTTTTTGCCAAGCGTTTAAGGCGGCCGCTGGATTGGAACCGCCGTAATTACAGTTGCGCAAATTATTTTTAACGTAAATCGTACCGATGTCTTCTGGCGTCACGCTTTCGCCATACGAAGCCAAAACGTCCGCCAGCGAAGTGATGCCACAGGCCGAACCCGCATAGGGCATGCAACATGGCGCACCCGGAGCACTTGAAACTTTGACTTTTGGTTTGTCTCCGACCGACGTGTCTCCTGGCATGTCTTGGTTCATCTGCTCCTTAGTGCAGACCGGCTTGGAACCAAATGCTTTGGGGCCCCAAGGCGGCTCGTATTGTTTGAAGTCGCGGATCTTTCCCGAAGCCGAACATTTGCTTGACGGGGTTTGTCCAGCCATGTTCGTGGCCACGTTCTCGACTTCGCCCTTCCACGGTTCGTGCGTGACTATAGGGATGCGCAACGCCTCGAATTTGAGCGTGGCCGGACTGACATTGGCCAAAATCGCGTAACTCGCGACCAAAATCGCCAAACCGATGAGCGCGTCCGTGATTTTGGATTTGGCGTCGGAAATCTGCAGACCCGTGGCGCCCATGATGTACAAGAAACCGGCATAGACCAACATGATTGCGGCCGCAACCAAGCCTATCCCCAGCAAATAACGGTAAAAGCCGCTGATGTATTGGGCTATGAACGGAATGATCAAGCATTGTTTGGTGCCGCACTTTTCCATGAGCGGATAATCCGAATACGAAACGCCGGGAATGGATACGATGGGATTGGGCGTCACCAAAGGTTCGGCATTGGCGTCTTTGGTTTGCGCCAAACCCAACAGCATCCAAAAGGCCGCCAAACAAAAAACCGCGGCCCTCCACGAACCTGCCCACTTCCACCCGGTCTTGGCATCAGACATTTGTTTTTACTTTTCTATTATACAAAAAAACGCCGCTTTCAGAAAGCGACGAGTTCGGGCAAGAGGTATTCGGCCTTTTCGCGGAAACGGTGCGTGGTCCACCAGGTGGCGCGCGTGAACAGCGCGGGATCGATTTCCATGACCGGCAGCTTGCGACGGCGGGCAAAACGGGCGATGGCTTGCGTGTCCGTGACCCAGCCGCTGGTGCCCACGAAAACCACCATGTCGCAAACGTCCAGGAAGTCCGTGAAAGCCTGCGCGTGCTGTACCGGTTCGCCGAAAAGGACCACGTCATGCCTCAACCAATTGCCGCACCGTGGACACGCCGGACGGCCGTTCCATTGGCCGGCCGGCGGCGTTTCCGAATGGTCGCACGCGCGGCAGCGGACGCGATGGATATTGCCGTGCAATTCGTTCGCATGGTCGCCGGCCAGAGCGTGGTAGCCGTCCACGTTTTGCGTAAAGAGCCTGCCGCGCGGGCGTTGGCCCAACCAATGGTGGATGGCGTGGTGGGCCGGATTGGGCCCTTGGGCGTCCACCAGCAACCTCATGGCTTCGTAAGCCTTCCAGGCGCCGACCGGATCCTCATCCAGAATCCCGGCGCAGGCGTATTTGAGCAGTTCGCGGCTGTTCCATAGGCCTCCTCGGCCACGGAACGCTGGCAAACCGCTTGCAACGGAAATGCCGGCGCCGGTCAGGATCAACGGCGCCTCGGATGTGCGCAAGGCCGCTCGTGCCCGGTCGATTTTTTTGGCAAGGTTCATGGGCCGACTCCGTCCGTAAAATTCGATTCATCAGCATGCACGAAATACGGCTATTTGTCAATCCCCAAGCCCAAGCCTTACAATGATGGCACATTATGACAACCGCTACGCCAGAGATGCTGCAAAACATGCAGGAAAAGTCGCGCGCGCCGGCAAAACAGACGGTAACCTTGGATGCCTTGATCGCCAATCTGTCCCCCGGCGGCCTCGCGTCTCCGGACGGCTACAAACTTATGGACGCCGCTTGGCGCGCGTTCGAAAACCACCCGCAACGCGAAACTATTCTGGGTCACGTAAAAAACAAACTCCGCGCCGAAGGCTGCTCCGAAGCGTTTTCCGAAAGGTTTTGCACCGACAAAAACCTCAGGCAGCGTACCGCTAAGCTCTGCCGCGGGTTCGCCGAAATCGGGGAATCCATGCGCGCATTGGAGGAAGCGGAAATCTACACGGAATTGATGGATTCTTCATCCGACAACATACCGGCGCTCTTCGAACAAATGGATTTGCGGCGCACTTTTCCGCAAGTCGAACCGCCGTTGCGCGGCCCAGATCTGTGCCGGACGCGCATGAAATTTATCGTGGACGCGTTCAACAATTTGCCTGATTGCCCGGAAAAACAATCCTACCTGCAGGTCATGGACGTGGCCTTCGCCGGCATCGGCCTGCCGCCAAATTCATGGGATGCGATCATGAAAAACCAAGAGCTGATGGCGGGGTTCTTGGCCAATCCCGACATCAACGAGATGTACCTGAACGCCACGCACGGTATACCGTCCAACATGGCGGACAGGCGTCTCCAAGTGTATTGGAGAGACAATCCGGACGGCACGCGCGAACCGGCCATGACACTCACCAACATGTCGCGCAACCCGGAAACCGACG
>JAKLEH010000034.1 GCA_022703155.1 Patescibacteria group bacterium | reverse complement strand
CTTCCTCGATGCCGCCGACAACGTCCCGAGCGTGTTCGACCACTTCATTCCCCTGCCGCAACATGCGCGCGAATTCGAAGATGGCCCAGCACAGGAACGCCGCCACCGAAAATATCGCCAGGCCGGCGCATAGCCAGAAGAACGCTTGTGAAGATTGGAGGTCCATATGCATTCAGTATATCATATATCGTGTAACATGTATCATGTAGCAGGCTGCGAATGTGGATTGTTGAAATAATACCCGGACGTCAGCCATGCCGGATACCTGCTACAAGCTCCATAATATAAGTTCCATGATATGGCTTTTGAGATGACACATCTGCGTTTTGCCGCCGACTTGGCGCCGCGTTTGGGCGTCAAAGACATGCCAACCTATCTGGCCGGAGCCATCTATCCGGACTCGCGTTATGTGACCGGCATTAAACGCGATTTGACGCACGGCGACAAAGCGCCGCGCAACCCGTTCGACAAGAGCCTCGACGACTTCCGCAAAGGTTGGGCCACGCACGAATTCTATGACGAACAGGGCATAGAAAAATACAAAGCCTTGTCCCCTTGGCCTGAAAATCGCATCGTGGGTTTTAGCCAAGAATGGATTTTTACGACCGCGGAAAAAATCGTGGAAGATTTGGCGAGCTACGACGCGGGAACGGTCGACGCGGATATGATCCGCCGGATAACCCCGCCTTCCCCCGTCAACGGCGAAGACCCCGGCTTGTTGAAAAAATATTTTGACGACATCCGCAAAGTCTACGCCAAACGTCCTGAAATGTCGGACTACCGTCGTATACTGTCGGGATGGAATATCGACCCCCAAATCATCGACCGGCTCATCGCCAAGACCGAGGAACATCTGAAAGACAAAACGCTGACGGAAAAAATAACGCGCATTTATTCAGAAATAATCAATCTTAACCCCGAAACTTATGATGTCTTCATTGCCCATCGACTTGAGCAAAGTCGCAGCCGCCGACATTGACCGTGAGACTTTACGCGCCGGTATCATCGCCGAATTGGACGCGATCAACCTTTACGAACAAATGGCGGCCAAGGCCAAGAGCTCCAAAATAAAAAAGGTCTTTCTGGAAATCGCCAAAGAGGAGAAGACGCACGTGGGAGAGTTCCAAACTTTGCTGCTCGAACTCGACAAAGAGCAGGCGCGCGAACTCGCGGCCGGCAAAAAGGAAGTCGAGGAAATGTAAAAATAAAACGCCCGACGGAATGTCGGGCGTTTTTTTGTCATTCGAGTTTGTACGTCTGGTATCCCCCGGCCTTGGTTTCGGCCGCGTACGTGTCTTCGTCTATCCAACCTAAGAAATTCTCGGTCCCGAATTTAACCTTGCTCCGGTAGGTCTTGCCCGAAGGGAAATCGAAAATCTCGGCCTGGCCCTCGACCGTATAAGCGTGTTTGCCGTCTTGTTCAAACCAACCGTCTGACATGAGGTACTGAACGTACAGGCGTTTGCCCGAGGGCGAAAACCGTGCCTTCCTGACCGTAAATTCGCTATCTTCATTTTTCTTGTTGTATTCAATCAAGGCTTTGCCGTTGTTGCCGTCCATGTCGGTCACGTTCACCGTGCCCTTAGAATCATCCACGGACAGCAGGACCATGCGATTAGTGCCCGGAGATACATCCAAAAGACGTTTTGAATCGTATGCGTTATGTTTTATCTCCTGTCCGGTCTCGGCGTTCATGAAATACAGGTAACTGTTGCCGTTGCATGAAACGTGCGCCAAAACCGAAAATCCGTCCTTGGACCACCAAGTCTCTCCTTTTGCGGGTGAGGCGCAGACTTTGGGCATGTCATATGCGGCCGGACTTTGGCCGGGTTTGCCGATGGCCAACTTCAACACGCCGTCTACCAAGCCAAGCTGCGCCAGGGCCGAACCGTCTGGAGCCAAGTCGTTCCTGACCACGGCCGGCTCTTCCTTGGCGGCACCCGTGCTCGTGGCTTCCTCGACGCTTGGCTGGCCGCTCAACGGCTGGTCCAACGCATCGGGCGTAAAACCGGCGGGCACATCGCAACCCGCACCCATTAAACCTAACGCAACGAAACCCAAAACCAATAAATTGGCGCGAGACATATCACATCAAGATCTTACGTCGGCGCCGAATTTTTCCTTGCAGGCCAGAATGGCGCTATTCATGGCCCCGTCGACTTCCGCGCTGTCCAACGTTTTTTCACGGCTGCCGATCAACAAGTGCATGGCCACGGATTTTTTGCCTTCGGCCAAGCCTTTGCCTTGGTACGTATCGAACCATTGGACCGACAGGATGCGCGCGTCGGATTTTAGGATGGCGACTTCCAAATCGCGGAAGTCCACGTTGGCGTCCACGGCCAAAGCCAAGTCCCGTTTGGCTTCGGGGAACGGCATGGACGCGGTATAGGCTTTGGACGTTTTGGCGAAAGCCATAAATTCCTTGATGTTGACCACGGCCGCCCCAACCCGACCCTTGATCTTGAAATTCCCCACGATATTCGGCGCTATCTCCCCAACCGTGGCCAAAGGCACGTCATCCTTAAAAGCCTGGGCCGTCCTGCCAGGGTGCCACAAGTCCTCGTTGGATACGCGCTTCCAACTCACGCCGCCTATGCCGAATGTCTCAAATAAGTGTTCAATGTATCCTTTGGCCTTGCGCCAGGCTTCACCCTCATCCGCATCGCGCACGGCCAACATGAATTGCGAAGCTTCTTCGGGCAAATCGGACCAAGTCAGTTCGGAGTCCGAAGCCCGGAGTCCGGCATGACGCGCCCCGGTCTCCGCGCTCCGGGCTTCCGTCTTCCGCAGGTATACGTTCGAACATTCAAACAACCTCAAGTCCTTCTCGCGTTCCTGGTTGTCGGCCACTGCTTGCAGCATGGCTGGTAAAAGCGACGGGCGCATGACCGACCAATCGGCGGACAAGGGGTTCTGCACCTTGAGCAGATGTGACGGATCAAAACCGGCTTTGCGCAACAAGTCCTCGGACACGAACGACCAGCTGTAAAGCTCGGTATAACCCGCGGCTTTGGCCAGGTCCTTGAGCCTGTCTTCCCATTGGATGACCGCGTCCGTTTGGCGCGGCGCGGTTTCGAACGGCACCACGGACGGGATGCGCGCGTAACCGATGATGCGTGCGATTTCCTCCACCAAATCGCGGCCGGACTCGATGTCATGGTCGCGCCACCACGGGACTTCGGCCGTCAGTTTTTTGCCTTGGAGTTTGACGCCAAAACCCAAACGCTTGAGCACGTCCACCATTTCGTTCTTTTTGACCTCAATGCCTATCAGGGCGCTGACTTCGTCAGTCGTAATTGAGAATTTGAGCGGCTTATACTTGAGCGTCTGCTCGTCCTTCATGGCCACGACTTCGCCGCCAGCCAACTCGCGGACCAATTCGATGGCCCGGGTCATGGCCGCAGCCGGCGCCATGTGCGACAAACCCTTTTCGAAACGCAATTGAGAATCCGACTGCAACAACAATTTGCGCGAGCCTTTACGCACCACTACTGGATCGAAACTCGCGGCTTCAAGAACGATGTCAGCGGTGTTGGCGTCAGCGCCCGTCTCTTCCCCGCCCATGACGCCTGCTATGGCAATCGGTTTTTCCGTATCCGCGATGACCAGAATTTTGTCGTCCAATTCGTAAGTCTTGCCGTCCAAAGCCCTTATCTTTTCACCTGACCGGGCAAAACGGACGTGGATTTCCGCAACGTCATGCTGAACTTGTTTCAGCATCTCGGACTTCCCTGTTTTAGACCCCGAACCAAGTTCGGGATGACGGGTATGCAATTTATGCGCATCAAACACGTGCATGGGTTGGCCGGTTTCCAGCATCACGTAATTGGTAATGTCCACCAAATTGTTGATAGGCCGCACGCCTGCCGAAAGTAACCTGCGCTTAAGCCACCACGGCGACGGCGCGACTTTGACGCCCTGCATACGCACGCCAATGTAGCGGGAACAGGCCTTCTTCGCGTCAATTTTGACGCTCAGAGCCGTGGCAACGTCACGCGACTCTGGGACGGTGCGACGAGCGACGTGCGACGAAAACCTTGGTTCCTTCCACTTCATCGGATGTTTCAAAATCGCCGACGCTTCGCGCGCCATACCCACCATACCCATGCAGTCCGGGCGGTTGGCCGTGACTTCGATGTCCATGACCACGTCGTCTTGGCCGCTCAAGACGTCCAAAAGCGGCGTGCCGTTTTTGACGTTGAGCTCCGGAATCTCCTTGCCCAAATCCAAAATGCCATGGTCATCGGACGACGGGAACGCTTCGCCCAAACCGATCTCTTCGGCCGCGCAAATCATACCCTCGCTTTTGACGCCGCGGATTTCCGCAGGCTGCAAAACGATGGGATCGCCTTGCCCATGCCAGCGTACCGTCGCGCCGACAAGAGCGACCGCGACCTTCTGTCCGACACAAAGATTCGAACCGCCGCACACCAAAGTGAGTTGCGGGTTTCGAGTTGCGAGTTTCGAGACCGAATCGCCGATGTCCACGGTTACGAGGCGGAGTTTATCGGCTTTGGGGTGGGGTTCAAGTTTGAGGACTTCTCCGACCACAATGCCGTCCAGGCCGGAAAATTGCGGCATGATCTTTTCCACGGACGGACCGGAAAGCGACATGCGCGCCGCAAATTGCTCGGGCGTTTCTTTGAGGCCCACGTATTCTTTGAGCCAAGCGTAGGAGACTAGGAGATTCATATATAAATGGGGATTACGAATTACGGTCAGGAATTACGAATTAGGAGCGATTTGGCGACCGACGGCATCCGCGGCCTCGTAATTCGTAATTTCGTAAATCGTAATTAAAATTGTTTGAGGAATCTTACGTCGTTCTGGTATAGGATGCGGATGTCGTCCACTTGCGTCCCCTCTTTCATCATGGCCAGACGTTCGATGCCCCAGCCGAAGGCAAAACCCGAATACTTCTTGGGGTCCACGCCGCAGGCTTTCAAAACGTTCGGATGCACCATGCCCGCGCCGCCCAATTCCAACCAACCGCGTTTGCAGACTTTGCACTTTTGGCCGTTGACCTTGCCGGTCGCGTTGCACACGCCGCACGAAAAATCCACCTCAAACGAAGGTTCGGTAAAACGGAAGTGGTGCGGACGGATGCGCGAGACGCGCCCGGGGCCGAAAAATTCCTTGGCGAAATAATCCAACACGCCGCGCAAATGCGTGATGTTCACGTCCTTGTCCACGTACAACCCTTCGAACTGGTGGAACATGGGGGTATGCGTGGCGTCCACTTGGCGGCGGTAGCACTTGGCGATGTTCAACATGCGGATCGGGAATTCGTGGCGTTCGAGCTCGTGGATTTGCGCGTTGGACGTGTGCGGCGTGAGCACCATCTTGCCTTGTTTCTTCTTGTCGCTGACGGGCGCGTCCATGAAAAACGTCTCCCAATCGTCGCGCGCCGGATGTTCGGGCGGCATGTTCAATGCCTCGAACGCGTACCAATCCCAATCCACTTCGGGATAACGCGTGCGGTAAAAACCGATCTTCTCGAAAATGCCCGTTATCTCGCGGATGGTTTGCGTCATCACGTGCAAATGCCCTTCCGGCGGTCGGATGCCGGGCTCAGTCACGTCCACGCGCTCGGTCTCTGCGATGACTGAAATTTTTTCGCGGTTCAACTCATCGCGGCGAGCGGCAATGAGCCCCAAACCGGTTTGCTTGACCTGATTGGCGAGCTGGCCCAAAACCGGACGCTCTTCGGCCGAAACGTTGGCCAAACCCTTGAGCATGGCCGTGAGTTCGCCTTTGCGCCCCAGGTATTTGACGTCTATCTGGTCCAAGTCCTCCAAAGTTTTAGCCGCTTTGACGTCCTGCTGGATCTGCAGGCGCAAGGCTTCGAGTTGGTCTTTCATAGCAATTGGTCGTTAGTCGATGGTCAATAGTCAAAACGGCGCCTTAGATGCCGACCAAATGCTTGAGTCCGCCTAAAATCGAACCGCCATATTTGCCGAGGTCGCGGATGGTGACGAGCAGAATCAGGATGATGAGCGCGATGAAAGCCACCTGATGGATGTGCGCTTCAAGCTTGCGCGTCACGGCCTTACGCCGGATTTTTTCTATGACCACGAACAGGATGCGTCCGCCGTCCAAGGCCGGAATGGGCAAAAAGTTGATGACCGCGAGATTGATGGAGAGGATGGCCGCGAATTGCATGAGCGTCACAATCCCCTGTTTGGCCATCTGTCCGGTCAGCACCGCAATGCCAACGGGCCCGGAGACTTCCTGTTCCAAATGGCGCAACAGCACCAGGTCGCGGATCATGCCGCCAAACGCCGAGACGGTTTGCCAAGTGTAACCGACCACGGCCACGCCGGCTTGGTACATCGCGGAAAAGAAGCCGAATTTGACCACGCCCACGTCGGCCAACGACACGCCAATGCCGTAACGCCCCAATTCCTTGACCATTTCTGGCTGGACGGTCAGCGTCTTCTCGCCGTCCTGGTTTTTGATGCGGATTTGGACCGGGTTTTCGTTGGACTTGAGTATTTCGTTACGCGTCTGATCATAATCGACAGCCGTCACTCCATTGATTGAAAGCACTTGATCACCCGCTTTGATGCCGGATTTTTCGGCCGGCATGCCAGGCAATACGTTGGTGATGCGCACCGACTTGTCCTGCACGGTCGCGCTTTGCGGCAAATCCTCGATGACCGTGGGTACGCCCGAAACCAAAACTCCGAAAAACAACACATAAGCCAACAACCAATTCATGGCTACGCCCGCGGCCAGGATGATGACGCGCTGCCAAGCCGGTTTGGTGGGAAACGCATCCGAATCGGTCATCTTGTCCTCAACGCCTTCGCCTTTAATGCGCACGAAGCCGCCGAGTGGCAACCAGTTGAGCGACCAAATGGTGTTTTGGTACGACGCTTCGTCGTTGGCTTTGACGCGTTTCCATTTGCCGTTATGTTTGACCAAGCCAATCAGACGCGGCGGAAAACCGTAACCGAACTCCTCGGCTTTAACGCCAAAAATGCGCGCCGCAAAAAAATGCCCAAACTCGTGGACCAGGACCAGAAGGGACAATACGGCGAGGAACAGTATGAGTGTCAACATGGCAAAAATGTTACTTTAAATGCAGTAATTTGTGAAGTTCATTTGCGTCATTGCGAGCGGAGTCCAACGCATTTGACGCGATCCAACGGAGCACGGCTACCCGTGTCATTCGAGCGGGGTCCCACGGAGCAAGCTTGCCCGCCTCTGGCGGGGCAATCTACAGATCGCTTCGGCTTTGACCTATGGCCTCGCAATGACAAATCGAAGGCTGATTACAACTCCGCTCGTTCGGCGGTGACTGGGCGGCCTAGCCACTTGCTGGCGATGCGGTCGGAAAGCGGCGAGGTGTCGGTGAAAGCGATGGTTTGTTTGGGACTGTCTTTGGCCGCGAACAGTTGGGGGTATTCTTCCATGGCCTGCTTGACGACCACGTTGGCCGAATCGATGACCTTGACCTTCTTGCCCATGAAACGCTGGATGAGCGGCTTGAGCAAGGGATAGTGCGTACAACCCAAAATCAATGATTCGACGTTGGCCTGGCGCAACGGCGTCAGATAACGCCGCGCGATCAATTTAGTCAGCTGGTCGTTAAGCATCCCCTCTTCCACCAACGGCACGAACAGCGGACAGGCCTGCTGCATGACCTTAAGATGCGGACCGTACTTATGGATGACCTTGTCATAAATCTCCGAATTGACTGTGGCGCGCGTACCGATGACGCCAACGCTGCGCTTGGTGATGGCCACGGCTTCTTTGGCCGCGGGCTTGACCACGCCGATGAACGGGATCTGCGGAAACGCCTCTTGCAGTTTGGGCAAAGCCAAAGCGCTGGCCGTGTTGCAGGCTACGATCACCAATTGCGCGCCGTGCTTGATGACGTATTGCGCGTCCTCAATGGCGTAGCGCTCGACCGTCTCCTGCGTCTTGTTGCCGTAAGGCGTACGCGCCGTGTCGCCCAAGTACACGAAGTCCGCCTGTGGCGCGGCTTTGAGCAAGGCCCGGACGACCGTCAGGCCGCCGATGCCGGAATCGAATAAACCGATCATAGGGAATTAAGAATTACGAAACAGCCGCCCACGAATCACTCGGTACGCCATTCTACATAGCCCTCATCACAATTCAACCTTATCATATCGGGTCGCGCGAACGTGCGGTCGAAACTCGAACTGTCCATGTTTTGTCCGAATTCAATTTTCGCGTTGGCCGGGACGTCGTTACTGCGCACGGAATAATGCGTAGCCCAAGGATTTACCGCGGGCGTGTTTACCTCGATGG
The DNA here is from genome assembly GCA_022703155.1 of Patescibacteria group bacterium. Lineage (GTDB taxonomy): Bacteria > Patescibacteriota > Patescibacteriia > 2-12-FULL-60-25 > 2-12-FULL-60-25 > MWCR01. The sequence goes on along the minus strand of JAKLEH010000034.1, from coordinate 9,302 downwards.
AATCCAGATTCGCTTCGGTGCCATCTATGACCAATTTGCACGCATGTAAATCCCGATCCGAGGTGAACGAGACGTTCCAATCGCCGTCTTTAGAATCCGCATTTCCTATGACGCTCACCTTCGCGATTATCCCATAGCCGGAAAGCTTGCCATTTATTTCTTTTGACGATCCCAAGCGCAACCAAGAGACGAGACCAAACAATAACCAAACCAAAACTACAGCCACGGCCACCGTGATAAAAACCGCAATGGGTAAATACTTCTGCTGGGACATAGTGTTTATGATGGTTAGAGCGATTCCTGCACATTCAATGCCCAAGATTACTCCAATCGTCGTCGGACTCCTCCGTCGGGATGACGCAGGAATGTCACGCTAGGCTAACCGGATAATGTTTGAGAGTTCCTTCACCTTCTCCTCCATCAACTCTTTAGTCGTGGCTTCGAGGCACAGCCGAACCAAGGGTTCGGTGTTCGAGGTGCGGACGCTGAACCACCAGGCTTGCGGGTCCTTGGCCGGGTCGCCGAATTCGCAACGGATGCCGTCCAAATCCATGACGGTCGTGGCCTTGGGTGTGTACAAGTCTGTTACCTTTTGAAGAACACTTTTTGTATCCTTTACTTCAAAATTTATTTCGTTCGAATGGTGGTAATGCGTCAATTCATGGCGCATAAAGCTCAATTTTTTACCCGTGGACGCCAACTCTTTCAACAGGACAAGCGTGGCATAGTCGCCGCTTTCCACATTCCAAAGGTTGCCGAAATAGAAATGCATTGAAAGCTCCCCCGCGAACACGGCGCCCGTCTCGCGCATCTTCTGTTTGATGTTGGCATGACCCACTTTGCACCATTCCAATTTACCACCGGCTGTGGCTACGGATTGAGGCACGGTCCACGAGGCGCGTGTGTCGCTCAAAACCAAACCATCCGACTTGCCGCGCAGAACCATGCCCGCGAACAAAGCGGTCAAAAGATCGCCCCGAATCTGCTCGCCGTTCTCGTCAACGAACCCGACCCTGTCCGCGTCGCCATCGAATGCTATGCCGCAAACCGCAACCGTCTCTTTGACCTTGTTTTTCAAGGCGTCCAACGTCTCTTCTTTCAACGGATTGGCTTCGTGGTTCGGAAAGTTTCCGTCCGGTTCCATGTACAAAGTCTCCGCCTTGATCCACGGACAGCGTTCTAGAAGTTTTGGAACGACGTAACCCGCCATACCATTGCCCGCGTCGATGGCCACCTTCATCTCCGGCATGTCGGCCGGAAGGTCGGCCAAGGTCAGGATGTGGTCCACGTAACGGTCGAGTGCGGAAGGGTCATCGGCTACTGTCGCCGCCCCTAAACCGTCCTCCGGCAAAACAGGGACGGAGTCCGGCATGGCGTCGCGGACCAATTCGAGACCTGACCCTAGGCCGTACGGCAGACAGTCGCCCCTGGTCAGCTTGAAGCCATTGTAAATTCCGGGATTGTGCGAGGCGGTTATCATGACGCCCAAATCGAACTTGGGATTGGCCAAACCGAGCAAGACATTGAACATCGGAGTTGAACAAAGGCCGACGCGCACGACTTCGATGCCGTTGGCGGACAACGTTCCGACCAGGGCGCTCTCCAGTTCGGGCGAAGTCAGGCGCATGTCGCGCCCCACCATGACCCTTTTTGGCGCCAGGACTTTGACGATGGCAACGCCTAATTTTGCGGCAAAATCAGCGTTAATCGGGTCCGGTGACGTGCTGCGGATGTCGTACGCCTTAAAAGCGGAAAAAATGGCTTGGTTCATAGCAGGATTATTATTGACCATGGGTTACAATTCGTCTATGATAAGCCCATAATTAGTAACGCACAAATCTAAACGTTTTTATGTGGATTATCCTGATAGTCGCCATCGTCTTGGTGGCGTGGATCGTCATGGTCTATAACGGCCTGATTACGGCCAAGAACCGCGTGGACGAAGCGTGGTCTGACATAGACGTGCAGCTCAAACGCCGCCACGACCTCATCCCCAACCTCGTGGTCACGGTGCAAGGTTACGCTTCGCACGAAAGCGGAGTGTTCACCAAAGTGACCGAAGCGCGCTCCCAAGCCATGCAGGCGCAATCCATCGACGACAAGATTGCGGCCGAAAACCAACTCATGGGCGCCATGAAGAGCCTGTTCGCCGTCGCGGAAAATTATCCGGAGCTCAAAGCCAACACCAACTTCTTGCAGCTCCAAACCGAATTGTCCGATACCGAAGACAAAGTCCAGGCTTCTCGCCGCTTCTACAACGGCAACGTACGCGACTTCAACACCAAGATCCAAGTCTTCCCCACCAACTTGATCGCGGGCTTCCTCAAATTCACGGCCTACAAATTCTTCGAAGCCGCGGAAGAAGAGAAGGCGGTCCCCCAAGTGCAGTTTAACCGATCATAACGCGCATCGCGAAACGTGTATCGCGCACCGTCCGACGTTACACGTTGCGAGTTACACGATACACGAGAATGTATAGCCAAATCGATTCCAACAAACGCAAATCGGCCGCGCTGATTGCCCTGTTCGTAGGGCTGTTGGCCGCGGTCGGTTACGTTTACGGGTACGTGACCGACACAGGTTATGCGGGTTTGGTTCTGGCCTTGCTGGTCTCGACGGTTTGGACGCTCGTCTCGTGGTACGGCGGTTCGAGCATCGCGCTCTGGTCGACCGGCGCGGTCGAACTCAAGGACCGCTCGCAGTTCCCCACCCTGTGGAATCTCGTTGAAAATTTGGCCATCACGTCTGGTCTGCCCAAACCGCGCATCTTCATCGTTGATGACCCTTCGCCCAACGCTTTCGCCACGGGCCGCGACCCGGCGCACGCGAGCGTGGCCGTGACCACCGGTTTGCTGCGACTTCTCGACAAGAACGAACTGCAAGGCGTGTTGGCGCACGAAATGTCGCATGTCAAAAACTACGACACGCGTCTCATGGTACTGGCGGCAGTCATGGTCGGCGCGATAACGCTCTTGGGAGACTGGATGTTCCATGGCGCTTTCTTTGGCAAGCGCGACCGCGACCGCGGAGGTGATTTGGGCACGATCTTCATGATACTGGGCATCGCGTTCATCCTGCTCGCGCCCCTAATAGGCGAAATCATAAAACTCGCCATCTCGCGCAAACGGGAATATCTGGCTGATGCGGACGGCGCACTCATGACGCGCTATCCTCAAGGCTTGGCCTCGGCGCTCGCCAAAATCCGCGACGCGGCCATGCCCATGGAACAAACTTCGACTTCGACCAACCACCTTTGGATTTCCGACCCGCGCGCCAAAAGTTTGGGCGATCGCGTCAGCGGATTGTTCTCGACCCACCCGCCCATCAACGACCGCATCAAAATTCTGACTTCGATGTTGGAAAAAATATGAAAAAAAGTCGGAAGTCCCAAGTCAATAAGCAGGTAGCCGGAATGATTTTTATCCCGCATCCTCCGACATCCGACCATCCCTCCCCGACATTTTCCCCCTTATGCTCCCCAACGATCTCATCCACCGATTCACCACGCACCTGAACGAAGCGCTGCAAAAAGCGTTGGGTTTTGCCGTACAAAACGGCCGCGACCTGGTGGAGCCTGGGGATTTGATCGTGGGGCTACTCGCGGAAAAAGGCGCCATCGGTTCCGAACTGCTCAAAAAAGTCGGTTGCAACGATAACGAAGCGGCCGATTTTTTCCGCGGCCATCCAACGCAAAAAAAATCCGTGGTGGCTTTGGACCTCTCGGACCGCACCAAGAAAATCATCGAAAAGTGCATCGTCATCGCCCACTTGCGCGACCATAAATTCGTGGGCACGGAACACTTGGTGGCCGCGTTGCTCGAAGCCGAGGACGCGCGCATCCAGGAATATTTTTCCGCTTTCAAAATCGACCTCAAGGCCCTGAAGGATCAAGTCGAATCCGTGCTTAAGTCCGAATCCAATTTCCCTGACTTGGAACAGATGGCCGAACGCGCCAAAGAAGACGAGGATTTTCCGCGCACCCTGATTGAAGGCCAAGACCCGGCGCGCTCGGGCGGACCCATGCCCAAGAATCCGGGCCGCGGACCGTTGCAGTCGGCGTTGGACGCGTTCGCACGCGAACTCACCCACCCCGACGTGGCGCCCAAACTCGATCCGGTCATCGGACGCGACAACGAAATCGAACGCATGGTGCAGATCCTGATCCGCCGCACCAAGAGCAACCCCATCCTGCTGGGCGAACCGGGCGTGGGCAAGACCGCCATCGTGGAAGGTTTGGCACAACGTTTGGCTTCGGGCGACGTGCCCGACGCGTTGCGCGGACGCAAACTCCTTTCGCTCGACCTGGCGTCCACCGTGGCCGGCACCATGTACCGCGGCGAATTCGAAGCGCGGCTCAAACAAATCGTGGAAGAAGCGCGCCACGATCCGCACGTGATTTTATTCATCGACGAAATCCATAACATCGTGGGCGCGGGTTCGACTTCGGGATCGCTCGACGCGGCCAACATCCTCAAGCCCGCTTTGGCCCGCGGCGAAATACGCTGCATCGGCGCCACCACCTGGAACGAATACAAAAAACACATCGAGCCGGACGCGGCTTTGGAGCGGCGTTTCCAGCCCGTCTTCATCGAGGAGCCGCAAGCCGAACAGACGCTGGAGATGCTCAAGGGCTTGGAACCGCGCTACGCCGAACACCATGGCGTGACTTTCCATCCGGACACTTTGCGCGCGGCCGTGGATTTGTCCGAACGCTTCATGACCGACCGGCTATTCCCGGACAAGGCCGTGGACCTGTTGGACGAAGCCGCCGCGGCCGTAGTGGCGCGCCGCCAATCCAAAGAACAGATGGAACGTCTGGCCGTGCTCGAGGCGGGCATCAAAGGAAAAATCGAGCAATCCAAAGCCCATCTCAAGGAACACTCGCTGGACTTGGCCGAAGAAGCCACGACCGACGCCGAACGCCTGCTGACAGAACGCGCGGCTTTGGAAAAGACTTTGGCCGACGCGCGCAAAAACGAGCGCTTGACCATCCTGCCCCAAGACGTGGCGCATGTGGTAGCACGCATTTCGCACGTTCCCCTCTCGGTCATCCTGTCTTCGGAACGCGAACGCCTGTCTGGCCTCGAAGAACGCTTGGGCGTGCGCATCTTCGGACAAGCCGCTGCCGTAACCGCCGTGTCCGACGTCATCCGGCGCGCGCGCCTTGGCCTGCAATCCCCCAACCGGCCCAAAGCCTCGCTCCTGTTCGTCGGTCCCTCGGGCACGGGCAAGACCGAATTGGCGCGCGGTATGGCGCTCGAACTTTTTGGCCGCGAAGACGCGCTGGTCAAACTCGACATGTCCGAATTCGCGGAACCGCACTCCATCGCTAAGCTCGTAGGGTCGCCGGCCGGATACGTGGGTTACCGCGAAAGCACCAAACTGACGGACGCGGTGCGTAAGCGCCCGCACTGCGTGGTGTGTTTCGACGAAATCGAAAAGGCGCACCAAGACGTTCAACAAACCCTGCTGCAGATGCTGGAAGACGGGCAGATCACGGACGCGACCGGCAAACCCGCGTCTTTGCGCAACGCCTACGTGGTGCTGACTTCCAACGCGGGCTCGGACAAGCTGGGGCGCAAGGCCATCGGCTACGGCGACGCGCGCGAGACGCATACGGCGCTGCTGCATGACGAGATCAAACAACGCTTCCGCCCCGAACTCCTGAACCGCTTGGACCGGGTGGTCACCTTCCAACCCTTGGACCGCGAGGACATGCGACGCATTTTGGACCGCGAATTGCAGGAAGTCTGCCAACGCCTGGAAAAAATCCAAAAAGTGGCGTGCGAAATTTCCGAATCCGCCCGCGAATGGCTCATGGGCCAACCCCTGCCCGCCGAAGAAGGCGCCCGCGCCATCCGCCGGCTGGTGGAAAAACACGTCACTTCGGGTTTAAGCCGACACTTAATCGACCATCAAAAAGCTTCACGTATCCGCCTGACGGCCGTGCGCGACGGAATCAGGTTCAGATAGACATAGACAAGGTACACCGACGCCGTTTACGGACGGCGTGGCGTAGGAGGAACTATGCCAGACCAACCAACACCAAACCCAACCACGGGCAACCAACAACCGACCGGACAAAATCCGCCGCCGCAATCTTCGCTCGCACGCGACATCCAAGCCTCGGAAGAACAGGCTTGGCTTAAGATGCGCGACACGGCCAAAACCGGCGCCGACGTTTCGCGCATGATGGCCGACCTTTCGGCCAATGATTTCAACGCCTTGAACGCGCAAATCGGCGAGGCCAAGCGCTACGGACGCAAGGAGGTCGCTTTTAAAGGGTACAAGATTCCGATTCCCGACAAATCGGCGGCCGTTTTAAGAAAGGCTTTTGACGAAAAGCAGACGACCAACAAAACGCGGATGGAGCAAGACGCCAAAGGCTTGGGGCAACAGATTTTTGGCGCGGGTGTGGGTGGCGTGGGCGAGGAGTTGGGCAAATTGTTTGGGCTCAAGCCCAAGAAAAAACCAGCGGAAAAAGGAAAGAAGAAGGAGGAAGGAGGAAGCGCGAAGGCGACAGAAAAGAAGACGGAAGAAACGAAGCCTGCGGCCGCAACCGTTGAACCGGAAACGCCATCAACGCCGAGCCTCGTCACTTCCGAATCGGAGCGCGGCCCCACGGGTACCGTGCGCATGTCCGCAACTGATGCGGCTTCGACGGCAGGCCCCACGGGCACGGTACGAATCGCCCAACCCACCTCGACCAAAGGCGGCACGGTGCGCATGCCTGCGAGCACAAAGGGTGCGACCATCAAAATACCGACTTCAACCAAAGGCGGCACGGTCAGGATGACGGCAAGCACCAAAGGCGGCACGGCTCGGATTCCAACAACGACCAAGGGCGCGACCGTGAAAATATCGTCTGCCACGGCTGGTCCGACAGGGGCCGTCGGGATTCCCTCTACCGGAACGGGTCCGACCGGGACCGTGCGCATCCCCTCACCTGCCGCCGGCCCCACGGGAACAATCCGAATCGCGCAACCGACTTCAACCAAAGGCGGGACGGTTAGAATCGCCGCCGCCGTTCCCAAAGGCGCGGCCATAGAGACGACGACCGCGCCAATCGCGACAATCGAAGCGCCGACGGTTCGCATCGCGGGGCAACCCGGACAAGGACCCGCTGGTACAATCCGCATTTCACAACCCGCCGAAACCAAAACCGGCACGACTGGCACTTTACGCCCGCCTCAAGACGCCCCAACCAGCACCCCTCAGACGCCGAGTCCAAGCTCTGAAACCGAAGCAACGATAAGTCCGCGGACTACCGTCGCAAAGGCGCAAAAAAACAAATACGACGATATCGACCTATTGGTCGAAAGCATGGACAAGGCCAAGGCCGAATTGGAAAGGAGCAAGGAACAGATGCGCGAGATTTTGAATAAGCCGAAAATAACATCCCAGGACGCAGTAAAGTTCGCCCATATTGAAAAAGGATTTTCTGACAGCACGGATGAGGTGGCGAAATATTTGGGCGTATCGTTGATCGACGACGAATACAACGACATATATTCTCAATTCCGGAAAAAAATAGAACAGGACGTGGACGTGGACACGGCTTATGCGAAAGAGGATTCTCGATTGCGCCGCGCCTACTACATGGATCCACGAACCGGCAAATTGATGGAACCGGAACCTTCAGAGCCATCTGCCCAGGCCGAGGCCCAATCACCGACACCACCTCCCGCGACGCCTTCTGCGCCCAAGGTCGCTGCCGGCGCAGGTGTCGGAGCGGCTGCCGGAGTGGGCGCCGCGGCCATGGCCGCCGGCATAGCGGGCGCGGCGCTGGGAGCGGCCGTCGAAACTACAACCGCGATCCAAAGACCCAAAGCGCCGCGACCCACGCCGCGTCAAGCGACTACGGGAGGTGCGGGCGGCATTCAAACGGCCGAACAAAAAACCACGACCACGGTTACCCAACAGCCCTCACAAATCAGCGCGCGAATCGACACCCAGGCCAAAGTCGAAACCCAACCTCCGACCACCGCACCGGCAACAGCCGCGGCCGCTCCAAGCAAATCCGTCAGCTTCGAAATCGATCGCAAAATCGAACTGGAACAAAAGCCCCAAGCCGGCGCGCCGACCGGCGGCGCAGGCCCGACGCAAATCGAGGCCACCGTTGAAGGCACGGCTACGGTCACGCCGCGACAAATGGCGCGCGAAAATTTTGGTTTGCCCGGCGTAACCCCGCTGTCTACACCGCCACCCAACGCCGTTGCCGCTACACCGCCACCACCCCGGATGCCGCCGTCCCAAATCCTGTCTCAAGCGGGTACTTTGGCGCGACAGGCACAAGCCATTAATACGCGCATGTTGAATGCGCCGAACGACCCCATACTGGTCGGACAGATGCGAGAATTGCGGGCTAAACTTTTCACGTTGGCCGACCAGAGCACGGACACGCGTTCGGAAATGGCAAAGGACGATCCGAGATACACTGCGCTCCGAGATTTGGAAATCCAACTCGAAAACATCGCAATGCCTCTGGGCAACCAACCGAATGCCAACTCATCCTCAGAATTGGCCAATGGCATCAATACTTTCAACAACAGCTTGGGAAGTTACGGTTCAGTGTTGGCGCCCGACGGCGTGAACTTAACGTCGACGGCGCAACCGCGGCCCACGGGCGCTGCCGCGCCTTCACCCATCAAACCCACAACGACCGCCGGAAGTGCCGGCGGCAAGCCGGGCGAACTAAAAGCGCCGCGCGGCGTCGGAGCGGCGCCGCCCCAACTCGGGGCGGCCATGCGTCTCGGCGCCATGCAACAAGCGGCCAGAGGCGGCGATGAGGCTGGCGGTGAAACCGAAGGCTTGGCGCCCGATACCAGCGTGCCCCAAGACGTGCGCAGTCAGATTTTGGGCGAACAGGGCGGAGCCCGCGCTCCGGTCCTGCCAGGACAGTATGCGCCCGCGGGATATGAAGATGTATACGGTGGCGGCCGCAGTCCGCAACACCGCACCCGTGCCGAGCGCATGCCCGGCTCCGCCGCCGGAGAGGAAGAGCCGACCGAAGAAGAACAGATGGAAGGCGGCGGCGAATTGGGCAGCGAAGAAGCCGAGCGCGCTTCGGTTTTGGCCGAACAACAGGCTCGTGCACGTCGCGCCCAGGATTTTTCAGGCGCGCCCGGCATGGCCGGACCGGCAAGACTTGGAACCCAAGAAAAACCACTACAAGGACACCCTGCCTTGCAACCCCAAAAAGAACCGAAAACCGCTTCCAGCGCCATGCGTACGGGTTTGGGTATGGAAAAGGAAGGCGGCACAAAAGTCTTGGCGACCCTGCGGGCCATGAAGATGCAGTC
>JAKLEH010000033.1 GCA_022703155.1 Patescibacteria group bacterium | reverse complement strand
ATCTGGCGGACGTTTATCCCAACGGATTGCCTGTCGGCGGCATAGTGTTGGACATGGTCTGCGCCACGGACAACAAATTGTTGCCCGAAGTTTCATCTTTGCGCGACGCGGCGCGGTTGACGCGAGCTTTTTGGTCAGTGGCGCTCGAATCCGCGCCCGAGTATTTCGGCGACGATTCAGGACCCGAGATTTTGGACGACCACACGGCTTTGAACCAAGCCGGCATACCCTCGTTTTTGGTCATCGGTTGGGATTATCCGTATTTCCATACGACCCAGGACACGCCCGACAAGTGTTCGGCGGACAAGCTGCAAGCCGTGGCCGGGTCAGCGATACGCTTTGCGCAAACCCTGCCATGACCGGCGGATTGGTTTTGGCTTGCCTGGAATCGGTTTGGGCGGACGGCCTAAAAAATGGCTCGAACAAGGTAAAAAAGCCATCCTTGGGCTTTTGGGGTAGCTTTTCCGTTTAGGACTTGACGCTGGTGGGGTTTTGGCTTAACATAGGCGCACTATGATTGCCGTAATCGCGACCGGGGGTAAACAATACCTCGTCAAACCCGGTGAATCCATCAAGATCGAAAAGATCAAAGGCGCCAAAGGCGAAACCGTGGTTTTCGATAAGGTTTTGCTCGTGGCCGAAGAAGACGGTTCCAAAATTGAAATCGGAACGCCGCACGTCAAAACGACGGTGTCGGCCGAGATTTTGGAACAGGGCCGCGCGGAAAAAGTAGAGGTCGTGCATTACCGCGCCAAGGTGCGCTACAAGAAGCGTTCCGGCCACCGCCAACCTTTTACACGCATAAAGATACAAAAAATCGGGTAATGCCCGATTTTTTGAAAACAGCAAACAGCAAAAATCAAACAACAAGGGTGAATTGGATTGCTGTTTGGAATTTGCTGTTTGCTGTTTTTCGAATCGCTTGTCATTTCCGATTCAGAAATGCGTCCGTAATCGTGGCTTCGTCAGCGTATTCGATTTGCGCGCCCGTGGGAATGCCGCGCGCCAGGCGTGAGACCGAAACCGGGAGGTCGGCGAGTTGGCGCGCCAAGTACAAAGCCGTGGTGTCGCCGTTGATGTCCGGATCCAGGGCCAAGATTATTTCCTTGATTTTGTGGTCCGGGTTTTTGACGCGTTCCAGCAATTGCCCGATGCGTACGGTATCCGGCGTCCGGCCTTCGATGGGGTCGAGCAAACCGCCGAGCACATGGTAACGGCCCTGGAACACGCCAGCGTCCTCCATGACGCGGACGTCTTGGCTCATGGCCACCACGCAAATCTGGCCGTTGTCGCGCCGCGGGTCGGCGCAGATGGCGCACGGCGACTTGTCGGTCCACATGCCGCAAACCTGGCAGGGGACGATGCTCGCGGCCAGACGTTGCAGGACCTGCGAGAATTGTTCAGCCACGTGTTTGGGTTGGGCGGCCAGCCAATAGGCGTAACGCAAAGCCGCGCGCGGCCCCACGCCCGGAAGCCGGTCGAACATGGCGGCCAAATCGCCGATGGGTTGGGGGACTCGCATTTAAACCTAAGCGATAAAAATGATAGCGAGTCGCAGTGCACAGTCACAGCGCGGAACACTGATTGACTGCGACTGCGTACCGTGACTAGCCCTTCATTAAATCTTGAATATCCTTGGCCAGGTCCAGGCCGCCGATGTCTTTGAGTTTGCCGGCCAACATCTTTTGGACTTTTTCGAGAGAGTCGTTGACCGCCTCCTTGATTAAATCCTGGAGTTTGGCCTTGTCGGCCATGGCGTCGTCGGCGATGGCGACCGAGGTCACGCGCTGGTTGCCGTTGACCGTGACTTTGACCTTGCCCCAACCGGCCGACCCTTCGGCCGATTCCTTTTCGAGCGCGGTTTGCACGGTTTTGGCGCGCGAGCGCAGGTCGTTGAATTGCTTGAGTTTGTTGAACATATTCTGGTCGTCATCCCGAACTCGTTTCGGGACCTGGAACTGGTTGTTGATTGAGATGCTGAAACGAGTTCAGCATGACTTTATGCCAGAAAAGGTTACTAACAAAAAGATTATAAGTCAAAAGTCCGGAGGGTTGACGGATATGGATTTTGATGTTAACACTTTCCGGCCGGTATATATGTTGCTGGTTCATTGACGACTACGTAACCGGCCTTCAAAATTGCGGAAACCGCATACGTCCTCAATTTCGATATGTACGGCTTGCGGTTTCCGTGTCCTTTAAAACAGCGCCGATGCAAAACCGTTTCCAATATTGGTAAGGTCGGCGCTTTGGCCGAGCTTGGCTCGGCCGCCTAATCGACCGCGTCTGGATAATCCCCACCTCGAATAACTTGATCAGCCAGATGCGTTCACCTTCAACCTCGCCCATACGAAGATCCTTAGATGAGAGTCCGGCGGCGAGGTCGGTTCTTTCCGCGGAATGCATAACAAGTACCTTCAATGAGGCGTCGATGGTTTCGCGAGTCAACTTGCCGTGCGTGGCTAAAAACGCCAAGCAATATGAAGAAGCTAAGCGCACGGTACCGTCTAACGCTCTGTCGCTCGGGGTGGAAACCCTAATGACATGAGCGTTATTTTATTATCCATGTAACGCGAAACATGGAACGTGAATCATGTAACGCGAAACGCGTAACACGGCATGTCCGAATCGGACGATTTGCGGTGCGCGATACACGTTACACTGGTCTTAGAACGGTACGTTGGGAGGCGGGGTGGTGATGATGGGCGTGTTGGGATCAAAACCAACCGAACGACCGGTGTCGGAGGTCGGAGGTCGGAGGTCGGAAGGTCCTGGCGGAAGGCTGGGGGCGCCCTGCGACGCGGGACGTGCGACGAGCGACGGCGCGGCTTGGGCGGGTTGGAGTTGTTGCGCTTGATTGGGCTTGGCCAGGTTGCGGAAGCTGGCGCGTGGCGCGTCGAAGAAGAGTTTGACGATGCCCGTGGGGCCGTTGCGGTGCTTGGCGATGTGTATTTCCGCCAAATTGCGTTCTTCGGGGCTCAAATCCTCCTCGCGGTAATTCTTGTCCGCGGCTTTGCGGTAGATGAACATGACCACGTCGGCGTCTTGTTCGATGGAACCGGATTCACGCAAATGCGAAAGCTTTGGAATGGCGGGTTTTACGGTTTCCACGGCGCGCGAGAGCTGCGAAAGCGCCATGACCGGGATGTTAAGTTCGCGGGCGATGGATTTGAGGCCGCGCGTGATTTCCGCCACCTCTTGCACGCGGTTGTCGCTGTCGCTGCTGCGCGATTCCATAAGCTGCAAGTAGTCGATAACCAGAAAGCCCAAACCGTGCTCCATCTGCAGGCGCCGCGCTTTGGTGCGGATTTCCATGATGTTGGCCGAAGCCGAATCGTCGATGTAGATCGGTGCTTCCGAGAGCGTGCCGATGGCGTGGCCGATGCGCGAGAAATCGTCGTTGTCGCCTTGTTCCGAGAGGCGGCCGGTGTGCATCTTCCACATGTCCACGTTGGCTTCGGCACAAATCAAACGGTCAACGAGCTGTTCCTTGCTCATTTCCAACGAAAAATAACCGACCGGAACCTTGTGGCGCACGGCCGCGTTGCGGATGAAGTCCAGCGACAAGGCGGTTTTGCCGCACGAAGGGCGCGCGGCCAAAATGATGAGGTCGCTTTTTTGCAACCCGCCTAGCATGGCGTCCAAATCGTAATAGCTTGTGGGCACGCCGCGCAATTTGCCTTTTTCGCGGTGGATTTCGTCGATGCGTTCGAAAGCCGAATCCAAGATGTTGGTGATGGGCGTGAACGCGACTTTGAGGAATTTTTGCGATACGCTGAAAAGTTTCTGTTCGGCCTTGTCCAGCGCCTGTTCCACGTCTTCGGCCTCTTCAAAACCCAAAGCCGAAATTTCTTGCGAGGCGCGGATGAGGCGGCGCAGGGTGGCTTTCTTCTGCACGATTTGCGCGTAGTGCGGGGCGTGGCTCGAGGTGGGGACCGCGTTGGCCAACTGGATGAGGTAAGCGCGGCCGCCCACGGCCTCGATCAGTTTGCGTTCTTCCAGGCGGTTGGAAAGCGACAGGATGTCTATAGGCTCGTGGCGGCGGTACAGGTCGCAGATGGCGTCATAAATGTCGCGGTGCTTGTCCGAATAAAAATCCTCGGGCGTGACCGCGTCGCCGACCCTGACCATGGCTTCTTTGTCGATAAGCAACGAACCCAAGAGCGACATCTCTGCCTCCAGATTTTGCGGCACCAGGCGTTCGAATTCCGACATATGGGCCAACCCTACTAGGCGGGTGAGGGGAGGTGAAGAAGATAAGAGGCGTATTGGGTGTGGATAAGATCGAGAAAGTCGGAGGTCGGAATGTCGGAGGCAGAAGGGTACAATCCGACTTCCCGCTTAACGACTTCCGACTTTCGACTAAAGTCCCCGAAACATGTATAATAAAATCAAATCGAGGGGCATGAGCGAAGAACAAAAGCAAAAATCAGCCATTCTGAATTTGGTCGGTACCATCATCGGGGCCGGAATTTTTGGTTTGCCCATGATTTTTTCCCAAGCCGGCATCTTGGGCGGCACATTGGCTTTTTTCTTGTTGTTGGCCGTGGGTTGCATGGTGCACCTGTTCATGGCCGATGTGGTTTTGGCCGTACGCGGCAAACACAACATCTCGGGTTACGCTGGCGCCGCGCTCGGCCGTCCGGCCTATTGGTTCACGGTCAGCGTGTTCGTCCTCAAATTGTGCGGCACGACTTTGGCCTATATCATTTTGGGCGGCGAATTTTTGGGGCAAATCATGGCCCATTTGGGTTTTGGCCAACCCCTGTGGTTTTGGCAGGTTTTGTTTTGGGCCGTAGGCGCGTTGGTGGTGTTGGTGGGTTTCGGTTTCGTGACGCGCGTGGAAAGCGAACTTACGTGGCTGTTGATTGGCGTCATCATCCTGTCGTTCGTGGCCCTGTTTCCGTTTTTCGATTGGAGCTTGGTCGGCAGCGTCAATCTTAAAGGCATGGCCGGCGGATTGGGCGTGATGTTTTTTGCGGTGAACGGCTTGTCGGTCGTACCGGACATCCTGGCCATCACGGGCAAGAACATACAACGCGCCAGACGCAGTATCATCTGGGGTTCGGTCATTGCCGGCGTGTTGAGTTGGATGTTTGGCGTGGCCGTGGCTTTGGGTTATCCAGCCGTGACCGGTACGGCCGATATCGCCGCCGCTTTTCCGCCGATTTTGTGGTGGCTCATCCCGACCATCGGTCTGTTGGCCGTGGTCACGTCGTATTTGACCATCGCCCAAGCTTTGGAACATGCCTTGCACGTAGACGTGCGTTTGCCGCGCATCGTGGCCTGGGCCGTGGCCGTGGTCGCGCCGTTCCTGCTGTACCTGTTCGTGACCAAGAATTTTTTGGCCACCATCGGTTTTGTGGGTTCCAACTTGACCGGGTCGATTTCGTTCATCGCGTGTTTGGCCGCTTTGGCCATTTTCCAAAAAAGCAAGAAACGGGTACACTGGATTTGGCGTTGGGCGCCCGTTCCGGTTGCGTTATTCATGATTTTTTTGGTGGTGCAAAAACTTTCTAGTTTATGAAAAAATACCTTTACGTGCTGATACCGTTCCTCAAATGGCTGGTGGATTTCATTTTGATCATGCTGGTCTTCGGCTACGTCATGGTTAAACCGTACGGGTTGTGGCTGGACATGACGGTGGGTTTTGGATTGGCCGCAGTTGTAGCCGGGTTTTTCGCTTATTGGGCATTCCATAAGGGCGTGCCTACGGACAAGCAATTGGCCGTCTTCATCGGCTGTTGGGCGGTCGTGACCTTTATCTCCGAAGCCACGTTGGATTTTTTGACATTGTACCGACCGTTGAAAATACTCTTACGCTGGGAGTTTTTGGTGCAGACGCTGATTGAAATCGCCGTGGTTTTGGCCATGTCGCGCATCATGAAACGGCATCAAGTGTATCATGAAACGGCGGAGGGGATAGAGATGGGAAATTCGTAAGATCATAAAATTTATAAGATTCATAAAATTTTCTGATAATTGTAAATTCATGAATTAAAAATTGGGGCTTGAACCCCAATTTTATAAATTTTACGAATCTTACGAATATTATAAATTCTTTCCGTCTGCAGCTTCCACCACATTCTTCAACAGCAACGCCACGGTCATGGGCCCCACGCCGCCGGGCACGGGCGTGTACCAACCCTCGAGTTCGGCGCTGCCGGCGCTGTCGAAGTCGCCGCAGATTTTGCCGTCCGGGAGTGTGTTGATGCCGATATCGATGACCACGCTGCCGTTACGCACGCCGTTGGAAGTTAAAAATTTCGGTTGGCCAACCGCCGTGACCACCACGTCGGCCTCACGCGTGAGCTTGTCGTCTTTGTGTTTGGCGTCCGTGACCGTGACGCTGGCCCCGGCTTTGCGCAGCAAATAATCCAAAGGTTGCGAAAACGTGTCGCTGTTGGCGTAGATGACCACGAAAGCGTGGTTGGGCGCGACCTCGGCTGCGTTTATCAGGCGCAATACGGCTTCGTGCAACGGCGAGATGACGGTGCCGCGTCCTTCCTTGAGGTCCGTGACATTTTGCGGATGGAAACCGTCAACGTCTTTTTTTGGGTCCATGGCCGCGATGATCGCGTCCGTGTCATGTCCGTCCGGCAAGGGAAGTTGGATAAGAATGCCGTTGACCGACGGATCTGCGTTCCAGGTTTCAATGACTGCGATGAGTTCGGCATCGGAAGTGTCGGCAGCGAGTTCCTTGACGTCGGTCGCAATTCCGATTTCTTCGGCGGCTTTGCGTTTGAGCGATACGTATAGTTTTGACGCCGAATCTTCGCCCACGAGCAAAACGCCCAACTTGGGTTTGGGGTTTTGCGTCTGGATACGCGCCTTCAAGTCGTCCAAAATGCCTTGCGCGATGAGTTTGCCCGGAATTTTTTGCATGCGGCAAGGATACTTTTTTTTACGGTTTTTGTCCATCGTCGAGCGTCAAAAAAACCGCGGTTGCGGTTACGTAGTTCCACGTGTGGCTGAAGATGGTGGGCTAAGGCTTGGGTGTCGCATCCGATGCACGGGACAGGCATAGGCCGCTGACATACACCGCCAGGCTTCGCATGTCCGGATACGAGTGAAGGTGCGGCGTGTCATCGAACGCGAAGACGCGCAACGGTTTGACGCCGCTGACCGCGTCGGATTCGGGCAGCGGTTCGTGCGCCTTGGAGTACAGCACCTGGCACGCCAGCTTGCCGGCATCGCAGAATTCGAGCAGGGGCTTGGCGCGGTCGGAAATGAGCAGATCGGCTTGGGCAACGGAGGCGATTTTGACCTCCTCGCCGCACATGAAAGACAAAAGGCGTTTGATTTGTTTTTCGACTTTACGGTCCGCGACGAGGATGGTCACGTTCATGGATACGACCTCCGCTTGGGGGTATTTAGCACAAAATGCCGTAACGGTCAAGGAATGGCGAAACAAAAAACAGCGCCTCGTGGGGCGCCTGTTTTATTTGGGCAGAGGAAAATTTTCGCAAACGTCTTTGACCTCTTTACACAGCTTCGTAAGTTCCGCGTCATTCGCGATTCGGTGTTTGAATTCTTTGATGAGCGCGAGCCGCGCTTCCTTGTCGCCGGGCAATTGCACGTCTTTTATCAAATCCGCGACTTTGGCCATCCACTGCGCGATTTGTTTCATCTCCGCCTCACCCATGCCGCGCGTGGTGGCGGCCGGCGTGCCCAAGCGCAAACCGCTGGGGTAGAAGGGCGTGCTTTGGTCGCCTGGTACCATGTTGCGGTTGGCGCATAAACCGATTTTTTCCAAAGCCAAATCCATGAACATGCCGCGGCCGATGCCGCTGGGCGTCAGGTCGATTAGAGTCAAATGGTTGTCCGTGCCGTCGGTCACGAGTTTGAAGCCGCGCGCCTTGAGTTCGTTGGCTAGGGTTTTGGCGTTGGCCACGACCTTGGCCGCGTAGTCCTTGAACGCGGTTTGGGCGGCTTCATGGAGCGCCACGCCGATGGCCGCGATGGTGTTGAGGTGCGGACCGCCCTGCAAACCCGGGATGATGGCCTTGTTGATTTTCTCTCCGAGTTCCGGGTCTTTGTCCAGGCCTTTTTGCGTAACCATGATCATGGCTCCGCGCGGGCCGCGGAGAGTCTTGTGCGTGGTGGCCATGACCAAATGCGCATGTTCCACCGGGCTGGGGTGCTGGCCGCCGGCCACCAAGCCGCTGATATGCGAAATGTCGGCCAGCAGATACGCGCCTGCCTCATCCGCGATTTTGGCGAACGCCGCAAAGTCGATGGTGCGCGGAATGGCCGTGCCGCCGCAGACGATGATCTTGGGTTTGTGTTCGAGTGCTAGGCGTCTAATCTCCTCAAAATCCATACTTCCATCCTGCAAGACGTGGTAGGGGACGCTGTTCCAGAATTTCGAGGTCATGGAAAACTTCCAGCCGTGGGTCAGGTGGCCGCCGTCCAACAGGTTGAGCCCCATAATCGTCTCGCCGGGTTCGCAAACCGCCGAATATATCGCGAGGTTGGCCGGACTGCCGGAGTACGGCTGCACGTTGACGAACGGCACGCCAAACAGCGCTTTTGCCCGTTCGATGGCCAGGGTTTCTACCTGGTCAGCGATTTCGTTGCCCGGGTAATAACGTTTGCCCGGATAACCCTCCGCGTATTTGTCGCTGATGCGGCTGGCGAGCGCTTCCAAAACCGCGGTCGAGGCGTGGTTTTCGCTGGGGATGAGCGTCAGGCCGTCGGTTTGACGAGCGCCTTCTTGCGCCAACAGCTCGAAAATTGCGGCGTCGGTAACTTGGATGTTCTTCATATCTGTTGCATAGGTTAGCGCATTGTTCAGGGAAAAACAAAAAAGGGCAGGAGCCCTTGTTTCAGTTCAAACTGCCGTCGCCGAGCGGCAAACCCAAGTCGTAGTAATGGGCGACGCGCAGGTTTTCGCCGCGGCAGAAATCGCAATACAGGCAAGTGCCGTCGTTATGCCCCGGGCACACGAAGGCGCGTTGATAGGCGGCCTGGAAGGACCTGACAACCTCGCCCAAATGTTCCTGCCGGAGCAGGTAGAGACGGGCGGTTTCCCAAGCGGTCGCGACGCTGGGCTTGGGTACGGCTCGCGTCATCTCCCACGCGGTTGTGTTCGCGGAGGCTTTCCAATTCGAATCGGTGAGGACGATGGGCGCTGCGCCTTCGCACATCTTTTGGATTTCGATTTCGCGCAAAAGGTTCAGGCCGTCCAACGGGTTGTAGCCGTGGAGCGTCAGCGTTTTTTCGAGTTCGCACGGGCCGCGCCGCGGGGCCGCGTAGCAGATGCCCACGTACGCCTCACCATACAAGGCATCGAGCACGTCTTTAATGTGCGGCATTTTTACCTCCTATTTGGGGCAAACTTATCAGTTTTTTGCGATTGCGTCAAGGGTTCCAGGCGCGTTCAAACGTGCTACAATCCGTATGAATCGAACGTCAGGCCGAACTCGTTTCGGCATCTTAAACTTTTTGTTCCAGATCCTGAAACGAGTTCAGGATGACGGAGCGGCTATGAAATTTTTCAAATGGCTGGGCATCGCGTGTTTGGTCTTGATCGTTGGGCTGGTCGCATACGGCGGTTATACGTATTACAAAATCACGCGCGCCGAGGTCAAAGATTTGGGCGTGCGCTATACGCCAGCGGATTACGCCACGGCGGTTAAGGATAAGGCCAAGGTAGACGTGCCGTCGCCGACGGACGTATATTTTGGCGCGTCTTTGAAGACGCAAGGGTCGCATAAGGTTGACCAGGTATTTACGAATGCGGAATTCAGCGCCATCGAAAACACGCTCAATGCGGCCAAAGGCCCGTTCCGCGACGTGCAGATTCGGTTTTTGGGCAACGACACCATGGAAGCTTCGTTCAACGTGACCGATCCGCGCGTGCCCAAGACCGGACCGGTGTACGTCAAAAGCACGGTCGCGCGCACGGGCCCGCGTTCGTTCGACATGCCGGACGTGCAGGAATTGCGCGTGGGCGATTACGTGGTGCCGCAACCCATCGTGCAACAGGCCAAAACCGAATTCCTGAATTACGTGAACGGCCAACTCGGCCAAGTCGAGGGTTTGAACGTGGAAAAGATCGACATCCAGAACGGACAGTTCAGGTTCCAGGGAAGTTTGCCGGATAAGGTTATGGGGATGAACGGGAACTGAAAAAAACAGCAAATCCCAAACAGCAAACAGCAAAGTGGGGACGTGTATTTTGTTGCTGTTTGGAATTTGCTGTTTGCTGTTTTTCCGTGTTAGCATTAACCAGTTATGTTGAACGTCAAAACATGGAAACGCGTGCACCTGGTCGGAGTCGGCGGCATCAACATGTCGGCCGTGGCCAAATTGTTGGTCAAAGCCGGCGTCACGGTAACGGGCTCGGACGTCAAAGCCAGCGAATTCACCGAACAGTTGGAAAAATTGGGCGTTAAAATCGCCATCGGTCCGCATGACGAACGTAACGTGCCAGCCGATTGCCAAGATGTGGTGCATACGTCGGCCGCGCCCGAAGAAAATCCCGAACGTTTGGCGGCCAAAGCGCGGCACCTGCCGGACGTGACCAACTTCGAATGGCTGGGTTCGTGGTTCAAGGGCAAAAAATTGGTGTTGGTCACGGGTACGCACGGCAAAAGCACCACGACCGCGCTCTTGGGCGAAATGTGCGTGGCCGGGGGTTTGGATCCCACGGTGGTCGTCGGTTCCAAGGTTCCAAACTGGCCGGACGAGAATTTGCGCGTGGGCGCTTCGGATTTGGTCATCATCGAAGGCGAGGAATACGCCAAGCATTTTTTGGAGTTCACTCCCACGGCGCTCGTCATCAACAACATGGAGTTGGACCACACGGACGTCTACAAAAATATCGACGACGTGCGTAAGACGTTCGAAAAGTTGTTGCATCAGACCAAACTCGGAGGCGTGGTCGTGGCCAACGGGGAATCGGACCAGGTCAGGGCGGCGCTCAAGACGTTCATCGCGACGGATAAGTTAAAGCCCGTATTTTTCGGTACCGGCGCTCGACCCATGTCGCTCGTGCCCGGCAACCCCAAGACCAACGGCGACCTCGAGGCAAAATTGAACATCGCTTGGCGTGACGAGCATTTGGCCGTGCACATCGAACACATGGATTGGAGGTTGGACGTCGAGTCGCCGCTCATGGGCGCTTATAACGGCATGAATTTGGCCGCGGCCGCGCTCATGGCGCATGCGTTGGGCGCGAAAGACGAAGCCATCGTCAAAGCCGCGGCAACTTTCAACGGCATATGGAGGCGCATGGAGCTTTTGGGCGAACGCCATGGCGTCAAGATTTTCACCGACTACGGCCACCATCCCACGGCCGTACGCGCCACGTTGGACGCGGTCCGGGAAGCTTTTCCTGAAAAGCGCGTCGTCTTATGTTTCCAGCCGCACCACAAAAACCGCACCAAACATCTGTTCGAAGAGTTCGCGTCTTGCTTTGACCGTGCGGACGTTTTGGTGCTATGCGAGATTTACGACGTGGCCGGGAGGAATGCGGACGAGGACGCGGACATGACGTCACAAAAATTGTTGGACGCGGTCAAACAGCGCGAGGTGGCGCGGCCTTTGTCTGACACGGAATACGCGCCCGATCCGGCCGTAGCGGTCAAGCGCACACTGGAATTGCTCAAGCCGGGAGATGTGTGCGTGTTCATGGGCGCTGGCGATTTGGACGGGGAGGCGAGGAAGGCTTTGAACGTTTAACGTGAATCCACCGTCGACGCTTGTCGACACCTCCTTTGGCAAAGGGGATTATGGGCCATCGAATATGATTTCAGACCAACTTGTAAAAAATTTCCGTGAGCGTTTTCCAGTCGTGGTTGAGAACGAACCCATGTCCAAGCACACGAGTTTGCGCATCGGTGGGCCGGCGCGTTTGTATTTCGTGGCCGAGCAGGTGGACGATTTGACCAACATACTCAAGGCCGCGCAAGCCGACGGCATTCCGTTTTATGTGTTCGGCGGCGGCTCCAACATGCTGGTCTCGGACCAAGGTTTTGACGGTTTGATCGTACAAATCGCGTTCCGCGCGATCCAAGTGCGGCGCGTGACCATCAGCGCGTTCGCCGGCGCCGTCACCTCGATGGTGGCCAAACAGGCGGGCGAAGCCGGGTTGGCGGGTTTGGAATGGGCCACGGGCGTACCCGGCACCATCGGGGGCGCGGTTTACGGCAATTCAGGGTGTTTCGGCGGCGAGGTCAAAGACAATTTGGTCAGCGTGGACGTGTTGACGTTGCCGGATTTGAAGCGCGTGGCTTTGCCCAAGGCCGAGTGCCAATTCGGTTACCGCGACAGCCGCTTCAAACGCGAACCGCACATCATTCTCATGGCCACGTTCGGCCTCAAAGCCGGAGATTTCATCGACATCCGCAAACGCATGGACGACATCGTCAAGAAAAAGAAGGCAGGCCAGCCGTACGACCATCCGAGCGCGGGCTGCATGTTCAAGAATTTCGTTTATCAGGATGAGGCTGAAATCGAAATCCTCAAACGCCAAATCAAAGACGTTCCGGCCGACATGTTGGCGCGCAAATCCATTTCCGCAGGCTGGTTGGTGGACCAAGTGGGCATGCGCGGCGAAAAAATCGGCGAGGTCCAGGTCAGCGAAAAACACGGCAATTTTTTAGTCAATTTGGGCAGCGCCAGGACGCAGGACGTTTTGATGTTGACCAGCAAAGTCAAAATGAAGGTGCGTGACGAATTGGGCGTCATGCTCGAAGACGAGGTGCAGTTGGTGGGGTTTTAGAGAAAAGTCGGAAGTCGGAGGTCGTTTTTCAGGAAGTCGGAATCGGATTGAAATAGTCGACGGTCGAAAATCAGACCTCGACCATCGACTTCTGATTGTCGACTAAAGTGTAGCGTTGCGTGTGGATATCTTCACGCGCTTTTTTGTGCTAAAATTACAACAACTATATGCCACGAGAATATGTGGAAATGCTGCCGGAAGAAACGGAAGTTTTTCAGAAGCGCGACAAGGCTACGGACGAGCTCTATGATTTGCGCCGCAAACGTTACGACCTGTATTGGGAGTTGATAAAATACCTGCCGAAACAAGAAAACGGCATACATATTCGGCCGGAAACGCTGCTCGAAATGTTCGATCAGGCAAAAATCGCGCAACAGGAGGCTGTCGCAAGCGCCGAAGCCGGACCCAAACGCAAAACTTTCGGCCGGAAGGAAAAAATGACGACGCCGGACCAAGGGCTGCTCGATAAGCTGCTTGATTGGGGCCATTTGGAACAGCAGGCGGAAAAACTTGCGTGGAACAAAGAAAAAATCCAAAGCGCCAAAGAGAAATTGTTGCAGGGTTTTGGGTTGTTGTTGGACATGACGCGCAAAATCGAGGCTTTGGAAAAGTCCCAAGACACGGTTCAGCATTTCGCGTGGCGGGCCGAGGAGCTTAAGGAGGCGGAAAAGATTTTAAGCGAATACGACCAACAACGGGCCGAGGAAGAAAAAGTTTTGGACAGGTTGACTAACGAGCCGGGCATCAAGGACGAAAGCAGACTTTTGGCCTTACGCAAGAAGCGCCAAGACATCGCGGACATCGAAGCCGAGCGCCAAGAATTTTTGAAAACCAGTCCGGAAGCCTATTACATCCAAAAGAGCCGCGAGTTGCGCGAGATGAAACAGGTGTTCGACAAAAACGGAAAAATCGTGGAAACGCCGTACGTGTTGGAAAAAATCAACAAGATAATGTCCGACTTGCGCCAAGGCACGCCGGTTTTCATCCATGGCGAATTGGGCGCGGGCAAAACCGAGCTGGCCATGCACATTTGCCGCACCCGGCTTTCCGAACCGCATCTTCTCCGTTGGGAAAAGTTCAATCCCATGCCCGACCCTGACCAACCTTATGCCGTGGCCATATGGGCCAAGGAACGCCAAGCGCAAATGGACCCGATAGTGGTGCATGGGCACCGCGGCATGGAGAGCGACGAGTTGACCTGGGAACGCGAAATCCAACCCGGAGAGGCGCCGGTCCCAGCGGAACAGGCCAAACAGATCGATGCGGGTTGGCGGGCGTATTCCAAGAGATTGATTGAAGAAGCCAAAGAACAGGGAGAGGAAATCGAGCCTGAGCGTTTGCGCAAAATGGAAGAAACGTATCGGACCGCGCAGTTGAACTGTTACGTCAGGCCCATCGAGACGCGGCGCGCCTTGCGCGGCGTGCTGTTGGCCATGCAACAGGGGAGGCCGGTCATCATCGACGAAATCAATGCCATCCCGCACCACGTGCTGATCGTGTTGAACGATTACCTGATGCGCAAACCCGGCGAAACCATCACGCCGCCGTTCCCCGACATTCCGCCGTTCGAAATCCAGAACGGTTTTGCGGTCATAGCCACGGGCAATTACAAACCAGAAGACGGCCAATTCTACGCCGGGCGCCAACAGGTGGACGCGGCGTTCCTCTCGCGTTTTGGCGTGGTGCATTACGACTATCTGCCCGGACAGCGCGAGAACATTCCGTTGGGCGCCAAGGACGACCCGGAAAAGCTGCGCCAATGGCGTCAGGAAAATGAACTGCTCAACATGATGTTGGCCCGGCTTTTGGACAACCGCATGCGCTTAAGCCTGCCCCCGGGCGCATTGCGCCAGATGGAAAAGTTGGCCATGGTGGCGCGCAACATTCAAGACGTGTTTTCGCAATATGAAGTGGGCAGCGCTTGGATGGGAAAAGACGCCTCAGGGGCGACCGTGCAGGGCCAAACCGTACTCAAGGAAAACGTGCTTTCGTTGCGCCACCTGTTGCGCGTGTTGGACCGCTGGCACGCGGACGGTTACGCCATGCCCTTGGACGTCTATCTTTACGAGTATTACGTGGAACGTTCCACGGCCCGGCCTTTGGAAATGATGTTCTTGTACGACAAACTCTCGACCCAAGGTGATTTTTTCAAAGGCGACGAATGGCCGGCCATGGGCGATGTCAACCCCAGCAATATCCAATTCAAAATAAAGATTGAAGACGTCAAACGCAAGTATGCGGAAAAGGCCCGCACGGCCAGGGGAACCGGCAAAAGATCCAAAGACGAGTTCGAAACCCTGAGCGAACGCCAAGTCATCGAACAGATGTTCGGTCCGGCGCCAGTCAGGACCATGATGCCCGAAATGGCTGAGGACGACGCCCCGGTGGATACGGAAGAGCCGCAAAGCGACGAGCGGGAAATCGAAATGGAAGAATCTTTGGGTCTGCTGGGCTCGTTGGCCCAACGGGCGGACACCATCAACGTCAAGCACGGCGAAGATTTCCACGTTTGATGTTTATGCCTGCGGATAAACACCTAGGCTCGACCGCTAACCGTGGACCGTCGGCGTCCGAACCGATGATGGCCATGGACGAAGCGCCGGTGTCCATAGAAGCGGACGACCAGGATAAGGTCGAGCGGGAATATTACGACATGGGCCGGAGTTTCCTGCGGCGCTGGGAAGGCCAGTTCCATTCGTTGGTCACCGGCAAATTCGCGGGCGCGCCTTTGAAGTTCGAAATCGGCCACGGTTTCCACATTCAATTGGAAAAAGGCATCATCACTTTGGACGTGGGCGATTTTAAACAATGGAAAGAAGGCGGTTTGACCGAGTGGCAAATTTTTTGGTCCGTGTGCCATGAGATCGCGCATTATCGGGACCTGTGCGAAGACCCGCAGGGCATGTTGGAGAATTTCCAATACATCCGGCGCAAGGCACGTGAAATCGCGCCCAAGGTCGCGGAAATTTGGCGCAGCAAATGGGGCGAATTGCCGCCGCACATGTTGCAGGAAACGCCGGTCGAAGGCACGACCGAGACCTTGAACGGCGTCGAGGCGTGGGTAGCCAAACAATTGCACCGCAACGTGTACAACGCGCTGGACGACATTTACGTCAACCGGTTGGTGGAAGGTTTCGTCAACGCGTTCGCCCAAGACGGCAGCCAGCATAAGCAGGTGGGTTTGTTGTATCGGGATTTTCTTTTTCCCACGGACCCCAAGCAGCCCGGCAAACCGCCGCGCGACGAAATCGAACCCGTGGATTACGCAGGCATGCCCTTGAGTTCGCAATTGTGCGATTCGTTATTGCGGCGCGCCATGGTGCCGCAGCAGGCGGTTCTGGTTTCCGATCGGGTCGCGGCCGTGCACCGCGCATACCGTAACGACGTGATGCGCAGGGTCAAAGGCGGAAAATACGACATCGAACACGAAACGTTGGGTTTGGCCACCATGCCCGGCACGGAAAAATCGGCCAAAGCCAGGACGCGTTACGCCTATTACCGCGAATTGGTGGAAGGGCATTTTATCGATTTGTTGCTGTTGGACGCGGAAAAAATTCCGCCCCCGCCGCCGCCCAAGAAAGGCGGTAAACCCGGCGACAAACCCGGGAAAAAAGGTGGCGACCCGAGTGATGATCCATGGGCGCCGCCTGGCCCGCCGCAGGAAAGCCCCATCGACGAAAAAACAATCAGGGATTTCATCAAACAGAAAAAAGACCAGGAGAAGAAGGAAAAGGAGGTCAAAAAACAGGAAGCGCGCAGTCCCGAACAGCGCGAAAAGGACAAGCAGAAAGAATTGGACAAAAAATTCTGCGAAGAACACGGCATAGACCCCAAAACCGCGGAGGAGTATCGGCGGGTCAAGGACCGGATACAGAACAAAAAAGCGCAGGACGAGAACGGCAAGGAAAAAAGCGTGGACTTGATCAAGGAATTGAGCCGCGTGTTCGAGCAGTTCATGAACGACATCGAGCGGCGCATCGTCATGGCTTGGGCCGAAGCGTTCAAGAAACCCGGACGCTTGAACATCGACCGGTTAGTCAAAAAGTACGGCCACTATATGAGCCCGGGAGGTCTGCCGTTCATCCCCTGGGAAGCTTTGGACGTGTACGACCGCAAGGAATTCACTAGCCGCCTCAAGCTCAAACCTTCGCGCATCCGCATGCGTTTGGTGTTGGACGGGTCGGGTTCCATGGATGAAAGCAAATTGGACGCGGTCAAGGAGGTGGTGGTTTTGATGTCCGAAGCCTTGTCCAGTTTCGAGGCGGAAATGAATTTGCGTTTCAAGCTCAAGGAACCGTTCGTGGTGGATACCGAAGTGCGCATGTTCGGCAGCACGACCGAGGTGGTCAAACCGTTCGCCCAAGGCAAAACTTCGAGCGAGCAGGAATGGGCCGATAGGTTCAAGGCTTTTAGCCAAATCAACGGTGGTTGGGGCGGCACCAGCGATTGTTTGCCGTTGCAAGCTATAGCGGCCGACATAACTCCGGAGTACAGCCAGGAGTTGGAAAGCGGTTCGACCGTGGACATGGTGGTTGAAGTCACTGACGGAGAAACCCAGACCCAACCCCAGACCATAGAAGCCATACAGGATTTGGAAGACAGGAAAATGACGACACGGTGTTTGCTTATCGGTTACTCCCAAGATGCCGACACTGCTTATTTTGACGCCACATGGAATTGGGAACCGGGCGTCAAGCGTGGCGAGAACGTACACGAAATCGCGACCTTGCCCGTCAAGATGGCCAATCTGTTGGCCGGTAAAATCAAGCAATTAAAAGCCAAAATCGAAGAACTCAGCGGCAAAACCATCGATAACGAATCACTGCTGAAAGCCATTCAGCGGATGAATGAGGAGCGCGAGTTACGCCGTGAAATCGCTTATCTCGCGGCGCA
>JAKLEH010000032.1 GCA_022703155.1 Patescibacteria group bacterium | reverse complement strand
ATTCTGGAGAAATTCGGCCATTGCGGCCATGGTAGTCGGTTCTTTGGCCATGTCCGGTACGGCCTTGGCCGCGAATGTCGACGCCCTGTCTAACGCCCAAGGCGTAGCGCGCGGCCACGTGAGGGTTGGACGCATTCAACAACTCACCGAACGCATCGCCAAACTGCAGGACCAGAAGTCAATGCTGGAAGCCATCCTGAAGCGCGATTACGCGACCTGGAAGACTTTGATGGAAAAATTGAATCCGCAAGCGCCGTCGCTCAAGGTTGTTACGGCTGACAATTTCGAAAAGTTCGCGCAGCTGCACGAAGCCATGGAAAGCGGCGACGTGGCCAAAGCGCAAGCTTTGCGCAAGGAACTGGGCTTGCCGGAACAAGGACAAGGTTTGGGTATGGGCAAGGGCATGGGCGCTGGTTTGGGCAAAGGCGCTGGCATGGGTATGGGCAAAGGGCGCGGTCAGGGGTTGCATAAAGGATGGGCTAAATAACGGCTGGACCGCCCAAGCATGGGCAAAAATCCTCCCTTTACGTGGAGGATTTTTGTTATTGTCATGACAAGCCGCTGTTTGGCGTTTTGGTTTCGCGGAGGATATGATTTGTATGCAAGGTCGCTTTTTCATGGATCTGTCGGTCGTCAATCTTATGAATTTTAGAAATTTTATGAATCTTATAAATTAAACTATGTTTTCCACCTTTTTAACCAAAGCGTTAAGCGCGCTCATGGCCACGTCGTTCGGCGTCTCGTCATGGTCCGTGCCTCTCATGGGTTTGAATCTGAACGTTCCGGAAAAACCCTTGGCCACGGGCCCGGGCGTGTCGCGCTTCGAATCGTGCACCGCACTGAAAAACCAAATCTCCAAAGCGCAGTCCTACGGACGCGGCATGATGTACGGGGACTTGGCCGTGACGGCTATGCCCATGATGGCGCAAAAGTCCGCGGCACCTGCGGCCGAAGCCACGGCCGGGGCCGCGAATGGCGGCGACTATTCCAAGACCAACGTGCAAGTGGAAGGCGTGGACGAAGCAGACATCATCAAAATAGGCGACAAGGTTTACGCCGACGGTTTCCGTTACGTTTTCCATCTGACCAAAAACCGTCTGGCCATCTCGGTGGTGGATCCGGGGCATGAGGCGGCCAACGTGTCCGTGACCGACCTCCAAGGCTTAAACGCCACGGACCTTTACGTGTTGGGCGATAAGGTCATGGTCATCGGTACTAAATATGAAGACCGGGTCTATCCCATGCCTCTGACCGGCGTACCCTCGGTCGTGGCGCGCCCCATTATGCCGTGGCGCGGGCAGTCGGTGACGGTGGTGAAGGTTTTTGACGTCAGCAACCCGCAAAGCCCCAAGGAATTGCGCACGGTCGAGTTTGACGGGTCCATCGCCAGTTCGCGCATGATCGACGGCGTGGCGTATCTGGTCATGAATTCCTGGACGCCGTGGGACGACCTGCAGCCGCTACCCGGCGAAAAGGAATTGGTGCCCGCGTACAAGGACAGCGCAGCTGGCAGCGACTTCAAGCCCATGGTCGGTTGCGGCCAAGTGGGTTATTGGGACGTCCAGCCCAGCCGCGAATATTTGGCCGTGGCTTCGGTGCCCATGAGCGGCACGGGTTCCATTAAGCGCGACGTGATTTTGGGTTCGGGCCAAACGGTTTACGCTTCGGTCGGCAATTTGTACGTGGCGCGCGAGAATTGGCACGAACCGTCGATTCGCGACAGCTTGAATCCGGTGGAGAGCGGGGAGCGAACCAACATATATAAATTCGCGTTGAAAAAAGGCGACATCGCGTATCAAGCCAAAGGCACGGTGCCGGGCCATCTGCTCAACCAGTTTTCCATGGACGAGCATGAGGGCAACTTGCGCGTGGCCACCACCAAAGGCCAAGCTTGGGACCAGCAGAACCTGTCCACCAATAACGTTTACGTTTTGGGCTCGGACCTCAAGTCGCGCGGAAAAATCGAAAAAATCGCGCCCGGTGAAACCATCTACTCGGTGCGTTTCATGGGGCCGCGCGGCTACATGGTCACGTTCAAAAAAGTGGATCCGTTCTTCGTCTTCGACCTCAAGGATCCGGATGCGCCTAAGATTTTGGGCAAACTTAAAATCCCGGGTTTCTCGGATTACCTGCATCCCATGGACGAGAGCCACGTCATCGGCGTGGGCAAGAACGCGGTCGATGCCGCTGAACAAACTTTTGCGTGGTATCAAGGCATGAAGATGGCCGTGTTCGACGTGACGGACGTGAACAATCCCAAAGAGATGTATAAAGTGGAAATCGGCGACCGCGGCACGGATTCTCCTGCGCTCACGGACCACAAAGCCTTCCTGTATTATCCGGAAAAACAATTGCTCGCTTTGCCCATCCGCTTGGCCGAACTCGCGCCCGAAGTCAAAAACGACCCCAACCGCCAAGGCAACGAATACGGCGACTTCAAGTTCCAGGGCGCGTACGTGTACCGCTTGACGCTCGACAAAGGTTTTGAATTCTTGGGCCGCATCACGCACCACGAAGACGACGACGCGGCGCTCAAGTCGGGTTATTATTGGGGCAATTGGGACACGGACGTGCAACGCGTGCTGTATGTGGGCGGAAATCTTTTGACGGTTTCCAACGACAAGCTCATGCTTAACCGCATCCCGGATTTGCACCTCGAATCCAGCGTATCTTACCCCAAGACCGAAACCCAACCGGATTATCCGATGATGTATTAAGCGACGGGTCTATTCAAAAATCCGTTCCGATGTTTCGTCGGAACGGATTTTTGAAAACGGCAAACAGCAAATGGGATTAAGCGCTTGCTGTTTGCTGTTTGGAATTTGCTGTTTGAGATATGATGTGTTTGTTATGTCGAGTGGCGCCAAACGCACATATCTGGCGCATGTAGTGAGCATGGCCGGAAGTTGGTGGGGCATATTGCTTTCCACTTTTGTCGTGTATTTCATTTCGCCCATACCCCAAGCCAAGTTGCTGAATTTTTTGTTGTGGATTTTCGTGCCCACCGTCTCGTCGGAAATTTTTAAGCTTTTGGTTAGGCGTCCGCGTCCCGTGGACCGGGGAGAAGACGCGAAGGTCAAAGCGTACGGCTATTCCTTTCCCAGCTCGCATACGGTGGCGGCGTTCATGGTCGCATCGTGGGTCCTGTTGGTGCCCGAGTTGCGTTGGTGGTCGTGGCTGTTCGCGGCCTGGCCGATATTCGTGGGTTGGTCGCGCGTGTGGTTGCGCGCACATGACGGCTTGGATGTGGCTGGCGGAGTGGTTTTTGGCGCTTTGGCGACCTGTGCGGCTTGGGTTTTGAATAAATGAAAGACATGTTACAGTCCAAGCATGCCAAACCGACAGCCCCGTGCGATTTTGGTGGACGTGATTCCGCCGCAAATGGAAAAAAGCGTGGCCGACAGGCGCTTGTACGAGTTGGAATGTTTGACGCGCACTTACGGCGGTATCGTGGTCGTAAAAATCGTGCAGAAAAGGACGTCGCCTGATTACAAAACGTACTTGGGTTCGGGCAAGTTGACCGAACTCGTTGAGTTCGCCAAAGCCAACAAGGTCGAGCTGATCGTCATCAACAACATCCTCAAGCCGCACCAGATTTTCGGCATCGAAAAACTGGTGGAGCGCGAGCATATCGCGGTTTGGGACCGCATCGATCTGATACTCAAGATCTTCCAGAAACACGCTTCCACCACAGAAGCGCAACTGCAAATCAGGTTGGCCGGCATCCGCCACATGGGGCCGCGCATTTTCCGCATGGGTTTGGAATTGGGCCAGCAGGCGGGCGGCATCGGCACGCGCGGCAGCGGCGAGACCAACATCGAGGTCATGCGGCGCCATTTGGAGGAGCAGGAACGCACCATCAAGAGGCAATTGGAGCGCTATTCCACGCATCGTGGCGTGCACCGCGCGCGCCGCGACCGCGTCGGCCTCAAGACCGCATCCATCGTGGGCTACACCAACGCCGGCAAGTCGTCGTTGTTGAACGCGTTGACCCGCAAAGGCGCTTATGTGGCCGACGAGCTGTTCGCCACTTTGGATACGCGCGTGGCCAAACTTTGGCTGCCGGAGGGTACGAAGACCGAAGCGCGAAGCGCGAAGCCCGAAGTCCGCCATGACAAGCTCCGTGCTTCGGGCTCCGAGCTGATCCCGTCCGACTTTGGACATCCGACTTGGGACGGTGGCCATTCAATCCTCCTCTCCGACACTATCGGCTTCATCCAGGATTTGCCGCCGCAGCTCATCGACGCGTTCCGTTCGACGCTCGAAGAGACGGTCAACGCCGATCTCATCCTCCACGTCATCGACGCGACCGATCCGTTCATCCACGAGAAAATCACGGAAGTCGAAGCCATCCTCAAGGAACTGCACGCGTCCGACGCGTCCAAGATTTACGTGTTCAACAAAATCGACTTGAAGAAGCGTTTGCCGCGCGCGACTTTGAAGAAACGCTACGGCGCTTTCAATCCGGTGTTCGTGTCCGCGGTGACCGGGGAAGGTTTGGACGAGCTGAAGGGCGCCATTGCGCGCATCGATTTGGGTTGAATCGGGCAACGCGGCGCACGCAGGGCTTGGGCTGGCCCAGGCCTTTTTTATGACCACGGTCACGTGTGTAAAAATCGCCGCATTAAATCGAACATAATATTATGACGAATTTCGAAGGTCAGCGATTTGGATGGGCACTTCAACGATCCGCGGAGTTTGGCGCGCGGTTTGGACTACGCTTTGACCGCGCACGAGATGTGTCGTTGGTACGGCAATTTCAGCAACGATCAGGACCGGGTGGATTCGGCGGCGCAACTCATCGTCCAACAGTGGATTATGCGCGACGTGTTGGCGCGCCAAGAAGCCGGCGCCAGCGACGTGTCCGCGGTGGGCGGCACGTACGATGTGGGCTGGACCTTGAACGATCCCATCCGCGCGGCCTACACGCACATGATCGGCGAACGCGGCCTCAAGGCGCGGAAGAAATATCCGCAGTTTGAGACGTAGCCGGAATTCAAGGTCGAAAATCCGATTGAAACCGGAATCCGAAAACCGCGGGTCAAAAAGTTATCAAGCGGCGCCAAGGGCGCCGTTTTTGTCTGACATGCCAACCTTGACGGCAACTTAGAAGTCTGGTTGAATGGGGCATTGGCACGGACCTTAGAAAAGTGGAAAAAGAGGCACCATGGCATGGCTAACCATCGAAAAGAAGGGCCAGGAAGTCAGGTTCATGGATGGCACGCCTTTCGTTTTGGGCGAAAGGGTGTATTTGGGGCGAAGCTTCGTGGAGCTTCGGCCATACAACGGCCGTGGCGTGAGCGTGGCGCGCTACAAGAACGAGACCGATTTGGGTTACGTCACCCCGCTCAACCGCGACGGCAAATACCGCGTGGGCGACGACCATTGTTTCCGTTTGGTGGAGGCGCGAGAAGAACGCGATCCCGTGATTTGCGCCTTGCGCCTGGTGGGCGTCTCGCCCAACATGCTGCGCCAATTGGACGGCGACGATGAGCTCTCCGTGAGCCTGTTCGAGTGCGACCTGGAGAAAGCCGAATGCGGTACTTCCACGGTCGGCTTGATTACGGACGGCAGGGTACGCGAATTGGGCGAGGGCGCATCCGACGGTCCGCGCAAGAACGTGTTGGTAAGCCCGGGCACGTACGCCATCGAAGTGGTGGCGCGCAAACTCGCCACGGGCGCCATCCGCAGCAATCCCGAAAAGGTCACGGTATGGCCGGGATGTTCGGGCCGCGAACTGACGTTGGCCTTGGCCCGGTCCCAGGTCGGCGATGACGCCAAGACCGACGGTTATTATGAAGCGCTCTCCAGCGCCGAAGCGGCCAAGGATTGGATCAGGCGGCGTTTCGCCATGGTTCCGCATCCCGCGGACGGCGACAAACTGTTGGCCGACGGCCGTGAATTCAGCCTGGAACGCAACGACGCGTTGCCCGCGTCATTGGA
This sequence comes from Patescibacteria group bacterium, assembly GCA_022703155.1. Taxonomy (GTDB): domain Bacteria; phylum Patescibacteriota; class Patescibacteriia; order 2-12-FULL-60-25; family 2-12-FULL-60-25; genus MWCR01. Next base: position 11,895 of record JAKLEH010000032.1, on the reverse strand, counting down.
ACGCCTCAAGTCGTTGCACGGCTGGGGCATACTGCAGGAGTGGTTCGGCGCCCAACAGATGGCATACCTTGCGGCCAAGCGCGACGTGTCCCTGGCCGCCAAATTCATGGCCGAACGGTATGCAGTGAGCGGTTTGCGGCGCGGCGACGACCGGTTCGTCAAATTGTCGCGCTTGGACGATCCGCAAAACCAGTACGTGTTGACCGTGGGCAAGCTGCCGCCGTTCGACGCGCCGTACCAGGCGCTGTTCGCGCGCCATTGGGAGCTGTCAGAGAGGCTTTTTCTGGCCTCGCAGGACCGGCAGGATTTGGTGGCGTTCTATCCCATCTGCCAGGAATTCGAGTTGCGCCACCACCATTGGTACGCCAAATGCCACTGGAGCCGCACCGCGCGCCATGACGAATGGCGGCCCGTGGCCAACCGTTCCGACGCGACCGAGGCTTGGTTGCGCAATGCGGATTTCTGTTCGGCGTTGACTGACCTGACCGCGTCCCAGGCCGCGGATTCCAACGATTCCATGCCCGACAGCATCTACGCCTGTTTGCGCGTGGGCGACGAGGCTTACGCCACGAACGACGGCGCGCTGTTCATCATCAAAAACAATGAGACCAGGGATTACGTTTTCCTGATCAAAATGATGTGCGGCAGCAAGCGGGTCATGGGGGTGCGCGTCACGCGCACCGAAGACGGCCTGGCATTCTTGCCTTATCCTACAGGCGACCGTTACGCTGTGACCGGAGCGCGATCCATCGACGTGGTGGCCGCGTAAGTTACACCAAGCAGGAGCTTGGTTTTTTTAATTGACAATTTGGCTTCAATTTAGCTATATTACGCCATATCCTATGAATTCTTCCCTAATTTTCGCGCTGGTTTCAGCGCTGCTCGCCCTAGGTTGGGGCGGTTATTTAGTCAGTTGGATCCTTAAAAAATCGGCCGGTGAGGGCAAAATGCTCGATATCGCCAAAGCCATCCAAGAAGGCGCGCAGGCTTATTTGGCCCGCCAATACAAGATGGTGGCCATCATCGGCGCGGTCATCTTCGTGTTACTGTTCGCGGCTTTGGGTTGGAAAATGGCGCTCGGCTTTTTGGTCGGTGCGCTGCTCTCCGCGGCTGCGGGTTTCGTGGGCATGAACGTTTCGGTCCGCACCAACGTGCGCACCACCGAAGCGGCCAAGAGCGGCATCAAAGCGGCTCTGGACATGGCCGTCAAAGGCGGCACGGTCACGGGTTTGTTCGTGGTGGGCATGGCCTTGCTCGGCGTGACCGCTTTTTATTGGTTGACCGGCGACCTTAAGGCTTTGGTCGGTTTGGGTTTCGGCGGTTCCCTCATCTCGCTGTTCGCGCGTTTGGGCGGCGGCATCTTCACCAAAGCGGCTGACGTGGGCGCGGACTTGGTGGGCAAAGTCGAAGCCGGCATACCGGAAGACGACCCGCGCAATCCGGCCGTCATCGCGGACAACGTGGGCGACAACGTGGGCGATTGCGCCGGCATGGCCGCGGATTTGTTCGAGACCTACGTGGTCACGGCCGTGGCCGCCATGTTGCTCGGTTCGCTGGCCTTCCCTGGCAACCAAGCCGTCATCCTGTTTCCGCTCGTGCTGGGCGGCGTTTCCATCATCACTTCTATTTTGGGCACTTTCGCCATCCGTTTGGGCGCCAAAAACAACATCATGGGCGCCTTGTACAAAGGCTTGATCGCGGCCGGCGCTTTGGCGCTGATCGCATTCGCGTTCGTGGCCCATCGCTTTTTCGCCGACAGCACTTTGGTGCTGGTCGCGGGCGCCACGGGCAGCGTGTGGTGGAGCTTGTTCAAGTGTTCGTTCATCGGTTTGGCCGTGACCGCGTTCATGGTCGTCATCACCGAATATTACACTTCGACCAAATACAAGCCGGTGCAACGCATCGCCGAAGCATCGCAGACCGGACATGGCACCAACGTCATCGCGGGTTTGGCCATGAGCATGAAGTCCACGGCTTGGCCCGTGGTGGTCATCGCCATCGGCATCTTGTGGGCTTTCAGCTTGGCCGGTTTGTACGGCGTGGCCATCGCGGCCATGGCCATGCTCTCGCTGGCGGGCATCATCGTGACCATCGACGCGTACGGGCCGATTACGGATAACGCGGGCGGCATCGCGGAGATGGCCGAATTGCCGGAGAGCGTGCGCGAAGTCACGGATCCGCTCGACGCTGTGGGCAACACGACCAAGGCCGTGACCAAAGGTTACGCCATAGCTTCCGCCGGTTTGGCCGCGCTCGTGCTCTTCGCCTCGTACACCCAAGAATTCGCCGACCGCGGAGTCACCCTGTCGTTCTCGCTCGAAGATCCCAAGGTCATCGTGGGTTTGTTCATCGGCGGGCTGTTGCCGTATCTGTTCGGTGCCATGGCCATGGAAGCCGTGGGCAAAACCGCGGGTTACGTGGTTGAAGAGGTCCGTCGCCAATTCCGCAGCATCGCCGGCATCATGGAAGGCACGGCCAAGCCCGAATACGGCAAAGCCGTGGATATCGTGACCAAAGGCGCTTTGCGCAACATGATGGTGCCGGCCGTGGTTACGGTCTTGGCTCCGGTCGTGGTCGGTCTGTTGCTCGGCCCCGTGGCTTTGGGTGGCATGTTGGTGGGTTCCATCGTCACCGGTTTGTTCGTGGCCATTTCCATGACCTCGGGCGGCGGCGCGTGGGATAACGCCAAAAAGTACATCGAATCCGGACATTTCGGCGGCAAGAAATCCTTCGCCCACCAGGCCGCGGTCACGGGCGACACGGTCGGCGATCCGTACAAGGATACGGCCGGCCCGGCCATCAACCCCATGATCAAGATCCTGAACATCGTGGCCCTGCTGATCGTCGGATTGCTGATGTAAAAAATTGATAACGTTAAAATATGTAGAGACGCCATCCGATGGCGTCTCTACTTTTTTATGGGATGTCTTCGTGACGATGCCGGTCGACGATCGGAAAAAATAAAAAGCGCCTTGAAGCGTTCAAGGCGCGTACGTCGCGGTCAGCGGTTTTCGGCGCGGGACATCTGCGGCGGGCGGAAGCGTTCCACGTGCAGCAGTTCGCAGGTGCGCCCGTCCTTGAATTCGAGTTCGATGTCCAGCGACTCGGTTTCGCACTCGATCAAATCCTCTCGCAACTTGTCGTGGTACTTGCGGCCGAACTCGTCGTCGTTCTGGAGCATGAGCACCAGGATGGACTTTCCGTCCTCGGTGCGGGGCGCGAATTTGACGGCTGAGTACTTGATGCCCGAGGGCACACGTCCGCTCATGACCGTGGCGCCGGCCACTTCGCCCAGCGGATGGCACACGGCCGGGGCCATGAGCGCCAAGCTGTGTTTGGCGTTGGCGTTATCGCGCAGCGGTACGTACCAACCCATACCCAACCGCAACAGGTTGGCCGGATTCAGCATGGCCATGGGGCGAGCATCGAGCGGCTGGCGGTCAAGCTGTTCGAGCCGGAGCCGGCGCGCTCTGACGTTGAGCGCATGGGCCACGAACAGGCCGATGCAGGACGAAAGGATGCCGACGTACACCGCAGCCGCGGTTCCGACCAGGCTCCCGAAGATCAATGAAAGGAACGAGATTGACGCGGCCGAAACCGCAACTCGAACATAGGGGAACGGGCGCGGAGCCTCGATGGCGATCTGGTCCCGCATGGGGACAGACCGCGCGGGCATCACCGAATAGAACGTGTCTATCGGTGTGGCCTGGGGCTGGCGCTCGTTTTCATTGGTCTGGGGAGCGTTCATGGCTTTCCGCGTCGGGAAAGCGATGACCTTGGCCAGGTGCGGGGTACGGTTGTCGTTCATTTTTCGCCTGCCTGTTGTGCAAAGGGCGACTGCCTTAACGTTTCCATCCAACCATAAAAAAACGGCTTTGTCAAGCCTCGAACCCGATTGTTTGTAAAGCGAATCGTTGACGTTTTCAAGCTGGGTTGCCTAAAAAAGACGCCGGTTGGCGTCTTGTTTTCAAGTTTGGGCCCAGTTTTTTGCCCGTTCCAGCGCCCGTTCGTATTGGGCCAAAAAAGCCAAGCCGCGCTTGAGCCGTTTAGGCGTAAAAGTTTTTTCGCATTTCATGTTGGACGCCACGCGTCGCCACGTGTCCCAAATGCCGGCCCCCAGTCCGGCCAGCATGGCCACGCCCGCGGCCGTGCCTTCCAAATGCGCTTCGCGGCACAGCTTGACGTTGGCCATGTCGGCTTGGCTTTGCATGAGCGGATTGGATTTGGTCAAGCCGCCGTTGACCCGCCAGTACTTGGCTACGGAGCCGGTTTGCACGTCCAGGAGTTTGGCCATGCGCGTGGTTTGGCAGGCGATGGCTTCGATGGCCGCGCGGCACAAATGAGCCTTATGCGTACCGCGGTTGATGCCGATGATCAAACCGCGCGCCGCCGGATCCCAGTCCGGCGCGGCCAAACCCGCGAACGCCGGCACGATGGTCACGCCGCCCGTCGTCTGGACCGTTTCAGCCAAGCGGTCGAATTCCTGCATGTCTTTGACCAAGCCCATTTGGTTCTTGAACCATTCGAGCATGGCGCCGCCGGTCAAAGCCGAAACCTCGTAGGCGTATTCGATCGGTTGGTCTGGCCGTTGCCAGGCCACGGTCGTGAGGATGCCGCTGCCTGCCGGACGCGGTTTTTGGCCGATGGGTTTGAGCGCGAAGATGCCCGTGCCGTAAGTCACGGCCAACATGTCGTTGCGTAGGGGACCGTGGCTGAAGAGCGCGGCCTGCTGGTCGCCCAAAATTCCGGTGATTGGAATTTCGCGCCCGAACCATTTTTTGTGCGCCAAACCGAAAGCGCCTTGCGACGGCAGGATGCGTGGCAACTGTTCTTCCTTAAGCCCGAACAACGCCACCAGTTCCTTGTCCCAAGCCGCGGTTTCCAAATCCATGAGCATGGCGCGGCTCGCGTTCGACGGTTCGGTGGCAAAGACTTTGCCGTCGGTCAGTTTGTGCAGGATCCAGCTGTCCACCGTGCCCAAGCATAAGAGTTTGCCTCTCTTATGGTCGTATTTGTTATTGAGCCATTCCATTTTGGTGGCGCTGAAGCTCGGATCCACGACCAAGCCAGTGCGCGCGCGGATGCGCCGCGCCAAGTCGCGTTGGCCTTCCAATTGTTTGGCTCGCGCCGCCGTGCGGCGGTCCTGCCAGACGATGGCAGGGGCCACGGCTTTGCCCGTGGCCGCGTGCCACGCGACCGTGGTCTCGCGTTGGTTGGTCAACCCGATGGCGGCCAAATCCTTGATATTGATGCGCGCGACTTTTATGGCTTTGCGCCCGCAATCCAAAGTTTTGCGCCACAATTCTTCCGCGTCCTGTTCGACCAAGCCTTCTTCCGTGGCGGACAAGCCCAATTGTTCCGAAGCGCGTCCCATTTCGCGCATCTTCTCGTCGTAAATAATGCCGCGCGTCGAAGTGGTGCCAATGTCGAGAGCCAAGAGGTATTTCATATGGGGACATGTTAACAAGTCGGAAGTCGGAAGTCGAAGGTCGGAGATGGAAGGTAAAAAATCGACGGTCGACAGTCGGAGACCGAGGAAATTGGTCTACGGTCAATGGTCGAAGGTCGATGGTCCGAAAGGGTTCGACTTTGGACTTTCGACATCCGACCCTGTCCCTGCTATCATCCTTCGCATGACTTGGATCATCGAATTTTTCCAGCGCCTCAACCACCTTGAGGATCTTATCCGTTGGGGCGGTTATGCGGTGCTGGCGGTTATAGTTTTTGCGGAGACCGGTTTGCTCATCGGCTTTTTCTTGCCCGGCGATTCGTTGCTCGTGACTGCCGGCCTGCTCGCGTCGCGTGGTTATCTGAACATCTGGGAACTCTTTTTTTTGCTGGCCGTCATGGCCATCGCGGGCGACAGCGTGGGTTACGCGTTCGGCAAAACCACGGGCCCGCGCATCTTCAAACGCGAGAAGTCTCTTTTGTTCGCCAAGGACCATTTGCTTAAAGCCCAAGCGTTTTACGAAAAGCACGGCGGCAAAACCATTTTATTGGCGCGTTTCATGCCTATCGTACGCACGTTCGCGCCCATCGTGGCCGGCGTAGGGCAGATGGAATACAAACGTTTCATTTCCTACAACGTATTTGGCGGCATCCTGTGGACCGGCTCCATGCTAGGTTTGGGTTTCACCTTAGGCCGCACCATCCCGAACATCGACAGTTATATCCATTACATGATTATCGCCATCATCCTGCTGTCCATCAGTCCAGGCGTATACGTTTGGGCGAAGGGGAAGATCCGGGGAAAGACGGATAATATATAAGATTTGTAAAATTCATAAGATTCATAAGATTTGGGGAAAACCCAAATTTTATATTTGTCTTTCCGTATTTATTCTTGGTTGCCAATCTTATGAATCTTACAAATCTTATGAATTTTATAAATTTATAAAAATTGACCCCGCTCCTTGCTTTTTCCCGCCCTTTTGCTATCGTGGCTTTCAAGTTCTTTCCGTTTCAGGAGGTAAAGCCATGGACAGGCTCAAACAAGAAGCGCTCTTGCGCATGCTTGCCTACGGAGCCTTGGCCATCAACGCTCCGGCGCCAGGCAAGCCTTTGCCTTACAGCGTCAGGCTTGAATTGGTGGAGTGCATCCCGTCGGTGCGCGAATCGGTTTTGGAGGCGTTAGCCGACGTACTGCGCGACCTCAAGGTCGACGCTTTGGCCGCTGCTCCAGGAGGCGCGCGGGCCATGGTGCCGCTGTTGGCCAACCAACTCAAGCTCCGGTGCATATTGCCCGTGACGGCCACGTCCGACGATTACGCGGCCGTGATGCTGTACGGACCCAACCGTGAAGAATTGGCCGGCCTCAAGGTGGCCATCGTGCAGGAGTACGCGCGCAACGCCAATCCGCTGGAACGCATGGCCAACGCCTTATGGTCGGCGCGTTGCGAGGTGCGCCACGTGGTCACGCTGCTGGATGCGGACCGCGATGGGCAGATCGTGCGCTGGGTGGCGGCCAATCCGTCCATTGCCGATTACCGGTCCTTGCTGGCCATGACCGAGGTTTATTTGGCCTTGCGTCAGGACCCGGCATTCGGAGGTTTGGTCCAGCCCGAGGTTTTGGCCTCGTCCGAAACCTGCTATCTGACATCTTCGCTTTCCATAAGACCCGACGCTCCCGCCCGCAGGCCCTAAACTTACGGGCTTTTTTTGCGTTTAATATTGGCATTTTTCGGGTTTTGCATTATGATGATTGTCATTAAGCGCGCCCTAGGCGCGTTAGCGCTATGCCCCCTGACGAAAGGAACATGGAGCAAGAACGCCAGCTCTTCGAACGGCTCAAAAATGACCCCGAGGTCATCACCGAAATCTATGACCGGTACTCCGGCCAGATTTTCGCCTTCGTGCTCAAGCGATGCTCGCACAAGGAGACCGCCGAAGACGTGACGGCCCAATGCTTCATCAAATTGCTTGAGGCCGCCCCCAACCTCGAATGGAAGGGCGTGCCTATCGGCGCGTGGTTGTACCGCGTGGTCACCAATGCCCTGACCGACCATTGGCGTCGGTCCTCGACGCGCGGCGAGTCCGCGCTCGACACGGACGAGTGGGATCCGCCCGGAGACGACGATCCGGCCTGGAACGTGGAACAGACCATTGAACGCGCCCGCCTCCAGCAAGCCATGGACAAACTCTCGACCCGCGACCAGGAGGTTTTGTCCCTCAAGTTTTACGCGGGTTATGAAACAGAAGAAATCGCCAGAGAATTAGCCATTTCCAACAACCATGCGGCCGTTTTGGTGTACCGCGCATTGGGCCGCATGCGCAAAGTTTTGATCTCCGAAGCCACGGTATGAACGAACACGAACAACAACAGCAGGCGTCGCGCATCGACGCCGAGCTCAAAGGCCAAGGCCAAACCGCGCCCCAGGATTTGCCGTACGTGCGCATGGCGCAGGCGCTCAAAGAGGACGCCCAAGCCGAACCCGCCGCGGCCATGGATAAGGACGTGGCTGAGAGGCAACGCGCGCACTTGCTCCAAATGGCGAAGAACCTCAAGGAGTCGCGCGTGTCCGACCTTCGGCCTCCGACCTTCGATTGGCGTCGCGCAGCGCGCCCCTGGTGGATGTACGCCGGCGCTTTCGCCACCGTGTGCGCCGTGGCTTTGCTCATGTTCGTGTCTAAAATCGGACCGTTCACGCCCAAGTCCGCGGGCAAACCCTCGGCCGAATCCATCGGCGCGGCCACGCTCTCGCTTATCATTCCGGAAGCGCACGCGGCCGACGCTTTCGCGTTGTCGACCGAAGACCAAATCGGCCTGCTCGCTTCGGTCGATACGTCGTTCAAGGTGACCAGCAAAGTGCCGCTTGACGCCGCGTCTTTGGAACAGAGTTTGCGCATCGTGCCCGTGTCGCAGGATGCGGGGAGCGACAACGTGCCGTTCGTGGTGCAGGATGCGGGCGACGGCGCGTATCGCGTCAAACCCACGCAACCCCTGGATCCGGGCAAAGTTTACAAATTGACCATCGCCACCCAGGTGCAGGGCCAAGGCGGAGTGCGCACGCGCGAATTCTCGTGGGCCGTGCAGACGCAGACCGATTTTCGCGTGTTGGCGTCCGTGCCCACGGACCGCACCACGTCCGTGCCCGTGGATACGGCCATCGAATTCACCCTCTCGCAAACCAACTGGACCGACCCGGCAAACGCGTTCTCCATCCAACCACAAACCAAAGGACGCTTCGAGACGCACGGGCGCAAACTTGTTTTTTTGCCGGACAAGCCGCTCAAGACGGCCACGCTCTACACCGTGACGCTCAAGCAAGGTTGGGGAGTGGCAGGCGGAAAATCCTTGGAACAGGATTTGGTCGTGCGTTTTGAGACGGAAACGTCGCACGCCAATCCTTTGTATTTCCTGCCCCAGCCGCGCGACATGCAGGCCGTGCCCGGCAAGGACGCCATGGTGTACGTTGACGCCTCCGACGATTTGGTGGGCAAAACCGTGGCCGTGACCTTTTATCCGTTGACCCAGGACCAATTGTTGGACGTCTTGCGCCAAACCGACTCCGTGCCCACTTGGGCAAGTTCGGACAAATCGCGCGAGGAAGCTTTGGCGCGCCAATCCAAGACGCCCCAGAACACGGTCAGCGTGACTTTGGAAAAATCCGAGAACGAATGGCGCAAGGTTTTGCGCTTGCCCAATCCGCAAGCCGGCAACTACGCCATCAAGATCGAAGCGCCCAACGTGCCCGCGGCTTGGATCACGCTGCAGGCCACGGACGTGGCCGCCTATGCCATGGCCGACCGTTCTCAGGTTTTGGTCTGGGTCGCGGACGCGGCCAAACGCGCCGCGCTCGGACGCGCGGAGATTTCGGTCGACGGCCAGAACTACGCGTCCGACGACCAAGGTTTGGTGCGCGTACCCACGCCGGCCGCCTGGTCGGCTACGGATAGCGGCGACCCCATGGCCTGGCAAGACGCCAAACCGGTGTACGTGCGGGTCACGAGCGGCGCGGGTTTGATTTTGCCCGTGCGTCTGACGCCGCGCTGGTTCGGGCCGGGTTCGACCAGTCCCGCGGATTTGGAATATTGGAGTTACATTTTCCCGGACCGCCCGTTGTACCGCACGACCGACGCGGTCAAATTCTCCGGCTTGTTGCAGAGCCGCGAATCCGGTGCGGGCGCCGGTACGTTCGCTTTGGAATTGCGCGGTTGGGGCATGGATTACGGGACATTCCAAGCCAAATCGTACGCCCGTATGGATCTGCAGACCGACAACCAAGGTTTCTTCAACGGCGAATTGGCGTGGCGCGGGGCATTGGAACCGGGTTATTACGATTTAGTGTTGCTCAAGGACGGCGTGCGCGTCTCATCCCGCACCATCGAGGTCAGGGATTTGGTCAAACCCGCGTATTCCTTGGCCGTGTTGCCGGACCAAGTCTCGGCCTACGCGGGCGACAAGGTCACGGGTCGCGTGCGCGCCGCGTTTTTCGACGGCACGCCCTTGGCCAAGGCTAAAATCAACTTAGGCATTTACGGCGGTTATACGGAAAATAGGACCGTGGAATTGACGACCGACGACGCGGGTTATGCGGCCTACGAGATCGCCACGGGCAAACCCGTTTGCGACTTGTCGGGCGATTATCCGCAATGCAGCTCGCGCGAAAGCTTGTCTTTGGAAGCTAGGCCCGTGGGCGGCGAAGAGTCCAACATTTCTGCGTACGCCACGATGGACATGTGGCGCGGCCGCTTGGATTTGTCGCTTGCCTCGCAAAAAGAGAAAGACGGCGACGCGGTCATGGAGTACCGCGTGCGTGGCGTGGATTTGTCCAAAGCCATCGGTCGCGACACGGAGCAGGTGTTGACTGCAGGCAAAGCCGACGTGACGGTCAACGTCAAAGTCGTGGAACAGCGCTGGGAGCAGGTGCAATACGGCACTACGTACGACGCCATCGAAAAGAAGACCGTGCCTTTGTTCCGCACCGAACGCCGCGACACGTATTTGGGCGACTATCAAGGCAAGACCGACGCGGACGGACGCGCCACGGTGCGTTTTCCCATGAAAGAAGGTTTGTCGTACCGCGCCACGGCCACCATCAACGAAACTCCCGAATTGCAACATGCGTACCAGGCTTACGCGGCGCGCGGCTGGTATGACCGTGGCGGCAGCGAGTTCGTGCAATTGGAATCGGCCACTCCCGAAGGACAAAAGAACGCTTATGCCAAAGGCGAAAAGGTTTCGGTCGTGTTTACGCGCGGCGGCCGGCGGCTCAAGGCCGAAGATGGCGCGTATCTGTTCGTGGTCGCGGCGCGCGGCGTGCGTTCGTCCAGCCTCGCGTCCCAACCGGCTTACGATCTGACCGTGGGCGACGAGCACGTGCCCAACTTCAACATTTACGGCATCGCGCTGTTGCCGCAAGGTTTTGTGCAGACCCAATACGCGGCATCGGTGGACGCCAAGGAAGACGTTTTGGACGTGGCCGTTGAATCGGACCAAGCGACGTACGCCCCGGGAAGCACGGTCAACCTGCGCGTCAAAGCCACCAAGAACGGCGCTCCCGTGCCCCAAGCGCGGGTCACGCTTTCGGCCGTGGACGAAGCTTTGCTTTCCGTGGCCAACTTGGACGCGCAGGAATATCCGCTCGACAACATCAACCATTGGTTGGCTGACGGCATCGTGGCCGTGCAGGCTTCACATTCCACCGAACCGGATTTTGCGGCCGGCGGTGCCGAGATGGGCGGCGGCGAAAAGATGATGGCCGTGCGCAGCAATTTCAAGGACTTGGCCGCGTATCTGACTTTGACGGCCGGCAACGACGGCGTGGCCCAGGCCACGTTCCAGGCGCCGGATAACATCACCAGTTGGCGCGTAACGGCCACGGCTTTGACGGCCAAGCGCCAAGCCGGCACGGCCCGATTCCAAGTCCCGGTCAGCAAGCCCGTGTTCGTGGACGCGGTCGTTCCGGACATGTTGCTCACCGGTGACGCGCCGGTCATCAAGCTGCGCGCGTTCGGTAACGCCTTGCCCAAAGAAGGACAAATACAATATACGGTCGACATCCCGACCCTGGGCGTGAACCAACAGACGGTCTCCGGCCCCTTGGACAAGGCCGTGTATTTGGCCGTGGACAAACTCGTCGTGGGTGATCATGCGGCAACGATTTCGGTTACCGCCGGCGGGCAGGCTGACGCCATTAAAAAGACGATCCGCGTGCGCCAGACGCACGCTACGCATGACGAACGCGTGCAGGTGGAACTCGCTCCAGGCGCGACTTTGCCGGACGTGGGAACGTCGCGCGAAGTCAACGTGACCATCGAATCCAAGGCGCGCGGCGCGGCCCGCGGACGCGTTGAGGCTTTGGCCAACCCGTGGTCCGCGCGATTGGAATCCCAGGTCGCGGGCGTGGTGGCCAGCCGTTTGCTCAAAGACGAATTCGGCGGTCCGGAACCAGC
>JAKLEH010000031.1 GCA_022703155.1 Patescibacteria group bacterium | reverse complement strand
AACGGGTCGATAAGCAAGGCCAACAGCAGGGCGGTCAGGGCCGCGGTAACGCGGCTGGTCACGAATCCGGAGAGGAAGCCCGCGCTGTCGTAAACGGCTTTGCCGCTGACCGAACTGATGGCGAACATCAAAGCCGAAAGCACGGCGAATCCCAAAGCGGCCTTGCTCATGCGGTTTTGCGTTTTGCCCGAAGCCAAGACGATGGTGGCGACGATAAGCAACGCGAAGCCGATTAGTTCTCGCACGGTCAGCCGTTCTCCCAAAAACACTGACGTGCCGCCCAGCGTGGCTATGGGAATCATGGCGCTGATGACTGGGACCACGCGGCTTGCCTCGCCGCGCGAGAGGGCCGCGAAAAACGTCCACAGGGCAGCCATGAAGGTCACGCCGCTCACCATGCCCAGCATCAAATCCCCGCCTTCGGGCCAACCCGGCATCCACGGCACAAGCAAAATCGCCAAGGCGGAAAGTAGTCCCACCAAACCGGCGTAGGTGGCGCTGCGCTTGAATGCGTTCTTGAGCAGTATCTTGTCGATGACGAACGCGAAGCCGTTGGCGGCGTGGCCCAAGAGGGCGACAATTATCCAGGTCATAGTTTAAAAGTGTTTTTTACAAATCGTCCGTAGCGATGACGTCCGTAATGCGCGGGGCCCGGGCTTTGATGCCACGTTGCGTGAGTTCGGTGGCGAATGCTTCGGCCGCGGCTTCGTCGCCATGTATGCAAAACGCTTGTTTGGGAGGTTTGGGGGCGCTCGCCACCCAATCGAGCAGCATTCCCTGGTCCGCATGGGCGCTGAACGCGCCGATGCTGACCACGCGGGCTTTGGTGTCGATGGTTTCGTTCAGCACTTGCACGTGCCGTTCGCCCGTATAGAGTTTACGCCCCAACGTGCCTTGGGCCTGGAAGCCAATGATGAGGACCGTGGAGTTGGGATCGCTCAAATAGCGCACCAAGTGGTGCAGGATGCGACCGCCATTCATCATGCCCTAACCCGCGATGATGACTTTTGGTTTTCTGGATTCGTTGATGGTTTTGGATTCGTCCTTGGTCTTGGTGATCTTCAGGCCAGGGAAATCGAAAAAGCTGTCGCCGCGCAAAACCTGTTTAAGGGCTTTTTTGCTGTAATAATGCGGAAACATGTCGAACGTCTTGTCCACCCGGTCGGCCAATGGACTGTCCAGGAACATGTCAACGTACGGAATGGTCTTGTTTTCGGCCATGTTGTTGAGTTCGTAGAGCAATTCCTGCGTGCGCTCTACGGCAAACGTCGGTATCAACAAGACGCCTTTGCGCTTGATGGTGTCGATGACGGCTTGCCGCAACCGTTGGACGCGCGTGGACTCGTCTTCGTGGATGCGGTTGCCGTAAGTGGTTTCGATGAACAGCGCGTCGCAGGCCGGCAGTTTGTCTTTGGGTTTGAGTATCGGCGTGTTGGCGTTGCCCAAGTCTCCGGAAAAAACCACGGTGCGGCCGTTTTTCTCTTCGATGCGTAAGAAGGCGCTGCCCATGATGTGTCCGGCGTTGTGGAATTGGATGTCCAATTCGCGCAGGCACAGGGCCCCGCTGTCGTCTATGGGCTTGAAGAACCCTACGGTTTTTTCTATATCCGCCTTATCGTACAGTTTAGGCATGAAAGACCGCCGATATTCGTCCTCCATAACGGTTTCCGCGTCCTCCAATATGAGTTGCGTGATCCGCATGGTGGGCGGGGTGCCGTAAATCGCGCCGCGAAATCCCTGTTTGACCAACAAGGGCAACCGGCCAGTATGGTCCAAATGCGCATGCGTCAAAAAAACCGCGTTTAACGTTTTGGGATCGAATCCGAAAGGTTCGAAATTTTTGGCTTTGGCAAAACTGCTGCCCTGGAACATCCCGCAATCCACTAAAATTTTGGTCTTGCCCGATTCGACAAGATAACACGAGCCCGTGACTTCACGGGTCGCTCCGTGCAAAGTTATACGCATGAGAATATTTTAACACGGCAACCGGCGCGTTAATAGCAACCTTACGTGTGGCGCTTGTGCGTAAACAGAAAAAGACCCGACTTTTGTCGGATCGCCGCATTATATTTATTGATAGGCGCGGAGCAGGGCTTCCTTGCGTTGCGTAAGTTCCCTTTCCAGCGTTCTTATGAGGTATTTGTTTTGGATCCAGGAATTGCACGTTTGGCCGTTGTCGTCTTGGCTCCAGGTCCGGGCCGCGTAAAAACCGTCGGCTTTGGTGTCCATGACCGCCTGCACCACGGCCGCTTTGGCGTTGGCCAAATCTTGGTTGCCGGATTCGCTCCATGGGACGCAGTAAGCGAAAAAATCAACGCTGATTGAGGGTTCGGGTTTAGGCCACTCCTTAAGCGGGACCACTGCGCACGAACCAAGCGTGGCCGTGGGGATGATATGGCGCAAGGCTTCGGCTTCCAAGGAATAGCGCAAAGCGTAAGACCGGGTCACGCTGACCGGCATGAACATGGGGCAGATTTTGCTGGTCAATCCGCCGGGATAACGTTCGCACTGCTTGCGCAAAATCACGTTGAGCATCAAATGGTCGATGTTCGGATTGGTGAAGATTTGGACGATCAAAAAAGTCTGCAGGATGAGCAAAACGCCTCCGGCCACGATCAGGATGCGGAAAGGCGTGTCCGGGTGCCCGAAGGTGTCCTTAAAACGTTCCTGGAAAATCCAGATCTTGCCCCTAACGATCGTCTCGACGACTACTATGACGAAGGTGATACAGGCAGCCAACAGGAAAACGGCGATGGGGTGGAAATCCATGGCCGAAAACGCCATGGCCGCAATGGGCAAACTCAAAATGGTTATGGCTGCCCAAACCGTATCCGAAGTACGGTCAGAAACGAGCTGAATCTGCGGCTTGGCGCCGCGTTTGGCTGGCATACGTTTAAATGGAGCGGCAGTAAACAAAATACGCCCCAAGAAAGTATATCATAGCTGGACGCGAATAACCAAATAAGAATCACCAATAACCAATTACCAAAAATCTGGCGCCTGTTCTGCGCGGTAATTGGTTATTGGTCATTGGTTATTCCCTGCAGCGATTAGTTCGTTTCTTCGAGCAATGAAGACCCATATTGCAGCAAAGCTTGCCTGGGAACGAGTTTGGGCAAATATTTCATGAGGAAAGGCTGGCTACCCACAACCGCGAACGTTTTGCCGTCCTTCAGTGCCTGCATAATCTGTTCGGCGATGGTTTGCGGGTCGTTCAGGGATTGCAAATGGGGCACGGTCGAGGTTCTGATGCCCGCGCGTTCGTAGAATTTTGTGGCCGTGGGTCCGGGGCAAACGCAGAGCACGCGTACGCCGGTCTTTTTGAGCTCCTGTGATAAAGCCTGCGACCAAGAGACGACGAAAGCTTTGCTAGCCGCGTAAGTGGCCATGAGCGGTACGGGGAATAGGCCGACCGCGGCTGCGATGTTGATGATTGCGCCTTTTTTGCGCGCCACCATGTCCGGCAAGAAGAGTTTGGTCAGGGCCAAGGTCGCGCGGCAATTTAGGTTGACCGTGTTCAGGGCATCTTCATAATTGATCGTCGCCTCGCGTCCGCGTTTGCCAAAACCCGCGGCGTTGACCAAAACGTCAACCTTTATGCCCATGCGTTTGAGCGCGGTCGGCAAATTGGGCAAGGTTTTGGAACGAGCCAAATCAATGGCCAAGAAACGCGCGTCTATCCCCTCTTTGTGCCGCAAATCCTCGGCCAGTTTTTTCAGTTTGGTTTCATCCCGACCGACCAAAACCAAAGGTTTCTTTTTGGAGGCCAAGAGCCGTGCGATGGCTTCGCCGATGCCCGAAGACGCGCCGGTCACCAAAGCATAATCTTTTTTGGCGCTTTTGTTGGCCTCAGTCGGCGTTGTCGGTTTGTCGGCCGCGCTCGGCGGCAATGTCGCGACAGTTGGCGCGGCGGCGATTTCCGGCGCCTGCGCCGCCGGTTCGAGGGCGTAGTCCGTTGTGGGCTGGACCAAGGGTGAGGAATTGTCGCTCATATTAAAATTGATGTTACCTCGGGGAGACGGGTTTTGTCCATTCGGATAAAACCGGGAAGGTCGGATATCAAAAACCAAATATGTCGCGCTTTTCATTGCCGTCATGAATATCCGACTGTCAGACTATCCGACCTTCCGACTCCAGTTCAGATAAAGAAAAAAGCGCCGACAAGGTCGGACGCTGAGGAGAAGAAAGTGGGAATGATCGGTGGGCTACCGCGCCGTCCAATTAAGGGCTGCGTATGTAGTGGAGAGGCTTGCCGCGCTCCGTTTCATGCTAGTTTGGGTCCGTGCCAATTGTGGTAGGTCCGGAGGTTTCCCGTTTCGCATGCCGTTCACCAACCATCGGATGTCTGAATCGACCTTGGGCGCTTGGCTCGTTCCGTCGGCTGTGACGCCAACTTTTACGAACTGTGGTCCAATTCTCCGCCTCGAAAGTCTCCTTTCGTGGCGTGGATTCGGTTTCGAAACGCCGAAGCGTCCGATTCCTCATCAATCGTCCCGTGTTTACCAGGACGAGGTCGAGCGCCACGGAATAATCCGTGCCGCCGGGTTGGTCCAAAATTGGCTTGCGCCCCGGTTGGACTGACCCTGATTCTGACTTCCCAAGCCATGCCGTGCATTTAGCCCCTGCCGTAAGTATGGTTTGATCCGTCGCTTTCCCGCTTGGTTTGGATTGATTGGGGTTTCCCCTTTTCGTTTCCGTACCCTGCGTTTGTCGCGGTTTGACCCGCGTCCGGAAAATGACTTCTCGCTCCTTACGGTCGCATCGTCTGACTTTTACGTTTGCCGTGGGCTTTTGCGGGTTTGACCCCACTCTCGCCACGCGGTTCGCGCAATTGCCAGTCGACGCCATCCTTCGGTCCTGCGTTTTCTTCCGCAAACGTTTTCGGTCGCCCTACTTGCGTCGCTTCCGAATTCGACATCCCTTAGGATTCAGTGACATGTGCCCGTCACGCTCAATCGTCACCCTTTTCCGATCCGTCCAGCCTCGAAGCTACTTGGGCGCCGAAACGCCTTTTTACTCCGCACTGACCGTTCCGGTCCGCGCCCGCTTGAGGCTTGCGCCTCCGTACCGCCTGCCGGCTTTACGTCTCGACTGGCGAGAAGCGTGCGTTTGGTTTCGTGAGTTTCCTCACGGCCTGGAAGGTAACGATGACATTTGAATTTTGAAGCTGCACTTTTTTGGGGTGCAAGAGTATAGTTTACTCGTGCCCCAATATGTCGTCAAATATATATTGTGGATAAATCAATAATTATGTTTGATTGACATGATTTAATGTCAATAAAAAAGACAATTGTTGTTTGAATTTAAATAATAAAAAACCGCCCAAAGGCAGTTTAATAAATTATTGTGGATAATTTTACAATTCGATGCGACTAAACAGCCAACTGCCGATTCCCAGCAAGGCGAATGAGATCGTGGCCAAAATCGCAATATCAAGTCCCACGTTCATGTGCGCCACGCCAATCAAAAAGCTGCGCATGGCGTCCACGCCGTAAAACAACGGATCGCAAGCCGCGACATATCTTACGAACGTGGGGAGGTTGTCCAGTGGGAACAGGGCTCCAGACAGGAAAAACATGGGCATGACCAAAAAATTGGTTATGAGCTGAAAGCCATGTATGTCTTCCATGACCGAACCGATGGCCGTGCCAAAAGCGGTGAACAGCAGCGCTATGAGAAACATGACCATCACGGCAAACGGCAACTGCCATATGGATACGGGCCGGAAGCCCGCGACCATGGAGAGCAGCAGCACGATGATGCCTTGGCCTGTGGCTACCGTGGCGCCGCCCAACATGCGCCCAAAAACCAGTTGGCTGCGCGGCACCGGCGCGACCAGCGTCTCTTTGAGAAAACCGAATTCGCGGTCCCAGATCATGTCAACGCCCGTAAAGATGGCCAAGAACATGATGCTCATGCCGATGATGCCGGGAGTCAGGAATTGGATGTAATTGCCGCCGCCGGCTTTGGCGTAAATCGGCCCGAAGCCAAAACCTAAAGCCACCAAAAACAACAGGGGCTGGGCCATGGAACCCACGATGCGCGCCTTGGAACGCAGGTAGCGTTTGAGTTGGCGCATCCACATGACATAAATGGCGTTCATATGGTTTCAGCGTCTGCCCGTCCAAGCGCGACGGCGCATGCGCATGTTATCGGTGTGGTTTGAGTTTTCTTCGCGCAATTCATTGCCGGTCAATTTTAAAAACGCGGCTTCTAGGTTTTCTGTTTGCGTGTTTTGCATGAGTTTTTCGACCGTGTCCTGGGCCACGATCACGCCGTGGTCCATGATCGCGATCCGGTCGGCGTTGTCTTCCGCTTCCTGCATGTAATGGGTGGTGAAAAAAATCGTCATCCCCTCTTCTTTGCTCAGGCGGCAGACGTAGTTCCAGATGTGATTGCGCGTTTGCGGGTCCAGGCCGAGCGTGGGTTCATCCAAAAATAGGATGGTCGGATGGTGCAAAAGCCCGCGCGCGATTTCCAACCGGCGTTTCATGCCGCCGGAAAAGGTTTTTACGAAATCGTTTTTGCGGTCCCAGAGTTCCACGAATTTCAGCAGTTCTTCGATGCGTTGGTGGCGCAGCGGTTTGGGTACGGCGTACAGCATGCCGTGGTATTCCATGTTTTCCCAAGCCGTAAGCTCGTCGTCCAAACTTTGGTCTTGGAACACGATGCCGAATGAATGGCGCGCTTCGTTCGGATTCACCGCCGGATCGTGTCCGTCCAACGTCACTTTGCCCGCGGTCGGCCTGGTGAGCGTGGTGAGCATCTTGATGGTCGTGGTCTTGCCGGCTCCGTTGGGACCCAGGAAACCGAAAATCTCGCCTTTTTGGACGTTGAACGAAATTTCGTTCACGGCCTTAAAATCGCCATACGTCTTGAGCAATCTGTCGACTTGGATGATGATGGTCATAATTTCGCAGGCCCGCCATCGCGTTAAACGCGTTAGGGTCCGTCAGATTTGCGGGTATGATGTCACCCCGCGCGGCCGCAGTAAAGGATGAGGATATGTCCGGCGCCGCATATGGTACAATTCCGCTGATGAATAAGCTCGTGAGGGGCAATGGCTTTAGTGCTTGGCATGTCGTGGCCGGTTTAACTTTTTTGAATTTAATCAATTATGCCGACCGGTATGTGTTCGGTGCGGTCGGACCGTCGATCATCCGCGACTTGAACCTTACGGACGGCCAATTTGGGGCTTTGGGCTCGGCCTTTCTGTGGGGCTTTTTGCTGTTCACGCCCTTCGTCGGAAGATTGGTAAAACTTGCCCCGCGTTTGGTCATATTGAGCGTCAGCGTGCTGGGTTGGAGTCTGGCCCTGGCGGGTACGGGCATTTTCCGCGCCTTTTTCGTGATTCTAGGGTTGCGTTTTCTGTTCGGTGCCTTTCAATCGGTTTTCACTTCGGCCGCCCCGCCAGCGGCTAAGGACGCTGTCGAACACAAATGGACGGCCCGGGCCTTGTCGATATTTTTCGCGGCCATACCTTTGGGCACGGCGTTGGGTTTCGTGGGAGGGTCTTTGGCCCAAAAAACAGTCGGTTGGCAAATGGGTTTGTTGGCCATGGGAATTGTCGGGTCGGCGGCCGCTTTTTTGCTCTTCGCCCTACCTAATCGTCGCAAGAAGGTCGCCCTGAAAAGCTCGTGGATAAAGGACTTGCGCGCCACTTACGTTTCGCCCACTTTCATATGGATTGCGTTGGGCTATGCGGCACAAACGTTCGCCTTGGGGGCTTTCGCCTTTTGGGCGCCTACTTATATTGAGCGCGTTTTTGATACGCCGGCACAAACGGGCAGCCTGATGTTTGGCGTCCTGATCGTGGCCACAGGCATTGGCGGATCCATGGTTGGCGGCTGGTTGACGGACCGCTGGGGCCACGGTCAAGCCATCCGGGCTGCCATTTGGGTGTCCTTGTGGGCCACTTTGATCGCGACGCCTTTCGTGATTTTCGCTTTCGTGACCAGCTTCGAATGGTTGTTTTATTTGTCTATGGCCGTCGCCCAAACGGCGTTGTTCGCGACCTTTTCGCCTATAAATTTGGCCATCATGGGCAGCGTTCCGCACGCGTCCAGCACCACGGCCGAAGGCTCGGCGATTTTTATCGGACGTCTGCTCGGCGACGCTATCAGCATCTGGTTGGTCGGCGTGCTGTCCGATGTCTTGAACGACATGCGCCCGGCCATGCTGGTTTTGCCTTTGGCGCTCGCAATCAACGCGGCCTTGTGGCTCAAAGCCGCCAGAATCCAGCACCGTCAAAAAATCTGACCGATTTGTGTTATACTGTCGGCATGCGGATGAATAAAAAAATGATGGCCTTCAAACAGGCGAAACGCTTGATGGTGTTGCCGGTTATTTTTGGTTTGACGCTGGTAGTTTCGTTCGCGGTACTGGGTTTGGGCACGGCCGGTTTTTTAAAAGCCACGCGCGCCTCTGAGGTTGAAATCCAATTGACGGTGCCCGAACCGCTGGAACCGGCGTTGCGCTTGAGCCGCACGGTCAAGGTCATATCTTCCGCCTATTCGAGCACCGTGGACCAAACCGATTCCACGCCCTGCCACACGGCGAACGGCTTTAACGTGTGCCAACATTATTCCAATACCCAAACCATCGACACCGTGGCCACCAACGGCTTGCCCATGGGCACGGTGGTGCGCTTCCCGAACGTTTACCCGCACCTGAAGTTCGTGGTGCGCGACCGGATGAACGCGCGCTACAATTCCAGGTTCGTGGACATTTGGTTGCCCACCCGCTCGGACGCCGTGGCCTTCGGTCGGCGCGTCGTGGACATGGAAATCTACGAACCCGTGGAATGATGCCGCCGTCAAAGTCAAACAAACATCCCCGCCTGAGCGGGGAAGTTTTTTATAATGCGGCTTTTTGTTCTTGTGGCTCGCACACCGGGCCCACGTTCTTACGCGTGTCCTTGACGACGGTCATGTACAGCACCGGGACCACGAACAGCGTGAAAAACGAGGAGAGCAACAGGCCGAAGATGACCGCGCTGCCCAGGGCTGTCCAGAGAGCGTTGGAAAGCGTGATGGGCAGGATGCCGAGGATAGTGCAGATGGAAGTGATGAAGATGGCTTCTAGACGCGATTTGCCCGCGTCGATTATCGACTCTTTGAAGTCGATGCCGCTCTTGAGGTTCAGGTTTATTTTGTCCACCAGGATGATGGCGTTTTTGACCACGATGCCGAACAGGGCCACGATGCCTATCAACCCGGGGAACGACAGGTTGATGCCCGACAAAGCCAAGCCGTAAAACACGCCGATCAAACCCAAGGGAATCGTGACCAGGACTATCAGGGCTTGGCGGAATGAATTGAATTGTATGACCAGGGTGCTGACGATGAGCAAACAAGCTATCAGCATGGCCTTGAGGATTGAATCGACGGATTCCGTATACTGTTCGTTTTGCCCGCCGTACGTGATTTCGTAACCTTCGGGCAAGGTGTGTTTTTCGGCCACGCGTTTTTGGAATTCGGCGACGACTTTGGCCGGCTTGTTGGTGCTGTCCACGCTGGCCGAAAGCACAACCGTGCGCTTTTTGTCGAGGCGCGTGATGGTGTCGACCGAAGGCTTGAGTTCGATGGTGGCCACGTCCTTCAGGAACACTGGTTGTTTGGCGTTATTTAGTATTTGTAGGTTTTGGACGGTTTCCAAATTTGGCAGTTTGTCTTTGTCGAAGCGCGCCACGACTTTGGTCTCGTCTCCGCCTTTGATGACGGTCGTCACCTGGGTGCCGGAAATGGCCATGCGCAACACCGAGCCCACATAGGCCGCGTTTAAGTTGTACAGTTCCAGGCGTGCAGGATTGAGCGTGAAAGTGTAGTCCGCAGGCGCCATCTTCAGGGATGTTTGCGGATTGTTCACGCCTTGGATTGAGGCCAGTTCGGGTTTGATCTCGTTGGCGATTTTGTCCAAGGCCTGCAGGTCGTCGCCCGCGATACGCGCCTCGAAGTCCGCGCCCGACGGCGGACCGCCCTTGGGCGTGGTCAAGGTTATCGTCGCTTCCCTGATGTCCGAGAATTCCTTTTGCATGGATTCGGCGATTTCATAAGACTTTTTCCGGCCCGAGTCAGCGTCTTTGAGTTTGATGGTGATGTTCGCGATATGCGAAGGGTTGGTGTAGCCGCCGCCCGAGAGCATGAAACCGTTGGAGCCGGCCACGCCGACCAGGGTCGAAAAACTTTCGATTTCGACACGCTTCAGCAAACGGCTTTCTATTTGTTTGACGATGGTGTCGGTTTCGTCCAATTTGAGCCCGGTCGGCGCTTCCACGTTCACGTAAACGTAATCGCTGTCCGTCAACGGGAAAAATTCGCTTTGCACGACGCCCGTAGCCGGCAGAGCCACGGCTAGGGCGAACAGCGCGCCCACGCCACCCAATACGGTCCAACGGCGGCGCTTGGTCGAGAGGCTGCGGCGCAGGAATTTTTCGTACACGGGCACGAAGCGGTCGAAGCGCACGATGCCATGCGTCAGGCGTGTCCAAAAATCAGCGTCTTCATGGTTGGCCTGTTGCCTGAGTTTTTCCTTGATTAGGCCATCGTCCCGCCACTCAGCATCGGCCAAACGTGCGTTCAGGGCCAATTTGTCGCGGCCGGCGCGCACGTACCAACGCGCCATCAAGACTGTGGCCGTAACGCTGATTGCCGCTATCGCATAGCCTACCGGAGGCAAAAACCAAGCCGCCAATCCCCCGATGGCCAAGGCCGCCAACCCGATGGCCAGGAAAAAGTTTTTGGTCAAACGTATGCGCTCCAAGACGGCGGCCAACGGGTGGTTGACCATAAGCGCGATGATCAGGGACGAGACCAAAGTCGTGGATACCGTGATGGGAATGGATTTGATGAATTCGCCGATGATGCCCGTGGACACGAGCAAGGGCAAGAAAGCCCAAACCGTGGTCAGGGTCGTAGTGGTCAGAACGACTTTAAAATCGTTCAACACCAGCAGGACCGCTTCTTCTGGCGTGAATTTGCCGGTGTTCATGTACTGCTTGGTCGCGCTCACCACTACGATGGCGTCGTCCACCAACAGGCCTAAAGCCAGGATGAGCGAGAACATGGACAAGAAATTCAAGGTCAAGCCCGTCATGTCCATGATTCCGAAAGTGGCGAAAAAAACCAACGGCACGGCCAAACCGGCCACGAAGGCTTCCTTGATGCCCACGATCAAAAACAGCACCGTGGCTACCAGCGCGATGGTCAACAAAAAGTCGCGGGTGAGGTGGTAAAAGTCTTCATTGATGATTTCGGCCGAATTGGTGACTGTGAAATAACTGGTGCCCTTGGGCATCTTGGAGACCATGTCGTCCATTTTGGTTTGGACCTGATCGACGGTCTTGACGATGTTGCCGCCGGTTTTTTTCACGATTTGTATAGTGACGTTGTTTTGGGGCTGTTCTCCGCCGTGCGACACGCGTGAATACACGGTTTTTTCTATGGCCTGGTCGCTGACTTTGGCGATGTCCTTCAGCAGGACTTGCGCGCCGTCATCCGTATGGAACAAGGGCTGGTTGGCCAAAACGTCTGCCCCCCAAAACCGTCCGTCGGTCCTGACCGGATACGTGAATTTTTGCCCTTCGAACGTGCCGGCCGGGATGGCCAAGTTGGCGGCTTTGACCAATTGGTTGGCTTGGTCGGGCGTGAGGTTGTAATAAGTTAGCTTTTGCGGATCATACGCGATTTCAAATTCACGCGTGTCGCCGCCGGAAATTTTGACTTCACGCACGCCAGGAATTTTTTCCAACTCGTCTTGGATGTCTTCGGCCTCTTGGCGTAAAGCAATGCCGTCAACCGGACTGGTGAAGGACGCGGTCCAAATCGGCGAATCGTCCAAGGAAATTTCTTTGACGATGGGCTCTTGCGCGTCGTCCGGCAACTGCGTCTTCACGCTGTTGATTTGGTCGCGCAACCGGCGGATGGCGTCGTCCAAATCCTCCTTGCTGTCGAATTCCACCTTGATGCTGGAAATTGAGTTGGAGGAATTCGAGGTGATGGTGTCGATGCCCTTCAGGCCTGCGATCGAGGACTCGATTTTTTTGGTCACCAGTTCTTCGATGTCGGCCGGAGACGCGCCGGGATAAACCGTGACCACCATGGCCATGGGGATTTTGACTTCGGGATTGGATTCGCGTGGCAAAACCGTGAACGAATAGACGCCCCAAGCCGTGAGCGCCAATATCATGAGCACCACGACCCTAAAATTGGTCACGAAAAAATTCAACCAGCTTTTGCGCAATTCCGGATTGAATTCAAGCTGGGCCAGGTATCTTTGGTCCGAACTTACGTACGGCGCGCTTTTGACTTCCGGCGCGGATACGCTTTTTAATTCGTTGAATTCTTCCATATCAATCGGAGAGTTTGATTTTGTCGCCGT
The DNA here is from genome assembly GCA_022703155.1 of Patescibacteria group bacterium. GTDB lineage: Bacteria > Patescibacteriota > Patescibacteriia > 2-12-FULL-60-25 > 2-12-FULL-60-25 > MWCR01. The sequence continues at coordinate 5,662 of JAKLEH010000031.1, read as the reverse complement.
CCTGCAACAGGCGGTTCCCGTCCACTATGATCAGCGCGTTTTTGGGCAAATCATTGGGAAACACTTCGGCCGTCTCCCCTTCTATCCTGCCCATTTCCACCTCAATCTTCTTGGCCGTGCCGTCATTGGCCAAGAAGATGGTGGCGCCGTTTTGTCCCACGTCCACAGCCGAAAGCGGCAGAATCAGCGCGCCCTGCGGAGCCAGGCGGGTGTAGGGCACGGTCACGGTCGCGATGGTGCCGAGTTCGAATTTTCCGGTTTTGTTGTCCACGAGTTTGGCTTCGACCAAAAAACGTCTGGTCACGGCATCGGCCTGGGGCGTGATGCCACTGACGGTTCCGGAAGCAGCCGCGCCGTCGCGGTCCGTGACCGTCACGGGCAAACCCACGGCCAAACCGTCGTAATGGTCCGCGTCCACGAAGAATTGAATCTTCAACCTGTCCGGCGTGCCGATGACGGCCAACAGTTGGCCGGCGGAAACCGTATTGCCCACGTCCGCGGCTTTTTTGACCAGGATGCCGCTCATGGGGGCGATGGTCTCGTGTATATCCATGACGTTCTGCAGGGCGGTCAGCGCGTTTTCGTATTGGATGCGCGCCAAATCCACTTGCGAATTGCTGACGGAGATTTGCGCGTCCAATTTGGCTTTGACGCTGGCCAGTTGGTTTTGTGCGGACCGTGACCCGTAACCCGCGTTGTCGATCTGGGTTTTGTTACCGGCCTTCAGGTTCTCTAGGCTCTGCGCGGCTGACGCTTCCTGTTGTTTGGCCAGCTCGTAAGCCTTTTCCAGGCTGGTCAAAGTTGCGTCATTGTTCAAACCTACGCTGTTCAGGCCTTGTTTGGCTGAGTTTAGCTGGACGACGGCCGCATTCATCTGCGATTGATAGCCGCTGACCGCGGTTTGCAGGCTGGTCAAAGACAGGCCGGCCGCGGAATTCATGGGTAGGGCCGAAGAAGAAGGAGTGTTTTCCAAAACCGTTTTGGCGGCATCGGCCGTTTGTTTGGTCTTGTTCACCACGTTCAAAGCCGCGTCAATGCGCGCCCCCACCTCTGACGGAGGATTTTCCCGGTACGCGTCATATGTGGCTTTGGCGTCCTTATAAACGGCGCGCGCCGTGGTCAACGATTGGGATTCGAGCGCACCCAGCGTGCTGCTGTACGGCAAATTGCCGCCACTGACGCGGTCCAATTCCAAAGTGTTGTTCAAGGCCGAAAGGATCGTGCCGGAACCGTCCACGGTCGTTTGCGCGGCCAATTGGGCGTTGGTGCCCGTGTCCTTTTCGGTTTGTTCCAAAATGGTTCGGCGGTTTTCGTAAGCCAACCGCGCTTGTTCGGTCGCGAGTTTGGCGGTTTGCAGGGCGATGTCCGCGCTCTTTAGCGCTTCCGAAGTCGTTTGGTCCAGATTGCCGGCGCCCGTGGCCGCCTGTTCCGCGGCCAACTCGGCCTGCCGCAAATCCTTATTTGAGGTGATCAGCAGGTTGTTGTAGTTGTTTTGGGCCAGATTGTATGAACTGGCCGCCTGTTCCGCGGCCAACTTGGCTTGCCGGATTTGGTACGCGGAAAAACCCACGGTTTGGCCGGCTCCGGTCACGTCGTCGATTTTGAACAGATTTTCGCCCAATTCTACCTTGTCTCCGGTTTTGAACGGGGCCTGGCTGACCGTGCCGTTGGTTTTGGCGTAAATCTTGGCTTCCTGTTCAGAAACGACCGTGGCCGGATAGTCCAATTTATACGCCAAAGACAGGCTGTCGTCCGCGGTTTGCGTTATGACTTTGACCGGTTGCGGGCCCTGCGTTTTGGCTATCGGTTTTTTTTCGCAGCCCGCGCCGAAAAGCGCCGCCGCCGCGGATAACGCCAACAAGCCTACGGTCAAGTTTCTATTTAGGCGGTTCATATGCGTTTAGTGCAAGAGTGGACGTCCAACATGCCGTTGAGCTTGTCCAAAATGTTTTGAAAAACCTTGATTTCTTCGGGCGTCAATTGTTTTTCGAATTCCGATATATGCTTGTCGGCGGTCGTTATCAGCGTGTTGAGCAACTGGTCGCCCTTGGGCGTGAGTTTTAGTATCACGGACCGTCCGTCGTCGTCTGAAGCGCTTCGCGTGATGTAGCCGTTGCGTTCCAATAGGTTGATTCTTTGCGTAAGGTTTGATATGGTTCCGCCCACGAAGCGCAAAAAATCCGTGGGTTTCAAAGGTCCGTATTTTTTTATGATGAACATGATTTTGGCCCCGATCATGGTCAGATTGAACGGTTCGAAGATGAATTTATGGGCATGGACCTCCATTCGGGCCGCGGTCATGGCCAAACGGCGCAGCAGGCTCTTGTCCTCTAGGATATTCATAGATTATCTGTGTTTTAAGCTTGGAAAAAATAGTTTATCAATTAACTAGTTTTTTGTCAATGCACGCGGCATCAAATATTTTCAAGCCATGAAATTGATATCGTGTCCGGACAGCGCCGAACCGCAGGATTTAGAACACCTTGCCCATGTTTCTCCGGTGGATGCGTTCGCCGGACGTTATTTGGGGCATGCTTAAACGACCATTGAATTAAAAAAGCCCGTCCGGTAATTGCTGGACGGGTTTTAGTTTTGGGCCGCCGTTGTCGGCACCTCAAGCATCCATTGGGTTTGTCCCTTGGCGCCGTCCAAATATCGGACCAGCCCGCGCGCGGCCAAGGCGCCCAAAGATTGGGAAACGCCGTTGGCCGAAAGGTTTGTGAAGCGTGCGATGTCTTGGGTCGTGGCCACGCCGCCCAAGAATTTGAGCGTGGCAAGGATCTGTTTCTGGTTTGGCTTGAGTTTGGTTTTGGCCATTTTCGCCATCGTGTCCTCCGCGCGCAACTTAGGCCATCCAAAAGAAAAAATCAAATTTTAAAAGCGCCCTTTCGGGCGCCGGCATTCTTCATTTTTTGGTCTTCTTTTTTACGGTTTTTTCGGCCGCCGGTTTCTTTTTTGGCATTTTGCAATCGCAACAATGATTGCAGACGCTCTTGTCGCAGGCGCAAACGTATTTTGGCGTGATTGCCATGCCACAACATTTGCATTTTTTTACCGGCTTTTTCATAACTTAGGTCGGAATAAGAATAATGTTCTGTCGTTAATTCGATTTAAGCGCCGTCGCGCAGTCGCTTTTTACCCAACCCAGGTTGGTGACGGTCAACGACCCCGAAGTCAGCGTTCCGGTTTTGCCGTAATGTCGGCAGGCATTGCAGGCGCTGGCGAACTGTTGCGTTTTGACGCTGGTCTGCCCGGCGACGGTTTCTTGGTAAAAGACGCAGACGGTTCCCCCGCCGAAATCCGAGCAATTTTTCGCGTTGGGTCCAAAATATTCGACGTCGCAGTTTTTTATGGCGTCGGAGGGCACGGTTACGGCCGAAGATTTTTGCGGCCCTTCTTTTTTACCGGTGTCTCCATTGCCAGAACAGCCGAATCCCATGAGTGTTAAAGCCATGGCGCCCATCAAAAAAATCGATTTGTTCATATTTTCTGGTCGTTTGTGGTTTAAGGCGATTGTACCATATTGTGGTATGATTGACTTCGGTTTATGAAAAGTACGGATTTCACGTGTAATAAGCCACGGCTGGCGGCGCTTTTTGCGCTCGTGGGCTGTTTGATGGCGTGCCGCGGCGCGTTCGCGGCAAACATCGACGTTCCGTTTCTGTCGCAGGCGCCGCTTGGGCAATGGCGCGATTTGCGCCAAGGCCAGGGTTGCGAAGAGGCCGTGTCGCTCATGGCCGTGGCGTGGGCCAGGGGCCAAGCGTCCATCGACCGCCATTGGGGACGCGGCCAGGTCGTGGCCATGTCCAATTGGGAAAAGGAAAAATTCGGTTATTACGTCGATACTTCCATCCAAGACACTGCCCAAAGGCTAATGGCCGGTTATTTGGGTTTTAAAGACTTCAAAGTCGTAAAAAACATCAGCGTCAAGAACGTAGCCGCGGAAGTTTACGATATGGGCCACCCGGTCATCGTGGGCATCGACGGACGCAAAATCGGCAAGCCGTATTATGTCCACGGCGGACCGCGGCACCACGTGTTGTTGATTACGGGTTACGACAAAACGACGGATGTCTTCACTTTCCATGATCCGGGCAAAAGCCTAGGCCAAAACCGGACCTTGTCCGGACCGGTCCTGCAATCGGCGTTGGCCGACTATCCCTCGGGTAACGGTTCGGCGCGTACATATTTGCCGCCAGCCATGATTGTGGTTTACGCCACGACCGCCAGGTGACAGCCGCGGCGCGGTCTGCCATAATGCCGCGCATGGCCATAGTTTTGCAGTTGCAGAACGTCTCTAAAGCCTTCGGTCCGCGAAGGCTGTTTGACGGCGCCACGGTGTCCGTCGCCGAAGGCCAGAAGGTGGGTTTCATCGGCGCCAACGGATCGGGAAAAACTACCTTGGTGCGCATGATTTTGGGACAGGAAGGCGTGGACGGCGGCGCTGTGGTTTTGCACCCCATAACCCGGCTCGGTTATTTGGAGCAACACGAGACTTTTCCGGCGGGCGAAACCGTGGCCCAATATCTGGAACGCGTCTCGGGACGCGAAGCTTGGGAGTGCGCCAAAGCCGCCGGTGCGTTCGAGATTAAGGGCGACAAATTGAACGTCCCGTTTTTGAGCCTGTCTGGCGGTTATCAAATGCGCGTTAGGTTAGCCGGCGTTCTGGTCCGCGAACCCAACCTGTTGTTGCTCGACGAACCGACCAACTACCTGGACCTGCAGACGATTTTGCTGCTAGAAAATGTTTTGCGCGCTTTCCGAGGAGCCGTCCTGCTCATCTCGCATGACCGTGAGTTCCTCAAGAACGTTTGCAACTACACATTGGAACTTGAACATGAAAAATTGACGCTTTTCCCTGGCGACATCGAAGCGTATTATGCCGACAAGGAGCAGCGCCTCGAGGAAACGAGGCGCTATAATAAAAAAATCAGGGCCCAGCGCGAACATCTCCAACATTTTGTGGATCGCTTCAGGGCCGGCACCAAGGCCACACAGGCGCAGTCTAAAATCAAGCAGATCGAAAAGCTGCACGAAATCGAGATTGCGCATTCTACGCGGACCGTCAGAATTAGGTTGCCTGAACCGGAAATCAAAAAAGCCGTGGCTTTGCGTTGCCAAGATGTTTCGGTCGGCTATACGCCCAACTCCCCCGTCTTGTCGCACGTCGAGTTCGAGATAGACCGCGGCGAACATCTGGCGGTGTTGGGCGAGAACGGCCAAGGCAAATCCACTTTGTTGAAGTCATTGGCCGGAGAGCTTCCGGTTTTGGGGGGTGCGATACGCTGGGGCCATAACATGAGGGTCGCTTATTATGCCCAACATGTGCCGCTCATGCTTCCGCAACAGGGCACGGTCGGCGATTATCTGACCACTGTGTCCGGTCGGGCCTTGCCTGAGGATCTGCTGCGCATGGCGGGCAATTTTCTTTTTTCCAAGGACGATTTGGAGAAACCGATCTCCATCCTGTCCGGCGGCGAACGGGCGCGTTTGTGCTTGGCCGGAATCTGTTTGGGCAGGTATGATGCGTTGGTTTTGGACGAACCCACCAACCACTTGGATTTCGAAAGCATCAGCTGGCTGGAAGAGCAGTTGCTGAACTTTTCGGGCGCCGTGTTGTTCGTGACTCACGATAGGGCCTTTTTGCAAAAACTGGCGACCC
>JAKLEH010000030.1 GCA_022703155.1 Patescibacteria group bacterium | reverse complement strand
GACGTGATGCTGCAGGTGACTTCGGCCGAGGGTTATACGGCCAACAACCTCCTGCTCATCGACGCGGACGACGAACCCCCGACCGTGACCGCGCTCGGCGACGGCACGGTGGACTACGAACTGCCTTCGACTTGCCCCTCCGTGGCGTGCGATCGCGGCGACATTTACGGTACGGCTTTGGTCTTCAGCGAGAATTTGAGCAGCGATAGCAAAACCGCGGTCGAGTCGGCCATCACGGCCGGAGCCAGCGCGGCACCGCGCACTTACGTTTGGAGCGCCAACCGGGTCAGAGTCTACGCGACCGAGCCCGTGACCTTCGCCGAGGACGTGTTCGCGGATTTGACCGACGAATACGGCAACACGGCCGCGCATCAGAAGATCATCGATTCCGTGCCCCCAGCGCCGACCCAGGTTTGGGTGGATGACGATTACGATTCAGGCAATTCCGGCGGCCACGAATGGGACTATAATGCCTTCGACAACATCGGCGACGCCTTGAGCGCCATCGCCGAAGGCGGCACGGTCCATGTGTTAGCCGGTTATTACGAAGGAAACACTTACACCATCAACAAGAACGGCGTCACGCTCGACGGTCCGTCATCGGGCGATCCGGCATACGTGGTCGCGAATTGCGACGCGCCGATTACGGTCAATGGCGCGAGCCACGTGACGGTTTCGCACTTGAAACTTTACCAGACCGACGGCGGCGCCTGGGACGACAGCTGGTGCTACAGCACGCCGGTGGTGCGCGTGGGTTGGACTTCGGCCTCCACCACGGTTTCCAACAACGAAATCGCCGGCGGTTACATTGGCGTGGCCCTGCGTTTCGATTCGTACGACAACACTCTGACCAACAACGACATCCACAACAACGATTGGGCCGGCGTAGTGGATTTGGGCATCGGCGCCGAGACCTATACGGGCAACACCTTCGACAACAACGGTTATGGCATCAGTTTCGGTTATGGACCTGACCGTTCCGAACAGCAGGCCTTGATCGGCACCGAAGTCTCGGGCAACACTTTCACCAACAACGGCAGGGCGGCCATCTACTATTATTCCGGCGATCAAGGAGGTCCGTTCGCCATCGGTCCGGACAACGACATCCACGACAATAGCGACGGCATTTACGTCGATGGCAACGCCTACAACGTGCACATCAACGGCAACAAGATCTACAACAACGTGGCCATCACCTCTGGTTTGCACGTCGTCGACGCCTCGACCGGCTTGGACGCGACCGAAAACTGGTGGGGCGATGCCAGCGGCCCGTACCAGGAAATCTACAACGCTTCGGGCACGGGCGACCAGGTGTACATCGACGGCAGTTCGCAATTCGTGAATTTCCGCCCGTTCTGCGTGGATGAGAATTGCGACGCGTTGAGCCAATTGGAATTGGATCCGAGCAATATCTCGGACTTGTTCCAAAACGGAGGCTCCATCGTACCGATATTGACCAGTCCGGACGACGCGGATCCGACCACGGTGCTGGTGGACAGCCTGAACGTCAACGAAGACGTGACCATCAACGTGCCCACTCCGGGCGGCACTTCATCCGTGACTTTGCCGGCCGGCACGGTCATCACCAAGACGGACGGCGGCACGTTCGACGCCAACGACATGTCGGCCGCGGACGTGACTTTGAGCGCGCTTTCGGGTTTGGGCGACAACGCGGTGGTGGACGGCGCGTTGCAATGGGGCGTGCCCAACTTGGGCCTGACCTTCAGCCAACCCATCACCATCAGCATCTTCGTGGGCACGAGCCGCAACGGCCAAACCTTGTCCGTGGTGCGTTCCACGAGCATGACCTCGGGCTGGAACACGGACGGCATCGTACGTCCGTCAACCTGTCTGGTAACCGCGGGCTACTGCACGTTCCAGACCACCAAAGCTTCGTACTTCGTGTCCAAATCGTCTTCGGGTTCCAGCGGTAGCGGCGGGGGCGGCGGAGGCGGGGGCGGCGGTTTGGCCGCGGTCACGCCCGTATACCAAACCATGAGCAGCGATCCCAACCGCGACGCCAACCTGGCCAACCTGGCCAAGATCGGCGTGGAGGTCGGTTGGCTGGTCAAACTGACGGACGACGGCAACGCGAACACGCAAGAGGACAGCGCCGTGTATTACATCGGCGGCGACGGCAAGCGGCACGCGTTCCCGAGCTCGCGCATCTACTTCACTTGGTACGCCGACTTCGCGGGCGTCAAAACCATCGACGCGACCAAGATGGCCAGCATCCCGTTGGGCGTAAACGTGCGCTACAAGCCGGGCGTGCGCATGGTCAAATTCCAAACCATGTCCAAGGTGTATGTGGTGGCGCCGGGCGGTCAGTTGCGCTGGATGCCCACCGAAGCCATGGCCAAGGCGCTCCATGGCGCGGACTGGAACAAGAAGATCGACGACCTGTCCGACACCATGTTCATGAGCTACGGCTTTGGCGACGACGTGAGCGACGCCAAACCGTTCTCGCCCGCGGATGTGATGGCCAGCGTCACGACCATCAACAAGGATTTGGGTTTCTAACGGCAAATCAAAAGCAAAACCCGCCCCGACATTCCGTCGGGGCGTTTTTTTGTCTGGCCACCCATGTCATGCCGAATTTAGTTCGGCATCTTGTTTGACGGCTATGAAACATAGACCCTGAAACCCTCCAGAGGCGGGCACGGCAATTTCAGGGTGACGGATGCGGCATGGTTAAAGGTGGCGATTTTGCTGGGATGACAATCAATGTGGATTTCTGCTAAACTTCCAACATTATGCCATCCCTCACATCCCTGCCCACCTGCGCCGTGCTCGACAAATACTTGAACGAACGCGTGGAGCATCCGGAACGCGCCAAGGCCATCGACGCCAAAATAAAAAAGACTTTCGAGAAGAAAGCCGCCATCATGGTCTTGGATATGTCAGGCTTTTCGCGCCTGGTCCAGCGTTACGGCATCATCCATTATCTGGCCATGATCCGGCGCATGCGCCGCGTGGTGGCCCCGGCCATCAAATCCAACAAAGGCATGGTCATTAAATTCGAGGCGGACAACGCGTTCGCCGTGTTCCCCAAACCGGACAACGCGGCGCGCGCGGCCCAAGACATCCTGCATGACATCGAGGTCGCGAATTTGGCCACGCCCGACGAGAGCGACATCTTCGTGTGCATGGGCATCGGCTACGGGCCCACGCTGCTCGCGTGCGACGACATGTACGGCAACGAGATGAACCTGGCATCGAAACTTGGAGAGGATGCGGCCGAAAAAGGGGAGGTGCTGTTGACCGAAGCCGCGTTCAAAGGTTGCGCCAAAGGCAAATTCAATTTCAAAATGTTCCCGCTCACGGTCAGCGGCGTGAACATGAAGGCGTATAAATTGGTTTGAAAAAATAAACGTAGAGACGTTGCATGCAACGTCTCTACGCATGTTGCGTATCGTCAACCGTCAACGTAGAGACGCCATCGGTTGGCGTCTCTACGGATGATGGGTTTTTTATATAGGGCAGGTGTTGCGGCCCAAGGCCGCGTACAACGGGCACCATTTGGCCACGGCTTCGTACAACAAAAAGCCCGCGCCCAAGAACATGAGCAAACTCCAGTAATGGATGGCGGCCACGAGCAAACCCAAACCCAGGACAAGGCGCAGCGCCCGGTCCCAAAAACCCAGGTTGCGCGCTAAGTGCGGCTTGAGGTCGCGCGGCAAAAGCGCTTTGAGCAGCTTGATTGCGATTGCCCAAAATATCAGCACCAAAACCGACGCCGCGGCCAAGGCATACGGGCCGAAGGCGCTTAAGACCAAGGTCAGAGGCGATTGCTTGAAAAAGTTCTGTTTAAGTTTGGGCACGACCAACCAGGCGTTCCAAATTTCGTTGGCCGGGAAGCTTTCTTGGCTGCCTACGACCAGCACGTACTTGCCCGTGTCGGCCTGGGTTTGGCCGTTCGCGTCCGCGGTCCCGGCAACCTCCACCGCATAGTCGCCGGCCGCCAACTTCAAATGCGCGGGCGCGCTTTGCGCGTAATCGTCGTTCGCGAATTCTTCGTGGAAGTCGGTCCAAGGTTGGGACGCGCCGTCCAACTTGCCGACCAAAATCCGCTGGCCGTTGTCCAAACGGTAGACCTCGGCCGAGTACCTGCCTTCGGGGTTGGCGGAAGCCGGGACCAGCAACTGCAGATCGAGTTCGAACTCGTCCGGCGAACTGATGAGGTATTCGCGGGGCTTGCCCGCCAGTTCGTCGTAAAAAGCTTGGGAGACGGACGGACTGTAAATGCGAACATAATCGCCGCCGACCAGCCGCGGTTGGTGCGCTTGGGCCGCGAACGGCGCGCACAGACAGACGACAATCGCCGCCAAAAACAGGGGCAAGTGTTTTTTCATACATATATATGATACACACAACAGGGGATTTTGGGTAAAAACCTCAAAAAAACCGTTGTGTTGACGGTCGGCGGGATGCGAATAATTGACATAAAAATTCAGTCTGTTATCTTAAACGCCCGGGAGGGCAGAATGGGCAGAAAATCCAACAAACCCGACGCACCTTTTCAACTCTCACGCACCGCGCTCGAAGAATTCTTGGCCTGTCCAAGATGCTTCTGGCTGCACCGCAAGCGCGGCATCGTTCCGCCGGCAGGTTTCCCGTTCACGCTGAACGGCGCGGTGGACGCGCTGCTTAAACGCGAATGCGACGCGGCGCGCATGGCCGACCGCCCCACGGAACTGACCAAGCTGGCCAACGCCAAACCGTACAAGCATCCCAAGTTGGACGAGTGGCGCGATTTCCGCCATGGCGTGCGCTTCCTGCACCAAGAGACCAATATCGAAGTGTTCGGCGCCATCGACGACTTGTGGATCGGCCTCTCCGAACCCGTGGTCCACGTGGTGGACTACAAAGCCACGGCCGCGTCCAAACCCGTAACCGAAATGAGCCGGCCGTTCCACATGAACTACAAGCGCCAGGTTGAGGTCTACTCCTGGTTGTTGTCGCACAACGGCGTGCCCGTGTCGCAGACCGCGTACTTCCTGTATTGCACGGCCATGAACAACGCCGAAGCCTTCGGCCAGACCCTGCGCTTCAGGTGCGCGGCCATCCCGCACGAGTGCCGCACCGCATGGATCGACAGCGAACTCCAGTGGGTGCGCAAATGCCTGGACGCGGAAGAGGCGCCCAAGGGCAATGACGATTGCGCCATGTGCAAGTACGTGTCGCTGGCCGGCGCGGCCATCCTGACTTCGTGAGGCAGCAGCATGGCACGCGTCCTGGACTTCGCGCTCAAACACGTCACCACCTTCCTCTTGGTCGGCATCCTGGCCATGATCTTGCTGGCGCTGCTCATGTATCCGGGATTGTGCGTGGGCAACGCGGACCGTACGCGCTCTTCGCCTCCAACCGCAGGACCCATGTGCACCATCTGACTCAACCGACCAACCAGGTCGGTTTTTTTTATTTCCCCTCTTTTTAAGGAGGGGCGGTCACGACGTTACGTCGGGACGGGGTGGTGTAACATGGGTGTTGAATTTTAAGGCTACCACTTCGCCTACGTCGTCATGCCGAACTTGCGACGCCCGCTGGAGCTTTAGCGAAAGTAGGGTTCGGCATCTAAGTCAACAACATGGATCCCGAAACAAGTTCAGGGTGACGAAAAATGGTTATAGCACCTGGTTTGGAGTATAATATTCCTGTCATAATTAATTATTTCATATGCGATTAAAGATTTTTTCCATTGCCCTCGCTTGCGCGACGGCATTGGCGTTCGGCGCGTCCGCGCAGGCCGCCGAATTCAAGAGCGGCGACTTCCTGTCGTTTTTGCGCGGCACCACCTCGACGGGCGACATTTACGCGGCCGGGCAGAACATCGCCCTTGACCAGACGGTCCAAGGCGACGCCATGTTGGCCGGCATGAACGTGCGCGTGACGGGCGACGTTGCGGGCAGCGTCATGGCCGCGGGTTCGTACGTGGATGTGCTCGGCAAGGTGGGACATGCGGTCCGCGCCGTAGGCAGCCGGGTGAGCGTGGACGCGGACGTGGCCGGCGACGCGCTCGTGGCCGGCGGTATGGTTTACGTGCCGCAGAACGCGGTGATCCGCGGCGATTTGTACATGGGATCGGGCGTGGGCGTCATCGACGGCACGGTTTTGGGCAACGTCAAAATCGGCGGCGGGCAAGTGGCCATCAACGGCGACGTGCGCGGCAACGTTGACGCCACGGTCGACGACCTGACGTTGGGCGACGCTGCCAAAGTGGGCGGCAAACTCAAATATTCGTCGGCCAAAATGGCGCGTATCATGTCCACCGGCACCATCGCCGGCGGATTGGATTATACGCGCGTGGAAAAACCCAAGGCCGAGGCGCCCAAAATGCCCAAGGCCACTCCGGGACAGCGCGTGGCGGCCATGCTCATGGCTTTGATTTTCGGATTCGCGGTTTGGTCCGTGGCGTCGTTGCTCGCGATTTGGCTGTTCAAGGAACGCGTTTCGGCCGCGGCCAATCTGATGTACGGGGATTTCGCCAAACATGTGGGTTGGGGGTTCGTCTGGTTGGTGGTCGTGCCCGTGGCGTGTTTGGTGCTGCTCGTGTCGGTCGTGGGTTCGGCCGCCGGATTGTTCCTGGGTTTGGTTTTTGCCCTGACCGTGGTGGCGGCCAAAGCCGTGGCCGGCCCGGCCGTGGGTTGGTGGCTGTTGCGCAAATATTCCAAGGACAAGAAGCGCGCGTTGGATTGGAAGGCCGTGCTGTTGGGCGTGTTTTTGGTGCAGCTCGTGTGGGCCGTGCCGGTTTTGGGTTGGCTCGCGTGTTTGGTGGTGTTCCTGGCGGCCTTGGGCGCGGTCATGATGTTGCTCAAACCGTTGGCCAAATGACCTAGGAGATAAAAAGTTCGTAATGTCCATAATGTTTTTAAGGTTTTAAGTCGGTAATTAGAAAGACAATAAGTCATTTAGCCGAACGTTTATGAAAACGCTGACTTGCCAGGATTTGGGCGCGCCCACGTGCACGCACGAATACAAAGCCAACACTTACGAAGAACTCATGGCGCAGATGCACGAGCATGTGGCAGCCGACCCGGTGCACGAACCCGAACGCCAAGCCATGGCCGCGGCCACGCCCGAACAGCTGGCCGAATGGGACGCCAAATGGCGCGCCACGTTCGCGGCCAAACCGGACGAGGCGCCTGCCCAACCGGCTCCAACGCCTGCCGCTCCGTCGCCCGTCCCGGCCGAACCGGTCGCTCCGCCGGAAGCCGTAGCGCCGTCCGCCGCCACGACCGCGACCGAAGCCATCACGCCCCCGCCCGCTCCGCCGGCCGCCTAAACCCAACGATAAAAAAACGTCCCGTTGAACAACGGGCGTTTTTTTTAATTACGAATCACGAGACCAACGATTGACCTTCCTTCCTTCCACCCTTCCATCTTTCCACCCTCTTACACATCAATCGTCGCTTTCTTTGCATGCGTCTGGATGAAGCGTTTGCGCGGCGCCACGTCCGAGCCCATGAGGATGTCGAACGTCTCGTCGGCTTCGGCCGCGTCGGAAATGGTCACGCGCTTCATGATGCGGCTGGCCGGATCCATGGTGGTTTCCCACAATTGTTCGGGATTCATTTCGCCCAAACCTTTGTAGCGCGAGATGGATATGCCGCCCACTTTGGTCACGCCTTCCTCGGCTTCGCCTTCGGGAACCTCGGGTTCCTCGTCGTTCGTCCCGCGTCCCGCGTCCTTGGGTTTGGACTTCTTTCCTTCATCCTTCTTCTTGTTTCTTTCCTCCTTCAGTTTGAGCATTTCCGCCACGGTCTTGTCCTTTTCTTCGTCGGAAAACGCGTAGCGCGCTTCCTTTCCCATCTGCACGCGATAGAGCGGAGGTTGGGCGATGTACACGTGTCCCTGCACGATGAGTTCGGTGAAATAGCGGTAGAATAAAGTCAGCAACAACGTGCGGATGTGCGCGCCGTCCACGTCGGCATCGGTCATGATCACGATGCGGTCGTAGCGCAGCTTGGAAAGGTCCATGCTTTCGCCGATGCCCGTGCCGAGCGCGATGATCAAATTCTTGATTTCGTTGTTGGCGATCATCTTGTCCAGACGCGCGCGTTCCACGTTCAGGATTTTGCCGCGCAACGGCAGGATGGCTTGGGTGTCGCGGTTGCGGCCTTGTTTGGCCGAGCCGCCTGCGGAGTCGCCCTCCACGATGAAGAGTTCGGACGATTTGGGGTCGCGGCTGGCGCAGTCGGCCAGTTTGCCGGGCAGGGTCAGGCCTTCGAGCGCGCCTTTGCGGATGACCGTGTCGCGGGCCGCGCGCGCGGCCGCCCGGGCGCGTTGGGCCAAAATGCATTTGCCCAAAATGGCTTCGGCGTCGCGCGGATGCTCTTCGAGGAACGTGGTCAACGCGTCGCCCATGACGGTTTCGGTCGCGCCGCGCACTTCGGGGTTTCCGAGTTTGGCTTTGGTCTGGCCTTCGAATTGCGGCTCGCGGACTTTGACGGAAATGACGGCCGTCAAGCCTTCGCGCACGTCTTCGCCCGAAAGGTTGTCGTCCTTCTCTTTGATGAATCCCTTGTTGCGCGCGTAGTTGTTGAGCACGCGGGTCAAAGCGGCGCGAAAGCCCATGACGTGCGTGCCGCCTTCGGGGTTGAAGATGTTGTTGGCGAAAGCGAAAACCGTTTCTTTATAGTCGTCAGTGTACTGTACGCCGATTTCCACGACGACCTTGTCGAGTTCGCGTTCCACATAGAACAGGTTTTCGTGTTTGACCTGTTTGCTGTGGTTCAAGTGCCGCACGTACGAGGCCACGCCGCCTTCGAAATAAAATCCGTAAACCGCGGGGCTGGCTTTTTGGCGCGCGTCCACCACCGTGACTTTGACGCCTTTGGACAGGTAGCACTGCTGGCGCAAGTGATCCAAAATGTATTTGATGTCGAAGGTCGTGGTGGTGAAGATGGTGGGGTCGGCCTTGAATGAGATGGTGGTGCCGTGGTTCTTGCTTTTGCCGATCTGTTTGACTTTGAATTTGGGTTTGCCGCGTTCGTACTCCTGTACCCATTCGCCGCCATCGCGTTCCACGCGCGCCTCGAGCCAATCCGAGAGCGCGTTCACGACCGAGACGCCGACGCCGTGCAAACCGCCGGAGATTTTGTAGCCGCTTTCTTCGCCGCCGAACTTGCCGCCCGCATGCAGTTTGGTGAGCACCAGTTCCAAGGCCGACGTTTTGTATTGCTTATGGATGTCCACGGGAATGCCGCGGCCGTTGTCGAACACCGAAACCGTATCGTCCGCGTTCAACGTCAAAACGATCTCATTGGCGTGTCCGGCCATGACCTCGTCGAACGAGTTGTCCATGACTTCCCAAATCAGGTGATGCAAACCTTCGGGTCCGGTGGATCCGATGTACATGCCCGGGCGCTTGCGCACGGGTTCCAAACCTTCCAAAACCGATATCTGTTCGGCGCTGTAACCGCCGGATTTCTTGGCTTCTTTTGGCATAAATGGCGCGGAAATCTTAGCATAAAAAGGGGGTCGTTTGAAGGGGGATGTCAAGGGGCATGCGTGTCGAAAGTCGGAAGTCGGAGGTCGGGACGGAATTCGGACTTGGACCTCAGACCGTTGATTCGACGCCCGTAGGGCGTCGCTGTGATATACTACAAACAATATGGACAACTTCGAGGGGCGGGGATTCACCGAGGGTGAGCTCAAGGCCGCCAATTGGTGGGTCAGGAACGAACTCAAAATCAGGTTTTGGGTGAGGTTCACGCTCATCGGCCTGAACGTTCTGGTGTGGGGTTATTCGGGTTGGGGTTTGCTCGACGCTTACGCCATTTCGTATCCGCGCGAATCGCGGCTCACGTTGGAATTGGCCAAGAACCAGCAGACCCTGGACCGCATCATGCAGGACCGTCCGGAAAACGTGGGCACGTCCCAGGTCTTGGTGTTCCCCAATACGGAAAAGCGCATGGACGTGATGGTGGACGTGGAAAACCCCAACGCGTTCTGGTGGGTCGAGTTCAACTACAGCTTCAACGTGTCGGGCGAACAGACCGCGGTGCGCCAAGGATTCGTGCCTCCGGGTTCGATCGTGACTTTGACCGAGTTGGGTTTCAAGCCCAAGACTTTAGGCGGGCGTTACGGCCAACTCGTGGTGGACAACATCCGTTGGCATCGCGTGGACCCGAACCAGGTTGGCGGCAATTACGAAGAGTTCGCCACGCAGCGTTTTGGCGCGGTCACGGTCAAGAACGTGCAATTCCAGCCGGCCGAACCGGACATGAACCGGCCTGCGGCCCTGTCCGCTTTCGACGTGGTCAACCAGGGTGCGTACGGTTACTGGTCCGTGGATTACGTGGTCAAACTCATGCGCGGCTCAACCGTGGTGGGCGTCAATCGAGTCAATTTGCGCGAACTCAAACCAGGCGAAACGCGGCACGTGGATTTGGCTTGGTACGACATCACTTCTAGCGTCAGCAAGACCGAGGTCAAACCCGTCATCAATCTCTTGGACCCCGGCGTTTACCTGCCGTCCAACCGGCTGTTCACGGCGACGAGTACGAGTCAGGGGAATTTTTAAGATTCAAGATTCATAAGATTCGTAAGATTGTCGGATAAATGAGATTTTGAATTCAAAATCTAGTATTTTTATCATCCGTAAATCTTATGAATTTTAAAAATCTTATGAATCTTATGAATTTTCCCCGCGCTTGCGCGGCAAAAATCTGCGTGCCACAGTATGGCCCATGAAGCGCTACTGGTTGGACGTGTTGTGGCGTACGGATTGGCTGCTGTTGGGCACCTTGTTTTCGCTTACGGCCATCGGCCTGCTCATGATTTACGGCATCGGCGCTTCGTACGAGAGCGTGTCGTTGGTGCAATTCCGCAAACAGATCATCGCCGTGGGGTTGGGTCTGGTTTTGCTGTTGGGTTTGGCGCTCATGGATTACCGCCAAATCCGCAATTTGAGTCCGGTCATTTACTTGGCCGGTTTGGCGCTGCTCGTGGCCGTGCTGTTTTTTGGCGCCACGGTCCGCGGCACGCAAGGTTGGTTCCGTTTCGGCAGTTTGACCTTGCAGCCCGTGGAATTGGCCAAAGTCACCTTTGCCGTGTTTTTGGCCGCGTATTTTTCCAAACACGTGCACAAGCGCCTGACTTGGGTGCCGTTTTTCGGCAGCTTGTTCGCCTTGTTGGGTTACGTGGTGCCCGTGTTGTTGCAGCCGGATTTCGGTTCGGCCATGGTGCTCGTGGCCATGTGGCTGGTGGCCGTGGCCTTCGCGGGTTTGCGGTGGCGCGACTGGCTCATCCTCGGAAGTTTGACCGCGGTGTTGGCCGCCTTGGTTTGGGGTTATGGCCTCAAGCCGTACCAGCAAGCGCGCCTCTTGGCTTTCATGCATCCGGAATACGATCCGTTGGGCGCGGGTTACAACGTGCTGCAGGCGCAAACGGCCATGGGTTCCGGCGGTTGGCTGGGCAAGGGCGTGGGCCAAGGGAGCCAATCGCGGTTGCGCTTTTTGCCCGAAGCCTCGACCGACTTTTTGTTCGCGGTCATCGGCGAGGAGCTGGGTTTTTTGGGCGTGTCTTTGGTCATCGGGCTGTTCGGCCTGCTGGTCATCCGGACCATCCACATCGGACGCAAAAGCGGGGATTCGTTCGCCGGGATTTTTTGCGTGGTCATCGCCGGCATGTTGGGCATGCACATGTTGGTTAACGTGGGCATGAACATGGGCATCATGCCCGTGACTGGCATTCCGTTGCCGTTCGCCTCGGCCGCGGCCGCGGCTTTGGTCTCGGGTTACGCGGCCATGGGCATCGTGCAAAGCATCGCCATCCACGCGCGACCCGCTCCCGAACGGACGTGAATGATTGAAAATTCGTAAAATTCATAAGATCCATAAGATTGGGGGAAAATTAATAATTTTGATTTTTGAATTCGGTCTATTCATTCATCCGAAAATCTTATGAATCTTAAAAATTTTAATTCGCGTTTGACCCATCCCTCACGCCGCGATAAAGTTCGGTCATGCCAGAAAAACAACCTTATCCCCTCATGACGCACTGCCCGCTGTGCCATGCTTTGTACGCCCAGGAGGACGTCAAATTGGTGGCGCAAAAGGAGGGCGTCAAGCTGTACCATTCGGCGTGCGGTTCGTGCGGCCACGGGTTGTTGGCCTATCTTTTGGAGACGCACGGCGGGATAAGTTCGTTGGGTTTGGTGACCGACGCTTCGGGCGCCGACGCCCTGCGGCTGGCCCAAGCCAAAAACATCGGTTCGGACGAGTGCATCCAGGCGCACCGGCTGCTGACCGAGCATAGCCGCGATCTCTGCCGCCAATGGCTTGACATATCGGGCAAGCTGGCCTAATATTTGGACACCAAAATTTTACGTCTATGAGCATGAATTTAAGCGCCGTGTTGCGCGACCCCAAAGTTAAGGCTGACCGCCAGACCCAGATAGCGGCCGTGGTTTACGGACACGGTTTGCCCAGCCGTTCGTTGACCGTTGTGCGCGGCGAATTCGCGCGCCTGTACCGCCAAGTCGGCCAATCTTCCCTGTTCGACCTGACGGTCGGCGGCGAGTCTCCGGTCAAGGTGCTGGTCCACGACATCCAGGTCGACCCGGTCAACATGGATCCGATACATATCGATTTCCGCCAAATCCGCATGGACGAAGCCATCAAAGTCACGGTGCCCTTGGTTTTCACGGGCGAATCTTTGGCCGTTAAAGGTTTGGGCGGTACGCTGGTCAAGTCTTTGGACCAAATCGAAGTCGAGTGCTTGCCCGGCAATTTGCCGCACGAGATCGTAGTGGACATCGGCGTTTTGGCCACGTTCGACGATTCAATCACCGTGGGTTCGCTTAAGATGCCCGAGGGCGTCAAAGCGACCAACGACCCGCACGCCACCGTGGCCTCGGTCGAACCGCCGCTCACCGAAGATCAGCTGAAGAAACTGGAAGCCGAAGAGAAGGTTGACGTCACGGCCATCAAGACCGAAGCCGAAGAAAAGAAGGAGAAGGAAGCCACGGAAAAGGTCGCGGAAGAGGAAGCCAAATAATTTACAACAACATGGAGGACAATGTAGCCCCGTTCCGTCCGCAGGGCGCAACGGCCACGGCCGGCCTGGACCAATGGGTCCGCCGGCGGTGGCCGTTTTTGCTTGTCGGCGCTTTGGCTGTCGTGGCCACAAGCTACGGCCTGTTCCGGTACGCCATGTCCGCTCCGCGCGACGCGGAGTCGCAAGGTTTGGTCGCGCCCACCAGCACGGATATGCTCTCGGCCGACGGTTTGGCCGACCGCGCTTTGGACGGCGTGCGCGTCAAACCGGAAGACGCGCGCCTGTTGCCGTTCGCCGTCATGATCGAATCGCATCCGGACGCGCGGCCGCTTTCGGGGTTGAGCAAGGCGAGCGTGGTGTTTGCCGCGCCCGTGGAAGGCGGCATCACGCGATATATGGCCGTGTTCGACGCCTCGTCCACGGCGGACAAGATCGGGCCGGTGCGCAGCGCGCGTCCGTATTACATTGAATGGGCGCGTGCGTTGAACGCGGTTTACGCCCACGTGGGCGGCAGCCCGGAGGCCATGAACCGGTTGGCCGGATTGCTGGACTTCCGAAATTTGGACGAAATCTCCAACGGCAAGTATTTTTGGCGCGACTCCAAACGCCAGGCGCCGCACAATGCGTTCACCAGTAGCAACCTGCTCTTGG
The DNA here is from genome assembly GCA_022703155.1 of Patescibacteria group bacterium. Taxonomy (GTDB): domain Bacteria; phylum Patescibacteriota; class Patescibacteriia; order 2-12-FULL-60-25; family 2-12-FULL-60-25; genus MWCR01. Next base: position 4,584 of record JAKLEH010000030.1, on the reverse strand, counting down.
CGGCCGCACGCGACAAAAAATGGAAAGCCGGGGCGTTCACGCCGTGGCTGTTTGACGACGTGGCCAGCGGCACTACGCCCGGCGATCAACGCGACATTCGCATCCCGTACGGCGGTTCTTACGACGTGCGTTGGTCGTACGATCCACAGACCGACATGTACGACCGTTGGTTGGCCGGCAAGGCCCATCGTGACGCGGACGGATCCGCGGTCCGCGCGCGCAACGTCCTTGTGCTCCAAACCGAAGACAAGGTGTTGGACGAGGAAGGCCGCTTGTACGTGCGTACGGCCGGCGAAGGCAAAGCTTGGCTCTTCAGGAACGGTTACCGCGACGACATCAAATGGACGCGCCAAGCCAACGAGTTCATAAAACTTATGACCGGGGACGGGCGTCCCGTGGTTTTGGGCCGCGGCGTCACCTGGGTCGAGGTCATAACCGACGAAAAAACGGCTCCCAGCGTGTCATCGGCGGCTACGGGGACGCGTTGAGCGAGAGCGCAGTTTGTAAAGTTTGTAAGGCGTTAACGTTCATAAAGTCATCGGTTGGCAATGTTGTTGACTTTAAAAACTTTATGAACTTTTATGAACGCAATCGGCGTACGAAAAAACTTACAATATGAATAATGCATCTAGGGTCGAAAATGAACGCGCCTACCTCGTGACCGGCGGCAAGCCGCTGAAGGGCGAGGTCGGGGTCAGCGGCGCGAAAAACGCGGCCACCAAACAGTTGGTCGCGGCTTTGTTGACCGACGAAAAAGTCACGCTCCGCAACGTGCCGGCCATCGGCGACGTGGATGCTACCGTCGAGATGTTGCAGGGATTGGGCACATCGGTCGAATTTTCAGAAAACATAGCCACGATTGACGCGTCGAACGTCAAAACCCCGGAGGTGGCGGCCGCGTTCAGCCGCAAAAACCGCATCCCCATTTTGCTCATGGGCCCGCTTATGCATCGTTTTGGCGAGGCGCGCATCCCCATGCTCGGCGGCTGCAAGATCGGCGCGCGGCCCATCGATTTGCATTTGGAGGGTTTGCGCAAAATGGGCGCGGACATCGTGTGCGAAGACGGTTTTTACGTGGCGCGCGCCAAGCGGCTTAAAGCCGCGGCCATCGAGCTCGCGTTCCCTTCGGTCGGCGCCACGGAAAATTTGATGTTCGCCGCGGTCAAAGCCAAAGGCACCACCACCATCACCAACGCGGCCATCGAACCGGAGATCATCGACACGGCCATGCTGCTGCAGTCCATGGGCGCGCTCATCCATTTGGACGCCAACCGCACTTGGGTCATCGAAGGCGTGGACAAACTGCACGGCGCGGACCACCGCGTGTTGGCCGACCGCATCGAAGCCGCGTCGTTCGGCGTGGCCGCGGCCCTGACGCGCGGCCAGGTCTTCGTCCGCGGCGCGCGCCAAGCCGACATGCTCTCGTTTTTGAACGCCATGCGGCGCGTGGGCGTGCCTTTTACCGTGGAGAGCGACGGCATCGCTTTCGGCAGCGCGGAAAACTACAATCCGGTCATCGTGGAAACGGGTACGCATCCGGGCTTCATGACCGATTGGCAGCAGCCGTTCGTCATGTTGCTCACGCAGGCCAACGGCGTGTCCATCGTACACGAGACCGTGTTCGAGGACCGGTTCGGTTACACCGAAGCCTTGGTCAAGATGGGCGCCAACATCCAGTTGCACCACGATTGTCTGGGCAGCAAGGATTGCCGGTTCCGCCACCAGAACTTCCTGCATTCGTGCATAGTGTCCGGTCCGACGACGCTCAAGGCCGCGGACATCCAAATCCCGGATTTGCGCGCCGGCTTCTCGTACCTGTTGGCCGCGCTCATGGCCCAAGGCCAATCCCGAGTCACGGGCGTGGAGCTCATCGAACGCGGTTACGAAAACATCATCGGCAAACTGACCGGTTTGGGCGCGGACATCAAAGCGGAATAATGACGCATGAAACTCCCTTGGATATTTCTGGGGTTGATGGCCGCGATCATTGGCGGCTTATTAGCGCTGGCCGCGTTTTTAATTTGGGAAATCCCGCCCCTTGGCTTGTTGTTTTTTGCGGCCATCGTCAGCATCTTATGGGATCCGGGCGCGCAAGCGCGACGGCATGTGAGATTCGCCAAGCCAAAAAATCGCGCAGGCATCGAATCCGCGCTTTCGTTTTACACGCCACAGGTTCTGTGGAAGCTCAGGGCGCTTTCCGCCGTGATTTTTTCGTTCGCGTTTTTGGGAACGCGCTGGGCGCAAAAAGCCTTTCCCGACGCGGGCATCGCTTATTTCGACTGGTTGTTTGTGTTCATGGCAGCGGTAAGCGTGGCCAAGGCCATTGGTTCTTGGAAAGAATCTAGACGATAATCAAGTATCTTTCGCGGCCGCACAGGTCCGGTTCGATTTTTACGATTTTGTCGGGGAAAAGCTCGGTCGCGAGCTTTTTCAATTTGTCGGATTGGGAGGGGTCGATTTCCAGGAGAGCTGACGGTCGGATGTCGGATGTCATTGAGCAGGAGGTCGGAATGCTTTTGATTTGTTTTAAAAGTTTAACGATCAAACGCGTTCCGTCCGGGCCGGCGAACAGGGCTTTTGAAGGTTCGTATTTGACCACGTCGCGCGGCATGGTTTTTTTGTCCGAAGAGGGGAGATATGGGGGGTTGGAGACGATGATCAAGCCGGACGTCTGACGTCTGACGTCGGACGCATGCCTCCGACTACCGAAAATGTGACGTCCGACCTTCCGACCCAGCAGGTCATCTTTGACGAAAGTGATTTTGGCGTCCAGACGTTTGGCGTTTTTACGCGCCACGCGCAGCGCGCCGTCGGAAACGTCGGAGGCGATGACGGTCGCGAACGGGCAGGCGAGCGCAGCCGAGATGGCGATGCAACCCGAGCCGGTCCCGACATCGACGATTACGGCTTTGGAACGGACTTGATGCGCGAGTTTGGCGCGTTCGATGGCGCGTTCTGCCAAGCCCTCCGTCTCGGGCCGGGGTATGAGCGTGTTTTTGTCCACCAAAAAGTCGCAGCCCAAAAACGGCTGGAATCCGACCAAGTAGGCGAACGGTTCGCCTTTGAGCCGACGCGCGCATAGGTCCAGAAATTTTATCGCCTCTTTGGGTTTGAGCTCGTCTTGGACATGGGCCATGACGAACGCGCGGTCTTTTTTGAGCACGCAACCCAACAGGTCTTCGGCTTCGCGGCGTTCCAGTCCGGATTTTTTTACGATTTGGGCGAGGGTCATATCAATAAAAGATAATATACCACCATCGTCATTCCTGCGAAGGCAGGAATCCAGAGATATGAAAAAAACAAAATCCGATGGATCCCGGTTTAACACACGATCGTCAACAATTTACAATAAGCCCGGGATGACGTGGGTTATACAATCCTTGACTAAACCGCAATTTCCTGTAGAACGTTCATCAAAGGTCGGTATGCTGCCGTCGTCTTGATAAGCCTGGTGTGCCCACCTGCCCTTTAAACTCTATTTTCCCGTCGATCATATTAACGTGATGGCATATGAGAATGATGCATAGAATGAGATTGCCGTGTGCCGCTCGTTCACCGGCGCGAACTTTTTCCGTCGTGTGATACCGGAGGGATGCGATAGTTGCGGAATTGCGCGACGGGAATCTCTCCGGCTGAACAAGCCGGTTTTTTGTATATATCGATGTCATCCCGAGCCAGTTTTGGGATCTCGTTTGAGTGTTGGCTATCAAGATGCCGAAATGAATTCCCGCCAGAGGCGGACAGGCTCCATGACGTGGGGTTTTGACACCCAAAATTTTCGATGTTAATAAACCTCCACCCAACCAGGAGGCCGCATGAAAATTTCCTCCGCCGATCCTTTGAAGGGCGAACACTCGGCCTACGCCATAGCGGTGCATCTGGAAGAGCCGCTGCTCGAACAGTACTTTGTCACCCTATTCATGGCCACGTATCGGTTGGACCGCAAGTTGGCCAACCGCGTGTTGGCCACCCAAGCCGTGGGCAACGTCTTCATCTTGGGCGCGCGCCACCGCGGCCCGTCGCTCGTGTGCTGCGTCATCGGCCGCGTGCCGGGCCAGGCGCATTTAAGCGACGTTAACCTGTGCTTGCGCAAAGCCGTGGGCCTGACGGATGCGAACGCGGCCGTGGTGGCCGAGGGTTTCCGCGTGGCGCACGACATCCGAGCCGCTGACGAACACGGCATGGAATGCCTGCAACGCGCGCTCAAGCGTTGGGGATTTGCGGGCACGGTGTACGTCCGGCCGTTGATGCACGGCACGGATCTGATTACCGTACCGTCGGAGGCGCCGACCAGCAGACGTTTCGTCTCACTGCCCGACGGCAGGTTGCGTCCGTCCCTCATGCCGGCCATAGTGGCGTTCGGTCCAGGCACGCCGAGCATTAAAGAAAAATAGCGGCATCGGTCGTTCTTCCAACATCCCCACTTGGGGATGTTTTTCGTGATATAATGTCCGCATGCCGAAAATCTGGGTGGATGGGCAGGACGCCGTTGACGGCGAAAATTTTTTGCTTGGGGTTTTGCCGGACCGTTGGTCCGCGGTTTTGCCGTCGCAATCAAGCATGGATTTTGAGGATTATCCGGTT
>JAKLEH010000003.1 GCA_022703155.1 Patescibacteria group bacterium | reverse complement strand
CGGTTTCCGTGGTAGCCAAGGAGTATGAGAGATCGGCGCCGTAAATCACCTTGGTCGAAGCGAGTTCGTCCGTGGTCCAATGGATGGACGCACCGGTATCGGACGGAGTGGCGCCGATGCCCGAGATGGCCGGGGGCGTGACGTCCGGATTGACTGTAATCGTGTACGTGATTTGCGTGACCCCGTCCTCGGCCGTCACGACCAGCGTGTCGCCGCTGACCACCGGATTGTGGATGCCCGCGTCGTTCCAGGTCGAATGCGACTCGGATTTCGAGAGGTTGCCTTCGAACGCGGCTTTGGCCGTTCCGTACGGCACGTTGGTGACCGTCTCGGCCGGACCAGAGCCGCCGGATACCGTATACGCGCCCGAAGTCACCTTGGCGTCCGTGCTGGCCGGAAGCTTGAGCACGGTCAACGCGAACACTTTCGTGTCCGAAACCGTGCTGGAAGCGATGGTGGCCGTCATGTGGACCGTGGCGTCGCCAGCGGAGTAGATGGGACGGTTGATGGTCTGGCCATCGTTAGAGACGGTTCCCGTTACGTCCGACGCCCAAGTAATCGTAGAGCCGCTAGCCGAGCCCAATGCCGGCAACGGATTGGCAAGATGGACCGTAACGTGGGCCAAGTCGGGGTTGGCGTCGCGGATGTCGTTGTCAATCAAAGCCGCCTTGTCCGCGGCCACGGCCGCGATCGCCGGATTCGAACCAACGGTAACAGTGTAGGTTATTGTTGTAACCCCGTCCTCTGCCGTGACAATCAAGGTGTCGCCGGTGAGTACGGGATCGTTGATTCCAGCGCTGTTCCAGGAAGAATGCGACTCGCTCTTGGTCAGGTTTGCGAGAAAGGTGGTTTTGGCCGTTCCAAACGGCACGTTGACGATGGTTTCGGCCGGACCAGAGCCGCCGCTAACCATATAAGATCCGGAAGTCACCTTAGCATCCGTACTGACAGGGAGTTTCAAAACCGTGAGGGTAAACACCTTTGTGTCAGAGGCAGTGCTCGACGCGATGGTGGCTGTCATGTGTACCGTGGCGTCGCCGACCGAAAACGCAGGGCGATTAACCGTCTGACCGTCGTTGGAGACCGTACCCGTGGCGTCCGAAAGCCAGGTGATGGCAGAGCCGGATGCTGAACCGATGGACGGAAGCGGATTGGTCAAAGTCGTTGTGACGTTAGAAAGATTGAGGTTCGCGCCCTTGATGTCATTGGCCACTAAAGCCGCCTTGTCCGCGGCCACGGCTGCACCGGCATAGTCAGGAAGAACCGTCACCGTGTACGTGATTTGCGTGACCCCGTCCTCGGCCGTCACGACCAGCGTGTCGCCGCTGACCACGGGATTGTGGATGCCCGCGTCGTTCCAACTCGAGTGGGATTCGGATTTGGACAGGTTGCCTTCGAACGTGGCCTTCGAGGTGTTGAACGGCACGTTGGTGACCGTCTCGGCCGGACCAGAGCCGCCGGATACCGTATACACGCCCGAAGTCACCTTGGCGTCGGTGCTGGCCGGAAGCTTGAGCACGGTCAAATCGAAGACCGTGGTCGTGGAAGCCGTGCTCGAGGTGAAAGTGGCGGTCATGTGGACCGTGGCGTCGCCGGCCGAGTAGATGGGACGGTTGATGGTCTGGCCGTCGTTAGAGACCGTCGAGGTGGCGTCAGAGGCCCAGGCGATGGCCGAACCCGACGCTGACCCGATGGACGGCAACGGGTTTGCCAAATGCACCGTGACGTGCGCCAAGTCGGGGTTGGCGTCGCGGATGTCGTTGGCCGAAAGGGCGGCCTTGTCCGCGGCCACGGCGGCAAAAGCCGGGTCAGGAAGAACCGTCACCGTGTACGTGATTTGCGTGACCCCGTCCTCGGCCGTCACGACCAAGGCATCGCCGGTCAAAACCGGATTGTGTATTCCTGAAATATCCCAAGTCGAGTGCGATTCGGATTTGGACAAGTTTCCAAGGAAGGTCGAGGACGAAACGCCAAACGGCACGTTGGTGACCGTCTCGGCCGGACCAGAGCCGCCGGATACCGTATACACGCCGGAAGTGACCTTGGCGTCGGTGCTGGCCGGGAGCTTGAGGACCGTCAAATCGAAGACCGTGGTCGTGGAAGCCGTGCTCGAGGTGAAAGTGGCGGCCATGTGGACCGTGGCGTCGCCGGCCGAGTAGATGGGACGGTTGATGGTTTGGCCGTCGTCGGAAACGGTCGAGGTGGCGTCTGACGCCCAAGCTATGGCCGAACCGGACGCCGAGCCTATGGAAGGCAGCGGGTTGGTCAAAGTCGTGGTGACGTGCGACAAGTCCGCGTTCCCGCCCTTGATGTCGTTGGCCGAAAGGGCGGCCTTGTCCGCGGCCACGGCCAACGCCGCGTAATCGATGGACGATTCGCCGATTTGGAAATCGCTAAATCCGGTCAAGCCCGTCACTTGGGTGTCGTTCGCGTTCTTGGTTCCGACCGAAGGATAAGACCAAGCGCCGACAGAATATTTTCCAACCAGGTATCTGCTGGCATCCGAACCGATATCCTTATCGGCGGTATCGAAATTGAATACGGCGCTGTAGTTGTCGAAGGTTATTCCGGTATTGGTGGCCGACCAATAGCGATTCACGCTTTTGGCGACGCTGATTTGCGAACTGGCGATGGCAGGATGGTCGTTGGCCGTGGTTTTGATGGTCAAATCTCCGGCCACGGAAACGTTGCCGAACGAAACGCTGACCGGAGCGTAATACGAAGCGTCGCCGATTTCGAACGTTTTGCTGGTCGCGCCCGTCGCCACGTATTTTTTAAGACTGCCGTTGACGCGTCCCGTTGTGCGGATCGTATTGCCTGTCGAGTTGACGTAAACCGCATTGCCGCCCGTGGTCACCACGCCCGCGGCCAAATCAAGGACTCCACCCACGGTCACGTCGCCGCCCAACGTCGCGGCGCTGCCGCCTTGGTTCACGGTCAGGTTGTTGTAGGTGCCCGAGACCACGGTTTGGCCGCCTGGCACTGACACGTACGACACGGTCCCGGTCCAGGTTTTGCCGCTAGGTAGCGGCGAACCGGAAACCGACGCGGTTTCGAGCGTTCCATTGCCGGAAACGGCGCCCAACGAGGTCAGATCGTACGTGGCCATGTCCAAAGTCGAACTCGTGGACAAAACCAGGTCGCCCGCCACGCTGATGTTCTTGCCCGCATTCACCCTGTAGCCAGCGTCATTCAAAGTCAGATTGTTGAACGCCAGCGAACCCGTGCCGCCCAAATTTTGATCGGTAGTTCCGCTCAACACCAAAGTGTTGCCCGTAAAATCCGGGTTGCCGTTGTTGGTGAAATCGCCAGCGACCGTCAAAGTGGCGGGCAGGGTTTTGGTCCCGGTGCCGCCAATAGTCAAGTTTTTGTAACCCACGACCGTACCGTTAGGTTCTACCACGGTTTGGTTGCCGCCGTTGTATTCGACCGTATTGTTCAGGGCGAAAGCCGGATACCACGTTCCCCCGTTGGTCAAGGTGCCGGAAATACGCATGGTCGAACCCAAGCGGTTGTACAGCGTGGCGCCCGGCGCGATGGTCACGTTGTTGAAATCCGCGGTCCCGGCAAACGAAGCTTGGTTGCCTGTAAACACCACGGTCCCCGTGGGCGAATTGAAGGTCCCATGGCTGTCCCATGCGGCCAACGACGGGGGCGACGCGCTGCCTCCGGTCAACGTCAGGGTGTAACCGCTGGCCGTGTTCAAAACGCCTCCGGATTGAATTTCGATGGTTTTTATGGTCACTCCCGAAGCCGGCACCGCCGGGTCGTTGGGCGTGGTCGCGGCATCAGGAATGATGACGTTGCTGGTGGTGGTGGGCGTCGAATTCCCGTCCCAATTGTTATCGTTGTACCAATCCGTATCCGCCGAACCGTCCCAGGTGTAGTACTCTTGCGACGTGGTGGCCAAGCCCAAACTGGTGCCGGAAAGTCCAGAAAAGTCGCTGGGGCCGAACGTCACCAGATTGATGCTTGTGTCGTGCGAGGCCCGGCCGACTTCCGAAAGCGAACCGTCGTATTTCCATATCGCCAAACGATCTTCGGCATTGCCGTTGAGTTCGGAATCGAAATAATGCAAGGACATCAAGCCCATGCTGGAACCTACGCCCGGCGTCAGGGTCAAATCATACTGCCGTTTGACCGCGTCGGTCTTCCAGGCCGGAGCCGTGCCGCGCGTCAATTTGAGGTTGATGTTGGTGACCGCGCTGCTGCCCGGAAAATTGAAGAGCGTATATTGTCCGCCGAAAGAATAATCGTGGGCCGAGGAAAAAGGCCCGGCCCGGAACACGTTGCCTGTGACCTCTCCGAGACCCAGTGTCGTGGAAAGCGAACCCATGATCACGCGGTGCGCGCCCGTATCGATGGCGCCCATGCTGGCCGAAGGGTTGGCGGTCACTATGTTCAAAAGGCCGTTCACCGTTATGTCGCCGGTAATGGACAGACCGTTGGAATTGTTGACCGTCAGGTTGTTGAAAGTCGAGGTGGCCACGCTTTGGGCCGCCGCCCCGTCGAATACGACCGTTCCGCCCCAAGTCTTGCTGGCGGGAAGGGGCGCGGCCGAAGTGTTTTGCGTTTCCAAGGTGCCGTTGTTGGTTATCGTGCCCAACGTTCCGGACAGCGCATAAGTTGCCAAATTCAAGGCGCCGCCGGCCGTAGTGGTCAACGTGCCGTTCACGACCACCGCACCGCTCGCCGTATTCGTGGCGCTGGTGTTGCTCAAAGTCAGGTTGTTGTACGTCAAACCGCCAACCGTCTGGCCGCCCGACGTCTTGGAATAATTGACCGTGCCGGAATCCGCGTTGAACGTACCACTGTTGGTCCAGTTGCCGCCAAGCGAAATGGTTCCGGAGCCGGACGTAATGGTTCCTCCGCTGCCCGTAACGTTACCGGTGATGGTCAAACTCGTGTTGTTTGTGTTCAACGCTGCCGTGGCATTGGTCACGTCCCAGTTGCCGTAAACCGTAATCGTACCGGCGGGTGTAGTTTTTGTACCGCTATTGGAAAACGTCAAATTGTTGTAAGACGTAAAAAACGTCGTATTCACGGTTTGGGCCGCGGTACCGTTGTATTCGACCGTACCCGTGCCTCGAGTCCATGGATTCGGCGCCGCTTTGGTCAACGTGAAAGTGGTACCGATCTTGAAGGTACCGCCGGCCGCCATATTGACCCTACCGCTTCTGCTTCCAGCGCCGCCTATGGTAGTGGAACTGACGGACAAAACCGAACCGTTATTGAAGACCAAAGCCGCAATGCCATTGGTGTTGCCGATGGTCAACGAACTGCACACGGCCGAAGCCGTGTCCACGGTCGTGGTCGCGCCGCCGCTTATGTTGCACACGTCGGCGTAGGTCGGCACATGGCCACACGACCAAGTTCCGACCGTGTTCCAATTGCCGGACGCCGCGGCCGTACACGTAGCCGCGTACGTCGGCGTGGGCCTGAACAGCATCAAAGCCGCCAAGATAAAAAAAGTAGCGGAGAGCAAATTAAAAATTCGCTTCCCACTTGAGCCCTTCACGAGAAAGGGCGTGGATAGTGAAGCCATACGACTCGTATTCCTAAAAACGGAATTTTTAAAAATTAATCACGGGCCGTTGGTTTTTAATGTTTGTATAATTTAATTATACAACAATTACGTGTAAAAAACAGATTTGAATCAAGATTGAGAGCTTGAATATGTGGATAACACGATGCCCTGCGCTTTAACCGATTTTGCATTCAAAACGCACAAGGCTTATACTTGAGCGGCATAATTCCTTAAATTCAGCGACGGACACAGGCCAAACCGCGAATTCGGTGGTCAAAACCGTCAAATATCCATCGCGTATGCGACACAACCACCTGTTCGTGATGTCTTTACTCGCTTTATCGTTGGCCCTGACCGGCGCCGGTTGCTGGAGCGGCTCCAACCCCGTGGCCGAAAAAGCCAAAGAAACCTTCACGTCCATTAAGGACGCCGTCGACCGTTCAATCACGCTCAAATGCGAATACACGGACGAATCCGGCGAAAAGACAGTGGCCTACATCAAAGGCAAGCAAATCCGCATGGACAGCGCGACCGAAGGCGACCAGGGCTTTTTCCACGGCATCATCCGCGACGACAAGATGTGGATTTGGGCCGACAAAATCCCCGAAGGCATGATGCTGGACTTTGCCAAAGTCACGGACGACAGCCTTATGATGGGCGACAAGGTCATCCGCTCGCAAGACGACATCTTGGCCAAGTTCGAAGAGAAGAAAGACACCTGCAAACAAGAATCCGTGGCCGACAGCCAATTCACCTTGCCTGAAAACGTTAAATTCACGGACGTGCAAAGCGAAGCGGCCAACGCCGCTCCCCCGGCCGAAGCCGCCACGACTTCGACGGTCAAATAAACCAGATACTAAAAACGTCCCGATGAAACACGGGACGTTTTTTTATTTGCGCGAACCGCGCGTAAAGCGCACAATTGCACCATCATATTTTTCAAAGACACCTATGCATTACCCGATTCCCCTGTTCATCGCCTTGACCCTCATGGGCGCCGGCTGTTCTTGGTCCAAAAGCGTCAGCATGAACGCACCCGACAAAACCGCGGACACCCAAACGCAAGAGACCGATACGCAATTGGTTTTCGCCAGCTCCACGCGAAGCGAAGAGACCGAACTGTATACGATCCGCGTGGATTATCCCGTGGCCCAAGGCGGTAACGCGGCATTGAGCGGCTCCGTCAACTCCGCGGTCGACGAGTACGTGGCCACGACCACGGCCGCGTTCAAGGATTACCTCAAGGACGCGGAACAGTGGTACAGCGGCGCCAAATACGATTTGGCTGTGGTTTATGCCGTGCCGCAGAACGACACCGACCGCGTATCCGTCGTCTTTTCGGGTTATGAATTCACGGGCGGGGCGCACGGCATGCACATTTACCAAACCCTGGTCTTTGACGCGCGCACGGGCCAACGCCTGGCCATGTCAGACGTTCTTAAAACCGACGGCTACCTAAAAAAAGTGGCCGACGCTTGTCGCGCCAAACTCCAGACCATGGAAGGCATCAAAGACATGTCGGACGACGATTGGCTTAAGCAAGGGACCGAACCCACGGCCGACAATTACAGATATTGGTACGCGACCAAGGATACGCTGCACGTCATCTTCCCGCCCTACCAAGTGGCGGCGTACGCGGCCGGAGATTTTGACGTGGCCATCCCCTTCTCCGAACTGGCCGAAGGAACCAAAAAATAAATAATTCGCGACGCGAAAATCCGGCCTTCAGGGCCGGATTTAAAAAATCCGCCGAAGGCGGATCAGAATTTGAGGCGGCATTGGCCCACGGGCACGCGCTTGCGCCACGAATGGAATTCGCGCCTATGCGGCGGACGCCCGACCCCGACCTGCGGCCCGAACAACAGGCATTGCCGGTCGCGGTACGGGTCGAAGTAACGGAACGGCAATTCGAGCTGCACCATGTCCGCGACGGGTAGGCGTAGCGGCCAACCTCGGTATTTGCGGCGCGGCAAGCGGCAGAGCCGGGGCCGCGGTTTGGGCTCGCGCGGCGGGAATTCGAAGAGTTCGCGCAAGGTCAGGACGCCCGGCAACGGGAATTGCTTGAGGTCGTCGAGCCCGGGTTCGACGCGTTTCAAAAAATCGTATTTGGCCGACCGCCTGGCGAGGCGCGCGGCCGCGGCCGCCTGTTGGCGCGCCCGTCTCACAGCCGACGCCAGACTCTCGCGCGAGAGGTTGAAGGGTAGGCATTCAAGAGACACGGCTTGCGACCAAACCGCCAACGAAACGGACAGGAATCGCCCCTCGGGCAAAGCGTCGCGCACGTCTCCGGCTTGACGCGCCCGGAACGCATCCAAAGCCGCGCGCCAATCGCGCGCTCCGATGGGCTTGCCCACCGTGGCGCGCTTCAGGACTTGGCCGTGCCCCACGTCTTGTCCCGTGGGATTGATTTCCGCATGGAACGAATCCATGGCCGCTTGGTCCAAACCTCGCATGTATCCTTCCAAATCCACGACGCAAAAGGCGCGCGGTTTGGCGGGTCGGGCGCGCGGGCCGGGCGGCCGGCGCTTGCCCCGAACCATGTCCGGGAAACGTTCTTCCTCGCTGGCCGTGCCGGGCAAGCTGGGTTGGTAATCCTCAACGGATTCGCCTGGCGGCACAAAGGCCGTGCTCAAACGCGGCAGGATGTTGACGCCGTGCCGCCGGTACAGCTCCTCGCGCGCGGCTTGCGCGTTCCAATCGATACGCGGCGACTCCTTCCAGTGCACGAACACCGCGATTTCGACCACCGCGAACTTGTCCGGGTCCCAATATTTTGTGGATTTGGCCAAACCGATGCGCTTGTTTTGCGCGAGTTTGGACCAGTTTCCGCCGTTGGCCGCAAGCATGCGCGCCATGCGTTCGCTGTACGCGCCCAAAACGCGCTCCACGATCACGTCCTTGGCCGCGGCCTCCAGGCACTTGCCGTCGTGCGCCGACCAAGACGCGTGGCGCGGATCGGCGCGGAGGGTTTCGAAAGCCTGCGCCACGCGGCGCAAATCTATGACCACCCAATCGTTGCGCTGTTTGTGGTGGTCGCGCCTGTCCGATGCGCGTTTGGGTTTTTTGGCCATGTGCGTTCCGCCTTCCCAAGCCAATGTCAAAAGGGCGAATATAAATTAACCTTCCGCCGGAACAACGTCAAACAAAAAACCCGTCGAGCTAGGTCCGACGGGTTTTTAATTTTGTCGATGGTTATTGCGCTGCCGCGAACGCCGTGCCCACGCTTTCGATGGACAGGATGCGGCCCGGAGAGTTGCCCAAATCCACCGTCAGCAAGCGTTGCGCCAAGCCGCTGTAGGCGATGGCCCGATTGGCGTCCCATTCCGAAGCCGTGGTCGGCAATTTTTTGAACAGTTTATAGAACACCACGGCCGCGTGCCTTTCCGCGTCGATGTCGCGGACCTGCGGACGAATGCCGTACGCCATGATCTTGAGCGCGATGCCGTCCAAGGCGCTGCCGGTCTTAGGCAAGCGGCTATAAATGGCTTTGAACGTGGCCAGTACCGAGCTTTCGCGTTCCGCTTTGCCCGTATTGGGCATCTTGGTGTTGGCCATCCTGATGACCTCTTGCCAGTCGCAAACGTCCTGCGGCAACCGCCCGTGCATGGCCTGGAAACTGTCGACCACGCCGGCGCGTTCGCCATGGCCCAAGCGGACCGTGCTCAGCGTGCCGTAATTCACAAAATTGCGGATGGCCGCCAATACCGGGGCCGGGGTGTCGTCGGGCGCCACGCGCGGCGTGAGCACGCGGTTGTAGTAATCCTCCATGCCCTGGTCCTTGGCGCGTCCCAAATGCGCCAGCAGCGTATCCAGATTCTGGACCACGTATTTGGATTCGACGTCGGTGATGGTGCACAGCGGCTGGATGTCGGCCACGTCCTCAACGCCCAACACGCGCGGCGTGGGCGTGGTTTCTGGCACCTGGGTAAAGCTGGGCGCGCCGCCGTAAATGCCGGGCGTCCAACCGCCTCCGCCGCCGTTGACCGGCGGATTGGTGGTGTCGTAATTGTCCACGACACAGGTCGCGGAAGCGCCCGCGGCCAGCGTACCCGCGCAACCTTCGGAATACGTTACGCGATAGCCCGCAACCGCATCTTCCTTGACCGTATACGATCCCGTGGCCAAAACCAAAGCCTTGCCGCGTTCATCGCCAGGCACGGACGTCGCGTATCCTTCGGACAACACGGCCACCAACGCGGCGGTGCGGTAAGCCGTGTCGAGCTGCACCGGCTTTTCGCCGTAATTGACCCGCAAGGCGAAGTCGGACGCGCGCTTGGATTGCGTGACGTTGTGCACGTGCTTCACCACGGTGAGCGTGCCGGTCGGCGTTTGCGTCGGGGGTTCGGTCTGGCCTTTGTCGTCATTGGTCACGGTGCAGGTGCGCGACTGTCCGGCAACCAAGGTCCCGGAACAATTTTCCGAATAACTGATTTGGTAATCGGTCAAACCTGTTTCCGACACGATGTAATAACCGGCCTGGACCACGTAGGTCGTGCCCGAGGCGTTGCCCGAAAAACTGATGGGTTCGGTGCCGCTGGCCGAGAGCATGAGCGTGAAATCCGCGGCCTGTTTGGTGCCGCCGTCATCGTTGATCACTTGTTTGACGATGGTGACGGTGCCGGTCGTGGCCGTGAACGGCGGCGGGTCGCCGCCCCCGTTGTCCGGGTCGTCGTTGGTGATCGTGCATACGCGCGATTCGCCCGCAGCCATGGTGCCGGAACAAGTTTCGGAATACGAAGCCGCATAACCCAATGCGTTCTCCTGTTCGCCAACCGAATACGTGCCGGCTTGGACTTCAAAAGTCGTGCCCGAAGCGTTGCCCGCGAAACCCACCGGCGAAGCGTCGCCTTGGGTCAGGTTCAGAGTGAAATCGCTGGCCACGGCCGTGCCGCCGTTGTCGTTGATGACGCGCTTAATGACCGTGAGCGTGCCCGTGGTGGCCTCGAAGGGCGGGGCCACGTCGTCGTTGGTCACGGTACAGACGCGCGATTGGCCCGCGGCCATGGTGCCCGTGCAACCGTCCGTGAACGAAGCCGCATAGTTGTCGTTCGCGCCCTCGGTGACCGCGTAATCGCCGGCGTCGATCACGAATTGCGTGCCGCCTTCATTGCCCGGAAAATCCGTTTGGGTGCCGCTGGCCGTGAGAGTCAAGGTGAAATCGCCCGCTCCGAAAGTTCCGCCGTCGTTGTTGACCACGCGCTTGATGACCGTGAGCGTGCCCGTGGTCGCGCCCGGAGGTATGACTACGGAGTTGTCGTCGTGGGTCACGGTACAGGTCACGGATTGCCCGGCCGAAAGGGTACCCATGCATTCGGAAGAATACGAAACCGAATAACCCGGAACCAAGCCGCTATCGGCCACGAAGTAACTTCCGGCCGTGACCACGAACGACGTGCCCGCGGCGTTGCCCGGAAAATTCTGCGGAACCGAATTCACGTTCAAGCTCAAAGTGAAATCTGCGGGCGTGGCCGTGCCGCCGTCGTTGTTGACCACGTTTTCGATGACCGTAATGGTGCCGGTGGTGGCCACGAACGGGATGGCGGCGTTGGTGAATTCGCACGTGGCGTCAGCCGCGGGCTTGGCCGCGTACAAAGATGCGGTCGCGGTTTCATCCACGAACGCGCAATTGGTCCCCGCTCCAGATTGGAACAGATATCCGTCCGGACCGCCGGTTTCGGTGACCGTATAATTCCCGTCGACTTCAACGTTTGGAATGGTGACGCTGGATTGGCCTGCCGGTATGGCAAAATCCGATTGGCCGTTGATGGATGGCGTGACATGGAAGCTCCATTGGTCCGGAGTGGCCGAACCCGTGGCCACGGTTTTGGTCAGGGTCAATGCAGGCAATTGCAACAACTCTCCGCCTTGAATAGGCATGCTGCCTCCGCCCCCGCCGCCCGTCTTTACGCTCATGCTCGAACCCGGGAATCCGCTCGCGTCCAAACCGGTTTTCGCGCACACCAAAACATAGGCCGTGGCGTTTTCCTCAATGCTGCTCAATGCGACGTTATAGTGGCGCAGCGTATCGGTTTCGGCCGTAGCCGTGGTTCCGGAATCCCCGCCAAACGGACCGGTGATGGCAGCCGAAACGCCGCCGCCCGAAGAATCGAATCCCAAAACCGAATTAAGCGTCCAACCCGGAAACACCATGTCGTTCAAATTGTCCACGGACGTGGCCGGGTCCCCAATCACGCCGGTCGTCAACTCAATGGGACGCAAGTCTTCGACGCCAACGACATCCGTGGCGTTGCCGTTTTTGCGGTAATCGTAAACGATCTCAAAAGCCACGCTGGACGCGTCCTTCTCGTTCGTGACTTTGACCAAAGCCGGCACGCATGCGCCTTCGGGGTAGGCGCCCACGTTGCCGCTTCAGAACGCGGCCGCGCCCGTGGGTTGTCCGCCGACGTTTTGGTATGCGCCCTTTAGGACCAAACCTTGCATGTCGATCGAGTACTTAGGCTTGGGCCCGGGATCGGAAGGCGCCGTGGCGTACGCCGCAGGCGCGGCGTTCACCAAGGCCGTGGACGTAACCAATAAAAAGGTCACGATTTTGGAAAGGTTCTTGTGCATATTGTTCAATATAATTGGCATAGCGTAACAGCGTTTCGCCATTAAAAAAAGACTTCTGTCAAGCCCTTGGACTCGTCGCTCTATGCCTGCTCATTTCATGGAAAGCAGCACTGCGATCAAGGTCACGGTCACCAACGCATGGCCCACCACCTTGGGCCGGGCCACGTGCATCCGGACCGTCGCATAAGCAGCCAAGGCCAAGGTGATCATGCCCAGCAGCAGCGCGCCGATCATCCTCATCAAAGCGTCCAAGTCGGCCGCCGTAAACACGCCAAACACTTTTTGGGTGGTGCCCGCCGTTTCCACGGGCGAGCCTTGGCCCAAAACCGCGACCACCTGTTCCGCCTGCACGCCGTCGCCCCGGACTGATACGACGGTCAAGGTTTTCGGTTCCGCACCGGACAAAGACTCGGCAGGCACCATGCCCGACCATTGGCCGTCAGGCTTTTTTTCCAATTCCACTTTTTCGGCGCCCACGGACGCCACCACCTTCTTGGCCGCCGCGTCGGTCACGCCCAAAGCCAAACCGTTGGCCGCGGGCTTGATGGCCGCTTTGATGGGCTCCTCCATTCGGTCCACGGCCTTGGCGACCGCCGCCTTCTCTGGCGCGGTCGCGACCACGGCCGCTGCCGTGCCGGTCGCGACGGTTGATGGCGCGACGGCCGCGGCTTGAATCAAGGCCGGAGTCGAGGATGCCGAATGCTTGGCCGCTTCCGGCTCCACGAACGGTTGGCCAAAATGTTCCACCACGAACAACGTGTCCGCGCCTTCAAAAACCCCGCGTGCGATGCCCACGCCCAAATCCACGAACGCCGGATTCATGATGTTGGCCCGGTGCGAAGGGCTGGCCATCCACGAACCTTGCGCCGCCTCCGCGGTTTGGTAGTGCACGGCCAAATTCTCCGCGCTGCGTACGTAGCGGTAACCGCTGCCCCGGATGAACGACCATGGCGTCAACCCGCTCGGGCTGGTATGCGCGAAATAGCCGTTCTTGGCCATGTCGTCGGCTTTGGCTTGGGCCGAAGAATTCAACAAAACGCTTAACCTCAAAGCCTGTGCCCCGGCCGCGGCGCGCGCTTGGTTGGCCAAAGATAGAACGTTGGCCGCGGTCAAAGAGAGGGCTTGCGATCCGTAAGACGGATACAAAACCGTGGCCGTAACGGCCAAAACCTTTAACCCGAACACGATAGCCGCAAAACCGAACAAGACCCGGTGTTTTAAGACATGGGGATGGTGGCCGTTGCCCTCGTGCGGCACGAAGTGATCCTTAAGCTGGCGTTTGGCCGCGGACGCGTGCTTACGAGCGTGATGTTTTATTTTATGCAGATGCCCTGTCTTGCTCGCCATAAACTCTGGCCGAAATTATACCACGCAATTACGGGCCTCGCATCATCGTGAAAAAAAATACCGGTTCAAACCGGCGAGCTGTTCAGTGGTGGTGATGGTGGTGGTGGCCGCCCCACCCATGGTGGTGATAGGCATGCGAGCGCCAAGCCTGCCCCAAAAAGAATCCGCCTCCAAAATGGACCATGGGCGCTGGCCGGTAGCGGTAGTAAACCGGTTGCGGATAGGCCACCGGATAATACGCCGGCGGACTTTGGACATAATAAGGTACGGGATAGGCCACGACCTGCCGCACCACGGTCGGTCGCGGCGGGGGTTGGACAGGCGCCGTATCAGGCACGGCCGTCAGCGTGACCCGATTGCTGGCCGGAGACGGGTATCGCACGGCTTCTGGAGGCGGATAAAACGTGGGCGGCGCCTGGTACCGTACGGTGCCAGGCGGCGGGGCATACCGCGGCGCTGCATACCGTATGGTATACAGCGGCGCGGACGATGCCGGAGCCGGGGTTGCGGCTCGGGCGTTTTGTTCGCATGGGCAACAGCCCAAGGACCAAGCCGAAAAGGCCAAAAACAAAGAACGGACGAATGTTGTTTGCATGCCACGACTCCTACCCTGTCAGGCTAGCGCCCTTTGGCATAAAGGTCAAAAAAAATCCGCTTTCAAGCGGATGAGGACGTGGCGAGCGCGGCTTTGATGAACTTGCCGCAATGGCCCTTGAAGGTCGAGTTGCGTTGATCGTCGGAAACCAAGGAGTAGAGATGGACGCGGCGCGCCTTGTCGTCGGGCAAGCCCTTGATTTCCAAAAGCTTGTCCAACATGTTTCGCCCGTCGGCCACGATCTCTTCTGGCAGGCACAGAATGAAATCGCGGTGCGTGCCGGCCACGTAGCGCTTCATGATTTCGCCGTACGAAAGCTTGGCTTCGCGCATGCGCGCCAAGTGGGCCGGGAACTTGAATTTGACCCGCAAATTGCCGTACCGGGCCACGAAACCTTCCTGATTGCTGACGCCGCTTTCGCGCACGAAACGCCGCAACGCGTCCGTTTCATGCCCATCGGCCCATTCCCGGGCGACTTCGACGCCCAACATCTTGGCCAATTGCGCGAGATTGGGATACGCCAAATCCTCGAACGTCAACCGGTCGTTGGCCGCCACCAACACCAGCGACCGCCGGTCGCCGTAATCCACCAGCTTGCGCGTCTCCGGATGGATGACCTCGAAAAGCAAGGTGAAACGCTTGAGATTGGCGATGCGCGACCAACGGTTGTCGGTCGCATGGCGGTCCAGCATCCCTTGGGCGATCTTGGCCGTCTTGTAGGTGAACGTGCCGCGCGTGTTGATGCGGAACTTACGCGCATGGTGGTACGCGATGCCCAATTCGCCGTCCAGCTTCTCGAGCGCCACGTCGAACCGCTCGGGCACCGAGCCGGGCGGCATCTCGTGGTCGTTGAAGAACTTGGGCAGCGGCACGGCCACCGCATGGCCCGCGAAGTCGAAAACCGACCCGCGGCACCAACGCAACGCCTCGCTCCAACCGTCCTGGAATTCGTGGTGCAGGGTGTTGAACGCCACGGGCGTGTAGTTCAAACCCACCAAATCCAAACGCGGATGGAAGAACGCCTTGACCAGCGCCTCGACCGGAGGCTTGCCTTGGGCCGGCACGTAATCGAACAGCCCGGCCATGGCCTCGAGGTGTTCCTGCGTCCATTCGCGGTAGCCCTCCGTGTCGCGCACGCCGTCCGCGCACATCTTACGCACGAAATTTCCCAGATATCCGAACGCTTTCCGTTTGTCCATTCGCCTTTCTCCTGTCCAATGTTCCGCGCCATGTAAGCACCTACAGCCGCTTTTGTCCAGACTTGACACAACCGCCTTCCGACCATATAATGCCGCTACATTTTTAGTAGGGTCCAGTACGTAGCACGTCCGAAAGTCCGAGGGCGTCCGATAGTCCGGGAGGTCCGAATGTCCGAGTCCGGAGCGCGAAGCCCGGAGTCCGGCATGAGCCTGCGACCGCATCGGAGACGGGTACGACGCGGGACGTGCGACGGTGCGACGAGAAGCCAAGGCCCCTTCGTCTAATGGTTAGGACAGCGGCTTTTCAAGCCGTTAACAGGGGTTCGATTCCCCTAGGGGCTACCATCGCGTTGAACGCGATAAGCGTCAAACAGCGACCAAACATAAAACCACCTTCGGGTGGTTTTATGTCGAAATAAATCAACGCAAATCCTCGATCAACAACTTCAGGATTCCCACGTATTCCATAATCTCTGTTTTGAATTCGTAAGGCATGTGGCCACCTTGGAGCATACCCACCACCCAATCGTCGTTGGAAGGTCTGGCTATAACCTAGTGGGAGGAATCTCCGTTGTATGGTTCCTAAATCATTGCGTTGAAAGGAGGTTTTTGCACCTCCAAGTGGAGTGAACCATTTCATTACGCAACCGAGCTACCCACATCTTGCCCAAAACGCACAACAATCCTATCCTATGGTTCCAGCCGTAACAAAACCAACTATGGAACAAGCCATTTCGCAACGCGCACAAGCTTTACCAGCCTCGGCCATCCGCAAATACGTGCCCCTGTCCGATGCCCTGAAGAAAACCGGGGTTTCGGTCTTCCACTTGAACATCGGCCAGCCGGACGTGGCCACTTCGCATCTGTTCTTCGATGCCATCCGCGCCTTCCACGAACCCGTGGTGGCGTATGAAAACAGTGCGGGCAACCCGTTGCTCAAAAAAGCCATTTCGAATTATTACGCCAAGCTGGGATTGGAGGTGACTCCCGAGCAATGCATCGTCACGTCCGGCGGGAGCGAAGCTTTGATCATGGCAATTTCCCTGGTCTGCGATCCGGGCGACCAGATAATCATCCCCGAACCCTACTACACCAACTACAACACATTCGCCATGCAAAACCAGGTCGAGGTGGTGCCGTTCCGGACCAGATTGGAAGACAATTTCGCCATCCACGACATCCAAAATCTGGAAGCTCTGGTTACGCCCAAGACCAAAGCCATACTCATCTGCAGCCCCAACAACCCGACCGGCGCGGTCATGAGCGCGGAGGAACTTGAACAAGTGTGCGCCATCGCGCGCAAACACAACCTATTCGTGATTTCTGACGAAGTGTACCGCGAGTTCGCATACGAAGGCCTCCAATCCACGAGTCTGCTTTCCAAACCCGAGATGAAGGATTTGGCCATCGTGGCGGACAGCGTCTCCAAGCGCTATTCGATCTGCGGCGCGCGCGTGGGCTGGATAGCGAGCCGCAATCCCGAGGTCATGGCCGCAGCCCTCAAGTTCGCGCAAGCCAGACTTTGCGTGGCAACCTTGGAGCAGGTCGCGGCCGCGGAAATCATCGACAAAGGCCACGACGATATCGAACGCGCCAAACTGGAATACGATGCGCGGCGCCAACTCGCCCATAAGATGCTGACCCAAGCCGGACTCAAATGCGGCTATCCGCAAGGCGCGCTGTATCTGATGGTGGATTTGGGCGTGGACGCCGAGGAATTCACGCGTTTCATGCTGACCGATTATTCGGGCATCGAAAAGGACAAGGAAACGGCCATGGTCACGCCGGCCGCCAATTTTTACAAAACCCCAGGGCAAGGGCTGACGCAAGCCCGCATCGCCTTCGTGCTCGAAACGCCCAAGCTCGAGAAGGCCATCCGCCACCTGCTCGAAGGTCTCGATGAATTCAAAAAATATGCCAAGAAATAAAATCAGCGTCATCGGCGCGGGCAACGTGGGTGCCACCGCGGCTTTGAGGATCGCGGAGCTCAACCTCGGCGACATCGTTTTGTTCGATGTCGTGGAAGGCAAACCGCAGGGCGTGGCGTTGGACATCAGCCAATGCACGGCTTTGGCCGGATTCCAGGGCACGATCACAGGCACGAACAGCGACGCGGACATGGCCGGTTCCGATTTGGTGATCATCACGGCCGGATTGCCGCGCAAACCCGGCATGACGCGCGAGCAACTGTTGGACGTGAACGCGGGCATCGTGGGTCCGGTCGCCAAACGCGTGGCCGAACATTCGCCAGACGCCATCCTGATGGTCGTGACCAATCCGCTGGACGCCATGTGCTACGCGGCGTGGACACAATCCGGATTGCCCAAAGAACGGGTCTTGGGCATGGCCGGAGTTTTGGACACTTCGCGTTTCAGGCTCTTTGCAGGCCGCGAACTCGGCGTGGCGCCTGAAAAAATCCAAGCCCTGGTGCTGGGCAGCCACGGCGACGAGATGGTGCCCGTGATTTCCGCGGCCACGGTGGATGGCAAACCCCTGACCGACATGTTGGAGGCGGAAAAAATCCAAACGCTGGTGGCACGCACGCAAAACGGCGGCGCGGAAATCGTAGGCCTGCTCAAAACGGGTAGCGCCTACTACGCTCCGGGATTCTCCATCGCGGAGATGGCCGATGCCATTTTGAACGACCGCAAGACCCTTCTCCCCTGCTCTTGCCTGCTCCAAGGCGAATACGGACAAAACGACGTTTTCATGGGCGTACCCGCGGTCCTCTCTCGCCATGGCGTGGAAAAAATCGTGGAAATAATGATGTCGGACGAGGAAAAGGCGGCGTTCGACGTGGCGGCGGAAAAAATCAAGGCGCTCCAAGCCGGACTCGCATCCTGAACCCAAAAATTTTCGCAAAAAAATACGGGCTTATCCACGCCCGATTTTTTTACTATTAAAAAACGACGCTGGGAGGCGTCGTGAGATGCGCAAGACCTTAGGGACACTTGCCCAGGCCGTCCACGAACGTAGGAACGGTGGGGCGCGTCTTGCCCGGCGTGATCAGGTCAGGGCACACGAACGTGTTGGAAGTCACATCCTGTCCGTTCAGGCAGATCTGGACGAATCCGGCCGCCTGATTGGTGGTGTACTTGGGAGGCCAGCTATGCTCATTGCCGTTGCAAACGGCTTCGATGTAAGCGTAGCCGTACCACGAACCATCGAACGTGAGAGGCTGTCCCGGGCTCGACTTGAGCGTGTTGCCCCAGTTATCCCAGGTCTCGGTGACCAGATTGGGACATGGGACCAACAGCTCTGGTCCGGGAGTGACGCGGATGCCCGTGGCCGGGCAGCCATTGGCCGGAGGCGGCGGATTGCACACGCCGTCTTCGTCCGTCAGGTTGTCGCAGTCGTCATCCTTGCCGTTGCAGACTTCGGCCGTAGGCACGCAAGCCGTGGCCGCGACGTCTTCGCAGGCTTTGGTGTCGCTGCGCGGCGTGGTGAGCGTGACCTTGCCGTTGGTGCACGCCTTCCATCCGCTAACGCCGCTTTCGTAGGTGAGGTCGTTGCCGTCGCGGTTGTAGTTGAGACCCGCCTCAACCTTGGCGTCGCCCGTGGTGCTGATGACCGCCTTAACCACGATTTCGCGGCAACCCGTGATGTCCCAACCCTCGTGCCCCATGTGGAGCAGATAGGGATTCAACGGCACGTCGTACGTCGTCTTGCCGCTCTGGAAGACGTTGTTGTAAATCACGTCCGGTTCGTTGCCGTTGTACCAACCCTGACGGTCGTACCAAGCGGCCCAAGTGACGCCGGACGCGCCAACCGCGGTGCCGCTGTTGGCCACCACGGTTCCGTCGTAACGGATGCAGTAGCCCGAGAACTCATGGATGGTCACGGTCGAATTCGGGGAATCGGCCGTGATCTGGAGCCAGGGCCGGGTTTGGTTATAACCGGCCTCCAATCCACGCTCGAAGTGGCAGACGTAATCGTTGGGATCGCACTCCGGAGGAGCGCCGACCGTGCCGCAGGTCGCGGACGACGTACCGGACGAATTGCCTTCGTCGGTTTCCTTGATGCACTCGATGTCCCCGCCGGAAACGCTACCGTTGAAGTAGCACTGGCCATGGGAACAGTAAAGCGTGGCGCCGTTCAGGCAATGCTGATAGGCGGCACACTGAGAGTCGCTGCTGCACTTGGCGCTCCCCACGGGAGAACCATTTTGAGCCGTAGATTCGTCCACTGACGGATACAGCTCGGAATTGTCGCCGCCACAACCGTTGGCGAGGACAAGAAGGAGGATGGATGGCGCACTGCGCCATGAGCCGGTTTTCTTCATCGTGAAAATCTAGCCTCTCTACTGAAAATTATGTTGGGAATGAACGTTGCGCCTTGTGGGCGGCGGAGGATACCCTGTCACCCCGCAATTCCAGTATATTGACAGCCCATATTTGTTGTCAATGCCCGGTTTTCAGACCCCCGACGTAACCAAAAAAATAAAAAACCCCGGAATAAACCGAGGCTAAGAATGCGGGAAGTCGAAGAGCCTGATGGGCAGCTTGGAGCGGGCCAACGTGGCCATGAGCTCGAACCTGACCTCGACCGGCATGTCGCGCCCGCTGATGACCACGCCGATGGGCGACGTTTGGCCGTGCTTGTCGCAGAAATGCTCGAGGAAATTCTTCATGATTCGAGGGGCCTGCTCGTAGGCACCGTCCGCGTGCGCGACGACGCCGTAATAGACGCAACAATCGCGCGACATGGCATACGCCTTTCCGAGGGGACGGATCTCATCCGTAAAGCATTCGAACATCTTGGACGCATAGCCCCGACCCAAACCCGTGGTCGGCAGCAGGAACACCACGGTATCCGGCGGATTGTGGCACTCCATGGGATCGCCGACGAGCATGTCTACAATGGACATTCGGACCCTCCTTCGCGGGCTTGAATTAACCCTTTTTAGTCTAAAAGTCAAGTCCGCCACGACACGCCCGCGACCCCTGAAAATAAAAAGCCACGAATCCTTGGATTAGGGCTCAATGAGACTTTGGCAAAACCGCTCCTGCGGTTGCACGATCCACGGGCGCGAACCGTCGGAATCGGGTGCCACGGCTTGGGCGTAAAAATCCGGAACGAATTCAGACCACGTCTTGTGCCACACCGTGGCCGTCTTGATCTCTTGGCGCGGGATGCTGTACCACCAATTCAGCCACTCCACGGTCTTGGCCAGGGTCAAACCGGTTTCCGTCAGGTCGTCCAACACGAGGATGGACTGGCGGCGCAGAGGCTTGGCCGAGGTCAAATCCCGGCTGAAGAACATCTTCTCTTGTTGCGTGCCCTGTTCCGGGTAGCTAGCCACGGACAGGACGGCCAACGGCACGCCAAAGGCGCGCGACGCGATTTCTCCAGGCAGGAGTCCGCCGCGCGCCACGCACACCACCTGTTGCGGCATGAAGCCGGACGCTCTGATGGTCCGGACTAGATGCCCAAGCATCTGAAGGTACTCTTCGAATGTGACACATATCTTGCGCGGTTCGACCGGATGCGACATGGCGACCTCCTGTATGAATAGCGATACTACAACGCCCGTGACGTTCTGCCAAATCACGATCATCCACGCCTGCGCGGACATGACAACGTCATATGTCTTGCGCGACGTGCGTGAAAAGGATTTAATGTCCCGGCATGACGCTGGAATTCACCCCGCAATTCAACCAAGCCTTGTCGCGCATGGAAAACGGCAAGGCTTTTGTGTTCGTCACCGGGCGCGCGGGCACGGGTAAAAGCACGCTGCTCAGACACTTCGTGCTGAACACCAAAAAGAACACGCCCGTATTGGCGCCCACCGGCGTCGCGGCTTTGAACGTGGACGGCGAAACCATCCATCGCTTCTTCAAAATCCCGCCGGCCGTGACGCCCGACATCGCGCGGCGCGAAGCGCTGGAAAGGAAAAACCTCGGGCTGTACCGAAAAATAAACATCCTGGTCATCGACGAGATATCCATGGTGCGCGCGGATTTATTGGATAGCGTGGACGCGTTCCTGCGCACGGCCCGGCGCAACGACATGCCGTTCGGCGGCGTGCGCGTGGTGGGCATCGGCGACCTCCACCAACTGCCGCCCGTGGTCACGTCCGACGAATCCCCCACCTTCTCCCAATATTACGCCACGCCGTACTTTTTCTCGTCGCACACGTATCGCCAATTGGCGCAAATCAACATGGTGGACTTCGTGGAATTGGACAAGGTCTACCGTCAAAAAGACCAGGACTTCATCGACCTGTTGAACTCCATCCGCAACCGCACGGTCACCGAGGAGGGCTTGCGCACGCTGAACGCCCGTTTGACTTACGACCAGCCGCCGCGCGACGCCATCATCCTGACGCCTACCAACGCCGCGGCCGACTACATCAATCGTTCGCGCATGGAAGAACTTGCCGACGAACCGCGCGCATTTGAAGGTTCGGTCCAAGGAAGGTTCAACGAACGCGATCTGCCGACCGACGAAAACCTTGAATTGAAAATCGGCGCGCGCGTCATGTGCGTGGCCAACGACCAGCGCGGACGCTACGTGAACGGCAGTTTGGGTTGGGTGCGCGGCCTGAACCAAGAGACGGTCACTGTAGAATTGGACGGCAAACCCGGCACTGTCGAAATCGAAACGTTCACCTGGACCGTATTCCGCACCAAATACGTCAAACGCACCGACACCTTGGAACGCGAAGAGATCGGCAGCTTCGAGCAACTGCCGTTGCGCTTGGCCTGGGCCGTGACCATCCACAAAAGCCAAGGCAAAACTTTCGACAAGGTGACATTGGATTTGGGGCGCGGCGCTTTCGCGGCCGGCCAAGTATACGTGGCGCTCAGCCGTTGCACGTCGCTCGAAGGTTTGCATTTGGTTAAGCCCGTGACCTTGCAGCAAATCAAATTGGACGAGAGCATCGTGAAATATCTCGATCGGTTCCAAAACCCGGACGTTCCTATCGACGAAGACGCGCAAGACGATCCGTTCATCGAAGAGCCTCGGTATATCGAGGAAGAGTAAACAACCAACCATTCCGTCATGCCGAACTCGCCTGTCCGCCTCTGGAGGGTTTTGGCATCAAATTTAATCACACGGATCCTGAATCAAGTTCAGGATGACGACGGCTAACTCCCATTGACAAAATGGCTTTTTTATACTAACCTCAGCCATGGTTCATTCGCCGTTTAAACACTAAAACAAGCGCAAAAACGAGGTTTTAAAGTGAAAAGACCTAGGAAGCTCGTTGTTGTACATGACGGAACCGTGCATTTTGACGAAGCCCTGTCCGTGGCCATGCTCAAGACGTTGTTCGACGTTACGGTCGTTCGCACCCGCGACATCGTGAAATTGGAAGACGCGGACATGCGCGTGGACGTGGGCGGGCGTTTCAATCCTGATACCGGCGATTTCGACCACCACCAACCCGACGCGCCGCGCCGTGCCAACGGCGTCAAATACGCGGCCGCGGGCCTGGTCTGGCTCGCATTCGGCGATAGGATTTGCGGCGACAAGGACGTGGCCGAACTGGTGGACCGCGTGCTTATCCAATCGGGTGACGCGGCCGACAACGGCGAAAGCCCCTGGAAACATCTTCACAATCCTACGCCCTACACCGTGTCCTTCATGGCCGAAGCCTTCAATCCCACCTGGCTCGAAACCGACCTGACGGAAGAGCAGGCGTTCGAACAGGCCGTTGAATTCGCCAGCCTGGTGCTCGCGCGCAACATCGCACAAGCCAAGGCCGGCGTCGCGGCGCGCACTCTCATCCGGCAAGCGGCCGTCGAGCGTGAAGACCCGCGTATTCTGGTTTTGGACCGCAAGCTACCGTAGCAAAACGCGGTGGCCGAAGAGTTTCCGGAGATCCGCTACGTGGTGTACGACGACGGCAAGTACTGGGGCGTGAGGTCAGTGCCCGTAGCCCCTGGCTCGCCCGACCCGCAGCATCCCCTGCCCGCAAGTTGGGCCGGCAAAAAAGCCGCGGACCTCTCGGCGACCACCGGCGTGCACGACGCGCTGTTCTGCCACGTCAACCGCTTCATCGCCACGGCGCAAACCCGCGAGGGCGCGTTGCGGTTGGCCGAATTGGCTTGCGCATGAGGTGAACATGACGACCGAAACCCAAAACCAGACGCTGCGGGCGCTGCTGGACTACGCCAACTCGCCGGAAACCTTGGACACGGAACGCGAAGACTGCGAATTCTGCAAAGGCAAAAAATCGCACGTCTCCAATCGGTCCAAGACGGCTTTCTACTGGACGCTCGGCTTGTGCGGCCTGGCCACTTGGCTGACTTGTTTGGTGCTGACCGACGACCATCGTCCGTCCGTGGGTTCGCTGTTCGTGGTTTTCATCATCGAAACCGCAGGCGCGGTCTTCGCCTGGCCCAAAGTGGAAAGCCGCGCGCGGCGCGAAGCCCATCAGGCCTTGGAACGGAACAAGCGCCAGACCGTGCGCATGGCCTTGGCTTTCCAGGCTTTCGTGAAGCACATGCACCGGCAGACGCTAGGTCCGTTGGGCTCGTTGAACTTCGAACTCCCATCACTGATCGAGGCTTTCCAACAAAAAGCCATGGCCGAACAGTATCGGCTGAGGATGCAAGGCGGTGACCGCGAGCGGCTGATGGAGTTGCTTTCGGCCGTGGCCCACGGACGCGAGATCAACGCCGAATTCACGGCCTACCGCGACCGCGCCGAACGCTTCCTGGACATCAACGCACAACTGGCCAGCCTGTTGAACCTCGACGTGCAGGTCGACCCCGAAAAAGAGCCTGAAGCTTATCGCGAATTCACGGACCAATGCTTGGAGCTATTCCGCACGGCCAGCCGTTGGCACGACGCCTTGCGCAAGGCGGTCGGCCAAAAAACGGCGGACGAGATGCAAACGGCGCTCGGAGAAAATTTCGACCACGCCGGCGCGCTTGCCGTTTTGGAAAAACTCCTCAAATCCCTGCCCCCAGTCCCGCTCAAGGACTGACGGCGCGGGGATTTTTCAATTAAAAACCGACGGTCATCCCGTCGGTTCAGAAGATTCCTTGGACAGTCCGTCGTCCACGTGTTCGGTCAGGATTCCCGCCCCTTCGTCGAGCAGGTCGCGCGCTCGAAAAGGCTTGATGCCCTTGGAATTGCGCAAACGCCTCACTTGCCCCGCGCCCGCGCCGAGCAGCCTGGCGATGACCGCGTCCGGCAACTTGCCCAGGAACGGTCCCACGTGCTTGCGCCAGTCCAGGTTGGCCTCGAAAGCGTACTTGAGGCCCAAACGCGCGAACGCCTGCTTGAGCCCGCCGAAGTGCGTGACCGCGGAGTTGTACACGGCCGAATGCACGACGCGGATGTCATCGACCGGAAGCTTGCTCAACGCCTTGAGCCTTTCCAGGGTCTGCGTCGGGCAATAGTACGCCATATCGACGCGCGAATATTGGGTCGAGGCGTACAGCCTGGGTTCGCTGCGCAAACGGCACTTGGGGCACTCGGTGGTGTAGTCGTTCGGATCGTCGCGGAATCCTATGAGGATTTCCAAATCCGTAAACTCATGCGCGCAATTGGGATTGTGGCACACGCAACGCGGCTGATAACGCCTTCCCCGCACGGCCTCCACCAACTCGCGCTGGCGCTGCAACATGGCCTGCTGAAGGACGACGCTTTGCGCCTGATCGAGCCTGAACGCATGACTTACGGTATGCCCGACGCTAAACCCATGTCCCATGGAAAAATTCATCGGATGCCCTTTCATTTTTAATGTAATGACGCGTTGATTGGTTATCATTTTTTGGGTTTTTTGTCAATCGTAAACACGCAGTCCGGCGCGTTTGTGTTATAATGCCCGCATGCTTCCACGTTGGATGAGGTTGCTCGCCATGGGCGACATGGTTTACCTGATGGCGTTCGGGCTGTTGGCCCCGCTTTTCGCGTTGTTCCTGAAACAGCAGATACCCGGCGTCACTCCCTTATCCGTGGGTTTTGCCGAAGCCGTATTTTTGTTGGTGTTGGGAACGGTGCGGCCGTTTACCGAGCTCGCGTGCCGCAACGACTTCCGCGGCTGGCGCGCGCAAAACTTCCTCTGGTTCGGCAGCGTGTTGGCCGTGGGCGCGCCGTTCTTTTACCTCATGGCGCGCGACATGGTGGACATTTACGTAATCCAGGCTTTGTACGGCGTGGGTTTGGCGTTCTCCGAACCGGCTTGGGACAGGATGGAACAAAAGACCTGCCATTTGGCCAACGGACCCGTATGGTTTAGGTTGGATGCTTTCGGCGCCCTCTTGGCCGCGGGTTTGGCGCTCTTAGGCGGCATGATCGCGGACAGCCAAGGCATACCCGCTCTGCTCGTGTTCTTCGGCGTCACCTTGTTTTTGGCCGCCCTGCTCATGGGCGCGGCCTACCGGCGCTTGGCCCTGAACGCGCGGGCCTGAATGTATGAAAATCCGATTGCTTAAAAACCTGTTCGCCGCCGACCTGTTGCTCTTGGGCAGCTACGGTTTGATGTTGCCGATCTTCGCCATCTTTTTGACCGACCGCCTGCCGGACGCGGGCATCGAATCCGTATCCGCGGCCGCGGCCGTATGGCTGTTCGCTTACGCCTTGTTCGATTGGACGTACGCGACGTTCCTCCAACATGGTGACGCAAACAAACGTGCGCGCGGCGGTTTGATCGCAGGTTCGGCGTTGGTGGCGGCCGTGCCCCTGGTCTATTTGATGGCCACGGACATGGCGCTGATTTACGTCGCGCAGTTGCTTTTGGGTTCGGGCTTGGGCTTGGCCAAATCCTCATGGAGCCATTTGATGCGCGTCGCGATTGACGAGAAGCACCGCCACACGGTCCGCAAGATGCGCCGTTTTTCCAATACCATGATCATGGCCGCGGCCGCAGCCATAGGCGGACTCATGGCCGCGCAACTCGGCTTCGACCGCCTGCTCTGGACCATGTTCGGCCTGGGCGTCTGCGCCACGGCCGTAGGCGTTGTCGCCGTTTTTGCGAATAAGGAATAAAAAACTTTCCTCCCCTTAATAAGGCAAAGCTGAGCTTAGCTCTGGGAGGTTAGGAGGGGTATCACATGAATAACAAAAAACCTCCCCTCACCCCTCCTTATTAAGGAGGGGAATCGACGTCTACCGATTGGCTTCGCGCCACTTTTTTATTTCCGCGTGGTCGCCCGAAAGCAAAACTTTGGGTACTTTCCATTTATTGTAAACGTCGGGCCGAGTGTATTGCGGGTACTCTTTTTTGTCGCCGTCGCTCCATGATTCCTCATCCAACGACGCGGGTTGACCGAGCACGCCCGGACGCAGACGCGCGACCGCGTCGATCATCACGAGCGACGCCAATTCGCCGCCGGTCATGACGTATTGGCCGATGGACAATTCTTCGTCGGCAAGTTTTTCCGCGACCCTTTCGTCCACGCCCTCGTAACGCCCGCACAAAAAGACAAGACGATCGTATTTGGAAAGACGTTTCGCGTCAGCCTGCGTGAAGGTTTTGCCTTTAGCGCTCGTAAGAATCACCCTGGTCCTAAGAGCGGAGCTCGAAGCCCGGAGCCCGTCATGCCGGACTTCGCGCTTCGGGCTACGGACTCTGAGCGCGCGCAGCGCATCAAAAAAAGGTTCCACCCTCATCACCATGCCCGCTCCCCCGCCGAACGGGCGGTCGTCCACGTGGCCGTGCTTGTCGATGGCCCAATCGCGGAGCTGATGCGCTTTGACCTTAAGCAACCCGGATTTTTGCGCGCGCCCCAAAATCGCGGTACCGCAATACGCTTCGATCATATCCGGGAACAGCGTCAGGACATCCACGGCCAACGGCTTTGTGTTTTTGTTAGCCATTTTGGCGTTTCGCGTTTCGCGTTTCGCGTTTTCAGTCTTCCGTCTTATGCCCTTAGACTTTAGTCTTTCGTCTTTAGTCTTCATGCCACTGATGATTCCATAAAAATCAATACTCGTCCACATCCCGACCCGAAGGCGTATCCGTCGGTTTTTCATAACTAAAACCGCCCGGATTGCTCCGAGCGGCTTTTATTTTTATCACTAGACTTGCGTCTTGGGTCTTCGGTCTTGCGACTTCAGATGCCCAAGTCGGCCAAATCGTCGTCGGTCACGGTCGCGCTCTTGGGAGCTTCGCCGGCCGGGGCGCTCGAACCCTTGGAATCCTGGTGCGCCTTGCGGGCCTCATCGGGTTCGAAGATCTTGAGGTTCACGCGGGCGTTCTCTTTGGCGCCCACGGTCTTGAGCAGGATGCGCAGGGCGCGCGCGGTCTGGCCTTGGCGGCCGATCACGTAGCCCATGTCATCTTGATTTATGTAGAGCGTGATAAGCACGCCGCGTTCGTCAACGGTCCGTTCGGTCCGGACGTCTTCCGGGTGGTTCACGATGGACTTCACCAGGAACTCTATAAACTGCTGGTCCTTTTCCGCCATAGCGGCTTTCGGATCGTTCCGTCCGCGCTCGCTCTTTGGGTTTGCAAAGCGGCGATGCGTGGGTACGGAACCAGATGGGCTTGCCCCAAGATGCGGGCCAAGCTGGGATTTATCTGAAAACGTCTGCGCTTCGGTACGGCATCTTCATTCCAAAGCGCCGATACCATAACACAAAAAACTCGTTTCGTCAATCAACAATGACAAATATTTGGCTAGGTTGAGATGCATTTTTTCATCCTAAAAGCCGAATTATCGATACAAAAAAGGCCTTGCGGCCTTTTTTATTTTTTACGCGGCTTGTTTCTTGGACAGTTTTTCCTTGCGCTTCTTGGACAGGCTCACGACTTTGCGTTTGTCGCCTTCGACCAAGCCTTGGTCCACGAACAGGTTCCAGACCGTGTCCGTGCACTGGGCGCCGTTCTTGATCCAATATTCGATGCGGTCCTTCTTGACGTTGAAGGTGACGGGATTGGTGCGGGGGTTGAAGTTGCCCAGGATTTCCAAGGCCTTGCCCCACGGGTCGCGACCCTTTTCCATGATTACGAAACGGTATTCGGGCTGTTTCTTCTTGCCGATGCGGGTGAGACGGATAGAAAGCATAATCGGAATGATTTGATTAAATTATTACTGGCGAATAACCAATTACCAATTGACCAATAACCAAGTAGGAATCAAGACCCGCCTTGGTCATTGGATTTTGGTCGTTGGTCATTTCATAGGCTTTGGGTTACCAGACCCTGGGCCGTGAGAGCTCTTTGGCCTAAACCAAAGTCTTGACGATGGGCACAATATAGGCCAGACAGCCCGAAACGTCAAGAGCCGTACCGCCAAAAAACCGAGGCTTTTCAGGTCCTCGGTTTGCCCAAATGGCGCGTAGGTCAACCGTTAAAACTGCGTAACGTCGGCGCGCCGGTGGAGTTCCTGGGCCGGTTCTTTTTCGCCCGCGACGAACCGTTGTCGTTTGCGGCATCGCGTTGGTTGGCCGCCACCTCCTGCGACGATACCGGAGACATGCCGCGCAACGTCCTGCCGGATTCCGGCGCACTGCCCAGGCGGATCGTTTTTTTGGATCGCGGTTCGCTGGATTTTAAGGTTTTGGATTCCGGACCCAAACCGCGCACGGTCTCGCGGCGCGGAGCGCTCATGGGCATGCCGCGTACGGTTCTGCTTTCCGGTTGGGTGGGCGGGGCCTCATCGCGTTCGGTTGGCGGTTCCATGCGTTCCGTATCCGGCGCCGGTTCTGACTCGCGAACAGTGTCCGCCGGAGCTTCCATGGTCCTTTCGGTTCGCGGTTCAGGAACTTCCGCGCCTATCGGCAACATCCCAAACCCGCGTCGCGTGAGGCCACGACCCGCTATCGGCGCAGCAACCTCGGCACCAGAGGACACATACCGCGTGGTCTGCGCTTCCTGGTCAACCTCAGGCGCGGTCTCCGAACGTATGGTCGCGACTTCCGCTTCGGTGTCAGGCGCGGTTTCCACGCGCAACGTTTCGGCTTCTTCGTTCGTAAAAACGCGTTCGGGTTCG
This sequence comes from Patescibacteria group bacterium, assembly GCA_022703155.1. Taxonomy (GTDB): domain Bacteria; phylum Patescibacteriota; class Patescibacteriia; order 2-12-FULL-60-25; family 2-12-FULL-60-25; genus MWCR01. Next base: position 19,835 of record JAKLEH010000003.1, on the reverse strand, counting down.
CGGACGGTAGTGGCTTCGGTTTGAAACGGATTGAGGCTAGGCGGCCTTTCCGCCACGCTCGGTTCGACTGTAGTTTCAGGCGCGGCCTCTTGAGGTTGTTCGGCAACTTTGACCGGGACTTCCTCTGACGCGGCTTCGGCTTCCTGTTTGCGTTCGCCGCGTTTGGGCATGTGAGCACCGAGCATGCCCGCGCCAGCCAAAGCGCCTGTGGCTATGGCCGCGGCATCGAGCGCGCTTAGGTCTCGAGCCGCCTTGACTGCAGACTGTGTGGCTTCGTTTCCGGTTGCGACAGGCGCCTCAGACGGTTGCACCCCTTCAGGCACGGTCTTATTGCGAACGCCGCGCAACGCCTCTTCCGCATTGAACCGCCCCACGCGCGGACCTCCGCCGCGGCCCTGCAACGCCTCCCAATCGGCCTTTTGGGCGAGGATGTGCCGCTCCTGCGTATTGGCGTACTCGAGATTCTGTTGCGCTTCGGCCAATTTTTCCTGATAAAAAGCGCGTCGCGATTCAGCGTTGTCAAAATCCCTGACCATGCCGCTCCACTTCTTCATCAAATCCGGCGAATACCTGACCGTACCCTGGGCTTCGGCCGGATGGGAGTCCAAGTAACGTTCATGGTTTACGATTTTTCGTAAAGCTGCCATCTTCTGCGCATCCATACCACGCAATGCCTCTTTCGCCCGATCCAAACCGTATTGGTTCGAGGAGATGGCGCCGCGCGCCTCGGCCGCCAATTGCCGCGCGCTAACCAAACCCGATTCGGAGAACGGTTTATTGCCTTGCATGGCCTCGACCAATTTTGCGTCCTGGTCCAGTTGGATGCGCAGGGCGCCTTTGGCGTCGCGGACCAACATGGCGTGCGCCGGATGGTCTTTGGAGCTTGCGACTTCGGTCAAACGAGTGAGGCGCGCGTTGCCCTGAGACAATCGGCGGACGAAACCCTGGTCACGCAGCATGTTGGTGGCTTGCCCTTTGGCCCACTTGGCCACCGCGGCCTTATCCTCCAAATTGCCGGTGAAACCGTATTCTTTGGGATTGGCCATGAGCAAACGCTGCGTCACGCCTTGCAACGTGTCGCCTTTGCCGAACGTGCCGGCTTCGATCAAACGCTCGGCGTTGGCCGACTGTTCGGCGGCCGCGGTTTGGGCGATCTTTTCTTGCAACGCTTTGCTTAACCCGGCTTTACCGATGGACGCTTCGGCCACGCCCGGTTTGGGTCCGGAAACTTCGTGTGCCACCGCGCCCACGGCTTTTGCCAGCAAGCCCGATCCAACGATGGCGCCCACGGCTCCGGCCGCGACCTTCATGGCCCGGTTCCGTTTGGCGTTCTTGCTCCGAGCGGCTTCCAGACCGCGATCCGCCTCGGCCATAAAATCCGCAATTTGGCCTTGGCGGAAAACGATGTCTTCGGGCGAGGTTTCGGCCGTCACGTCCTGATCCGCGCTTTGGGCACGGCGCGCGTATTCGGCGGTCAATTTTTGATACGAGTCGTTTTTGCTGACCTCGGTGCCGTTGCGCATGTTCTCGGCTTCCAGCTTTTCCAAGCGCGACACGATTTCCTCGATGGCCATCTCCTGCAGCTTCTGTTCGTCGATTTTTCCGCCGCGCCGGTCGGCCACCATGCGCATCACGTCATAAGAACCGAAGGCGGCGCCCATACCCGCAAACAGACGTCGCGCGGCCAACACGCCGATGCCCACGCCCACGCCGCCGGCCGCGCCCGCGGCCAAACCCACGCCCAACAAACCCGCGCTGATGAGAGTGCGCACGTTGGCCGTGCGAGCGAAGAATTGCAAAGCCTTGGATTTGGGCTTCCAGATTTTGGCCAAACTCATGTCGCCCAATTTTTTGTACGCGTCGTAAACCTTTTCGCCCAAGCCTTTTTCCTTATTGCGTTCCTGCGCCACTTTGTCGGCCAACGCCGTACGCTCCTCAAGCATGCGCATGGCCGACGAACCCACGAACTCGGCACGCGCTTCGGCATATTCTTGGCGCGCTTTGCCCAAGGCCTCCATGATTTTCTCGTGCTCCTCGCGGCCCGCCTGGCCCAAACGTTTAAGCGCGCCAAAACCTTCGAACTGCTTGAGCTGGGCTTCGGCTTGGGCCACGGCGTCGCGTTTGCCCTCCATGGCCAACTTCTTGGTTTCCAGAGCGGCGTCGGGCACGGCTTCAACCTTGGGTTGCGCTGCCGCTTCGGGTCCGGCTTGTTCCTCCAGACGGCCTTGCACCGCGGCCAATTCGCGTTGCGCTTTGTCGGCCGCGGCTTGGGCTTCTTGGTTGAGCTGTTGGGCTTCGGCGCGTTCGCTCGCGTTGCCGCCGGCGGTCTCGCGTTTGGCGCGCTCCACGTAATCGATGACGGCTTGGGCAAACTGCATGCCCGCCTCATGCGCGCGCTCAAACGGGGTTTTGCCTTTAATTTCCGGACCCGTATCCGAAGTCCGCTCCGTACGCGGCGGCACGACTTCGGTTTTTGGCGCTGACCTAACCGGTTCCATGCTTGATGCTGGCATATTTAGGATTTGGATTTGATGCGACTGCGCACGCGTTCGGCTTCTTCCTTGTCTTTGCGTTCGGCGATGCGTTTGGAAAGCGACGCGCGTTTGGCTTCAAGCCCGCGCATCGTGGCTTTAAAATTCTTGATGATGGCCTCGATGTCCTTAAGCGCCTGGGCCTCGGTGTATTTTTTTACGGCTGGCATAATCTAGACTTTGGCCAAAGGTTTCATCTCCTCGACCAGTTTGCGCACCTCCTCTTCCACCACCGTACCCAAATCCAAACCGCTCTTTTCGAGCAGGATGGCCATGACCTTTTCCGCGTCGTCAGCCGCAGCGTTGACCCGGTCCGCGTCTTTGGGATCGAGCGTTTCGGTCAAACGCAAAACGATACGCTTTTGGATAAGTTCCGTGGCTTGGTCGAGCATGACCTGGCGTTTTTCTTCGGGCCAAGCTTGCAAGCCCAGCAGGTTAATCAAATTGCTTTGGAGGTCGTAAGGAGCCATATGAAAATCTAATATTAAAAATCGGATACATTATAGCAAATTATCCGATTCGTGTCCGAAAGCCAGAAGGAAGTCCGATAGTCCGAGCCGAGTTCGATAGTCCGAATGGTCAGAGATCCAAAGTCAGAAGTCGATGGGCGAAGACGGAGCGAATTGGTCTAAAGTCGACAGTCGACAGTCGGGACGGTCACGACTTTATTCTTTCGTCTTTTGGCTTTTTTCTTTGGTCCTTCGTCTTTCGTCTTTAGGTTTGGGTCTCGGGGAAAATAACCAAGGGCCGGAAACCGACGCTGTCGTCCGGAAAGGCGTACCAGTACAAAGACGAAGCGCCACCGTCGACCGAGTTGCCGGACAAGAGGCGCCCGCCGGGCCCGTACGTCTCCTCGCACCATTCGTACGTGTCGGTATCGTGCCAACCCGGGCCTTGGCCCATGGCGTTGGCCTCGATCGCTCGGGGCAGGCGGACCGCGGCGCCTTCGACGCCGTCGAGCCTGAGCGCGGTCTTGAAGGCGTCCCAGAATTCCGGTCTGGAGAAAACCGAAGGGTGGATTCCGTTGCGCAGGCAGGCCGAGGCTTCGGGATTCAGGACGCCCGGCGGGAGCGACCTGAGGACGTTTTGGACGAACCCGTCGTTTCCGTACGCCTGATCGCCGGTAGCGTAATTGGGTTTTAGGCGCGAATCCGCGAGCGTCCAACGCCCGGGCAATTCGTCAGGTTCGAGGCCGGCGAGATTGGGGTTGGCGAGGTTTTCCGGGAGGTTCTTGATCTTTTCGAGTTCGTCGTAGAATTCGATGCCGTGCCCTTCGGGGTTGTTGCGCTTGCCCGGCTTGCGTTTCCAGCCGGGGAAATCCGCGTTTTCCGCCATCCTGACGCGCGGCCAATACCGGAGTTCGAAGCCGTTCCCCTTCCAGAAGTCCAGCGTCTCCTTGGTTATGGCTTCGGGCACGGGCGGGACATCGTGCGCTTGGCCGAAAAATTCGAGCAGGCGCTTACGTTCAGAATCTCGAATCCCTTCCTTTTCCGCGTCGAACTCCATCCCCGGCCCGAATTCCTCGTTGTCGAGCAGGTACTCGAGTTTGGGGAGCAGGGCCGCCAGTTCCTTCGTGTCCGCCGTCAGCCCTTTGGCCTTGGCCTCGCCCGCCTTCATTTTTTTCGTCCTCGCGCACATGCCTTTCGCGTCCGCGGCGCCGTATTTGGCGTATATCTCCTTGATGCGGGCGTGGAGCTTTTCGGCGTACGAACGGACTTCGGGGCGGAGGTCCTGGCGGCGGGTTTCATAACCGACCTTATCGTCCCGCGTCGCGCGTCCCGCGTCCCGTTTGGGCATGGTTGGAACCTGGCCGTCAAAACCCTCCCTCGTTAAGGGAGGGAAGGGAGAGTTGACGTTCCCGAACGGATTTGGCATTTGTTATCCATTCTATCACAAACGGCGCGTCGCCGCGCCGTTCCGTATTTTGACTTCCGACCTCAGACTTCCGACACTTTGCTCCTACAACGCCTTCTCGATCTTCTCCTTGAGCGCCTCTTTGGTCATGCCGCCCACGATTTGCTCGGCCACCATGCCGTTCTTGAAGACCAGCATCGTAGGAATGGACATGATGTTGAAATGCCCGGCCGTGGTCGGGTTTTCGTCCACGTTGAGTTTGCCGATTTTGATTTTGCCGTCCATCTCATTGGCCAATTCCTCGATGATCGGGGCCATCATGCGGCACGGGCCGCACCACGGCGCCCAAAAATCCACCACCACGGGCAAATCGGATTTGAGCACTTCCTGTTGGAAGTTGGCGTCGGTGAAAACGTGTTCCATAACGATTCAATTACGAATTATTTGTGAATTGCTAATTACGAGGCCTCGGCCTCAACCACCCAAAAAAACAATTGCCAAAACAAGATACGCCCACGCAAAACGGATGTCAAAAACGCGTAACGCAAAACGCGCATCGCGTCTCGCCTGATTCAGGCGTTACACGATACGCGTTACACGTTACGGGTATTAGCGTTGTATCTCCACGCGCCTGACCTTGGTTTCCTCGTGGAAGACCTCGAGCCGGTCGCCGACCTGGAGCTTTTCCTTGCCGTGGTACGAGACGCCGCATTCTTGGCCTTGGTACACGTCGCGCACCTGTTCGCGCCCGACCTGCACCGAATCCACCGTGCCTTCGCCCATGGGCTGTTCGGCCTCGCCTTCCTTGCGCCACACGATGACCTTGGCGCCCTTGGCCACGCTCCCCTGTTTGACCTTGCAGCCCACGACCATGCGGTCGCGTTCGGTGCGGAAGATGGCCGCGACCTCGGCTTCGCCCAGCGCGGTGCGCACCACTTCGGGCGGCAACAAGGCGTTCAAGCGCGCCACCGCGTCGTCGATGAGTTCGTAAATGATTTTATATTGCTTGATTTCCACGCCCTTGTCGCGCGCCAGGACAGTGGCGGCCGGCGTGGCGATGGTATTGAAGCCGTAAACCACGGCGGGCGGGGCGTTGTAAGCCGCGTCCACGTCGGTTTCCACCACGTTGCCCAAACCTTTCTTGATGACTTCCACGCCCACGGCTTCGTGTTGGATCTTTTCGAACATGCCCAAAATGGCTTCGAGCGAACCGAGCACGTCGGCCTTGATGACCACGTTGAGCGTGGCTTTTTTGCCCGCGCCATCATCCTGTTTGACCTGGGCTTTGGTGGCTGTGAATTGCGAACCGATTTGCGATACGGCTTTAGCTTTGACCTTTTCGAGCGCACCCGCGTCCTCCGGCACTTCCATGATGTCGCCGACCGACGGGGCCACGCGGAAACCCAAAATCTTGACCGGCATGCCAGGCGGTACGGAATCAACCAATTCGCCCTTCCAGTCGCGCATGGCGCGCACGCGTCCGTAAAATTCGCTGCGGATGGCGATGGGGTCATTGCGCCTGAGCGTACCGCTCTGCACCAGGACCGTGGCTACTGGGCCTTCGCCCTTGTCCACATGCGATTCGATGACCGTGCCGATGGCGCGGCGGTCAGGATTGGCGCGGATCTGGTCCGCGTTCATTTCCGCGACCAGCAAAACCGTTTCGAGCAAATCGTCGATGCCTTCGCCCTTCTTGGCCGAAATCTTGACCATGGGCACGCTGCCGCCCCACGCGTCGGTGGTGACTCCGGCTTCGCCCAACTGCGCCAGCACGCGGTCCGGGTCGGCTTCGGGCTTGTCGATTTTGTTCATGGCCACCACGAACGGCAACTTGGCCGCGTGGATGATGTCGATGACTTCCTTGGTTTGGGGTTGCACGCCGTCGTCCGCGGCCACGACAAGAATGGCGATGTCAGCCACCTTGGCGCCGCGCGAACGCATGACCGTGAAGGCCTCGTGGCCCGGCGTGTCGATGAAGGTCAGCAAACGACCTTTGCGCGTCACCTGGTAAGCGCCGATGTGTTGCGTGATGCCGCCGGCTTCGCCTTCCATGACGTTGGTGCGTCGGATGGCGTCGAGCGTGCGCGTCTTGCCGTGGTCCACGTGACCCATGACCACCACCACCGGCGGACGCGGCTTGAGCGTGTTTTCGACGGCCTTTTCCTGTTCCAACACTTCGCGCAACCTGTCCTGTTCGCCGAGCGACACCGTGGTTTCCGCGGTTTGCGCTTCGGGCGTGGCTTCAAAACCCAACTCATCGGCGATGATGGCCGCGGTCTCAAAATCCAACCGTTCGTTCTGCGAGGCCAAAATGCCCGCGCGCATCAATTCCTGAATCACGCGCGTGACCGGCAAATTGAGTTTGCCGGCCAATTCGCGCACCACGATGATGGCGGGCAAAGTGACGGATTTTTTAGGGATGGCTTCGCCGCCCGCGTCATGCATTTTTTTGCTCGAGGCGATGAGCTGTCCGCGCAGCCGTTCACGGCGTTCTTTCTCCACCCATTTGCGGAAAATCTTTTCCGCCATGGTGTTGTCCAATTTGATGGCGCGCGCGCCAATGTCAAAACCGAGCGCCGGCAACTTGTCCAGCAACTCTTGGGGCGAGACGCGCAGGCGTCGGGCCAAATCGCTTACATTCATGCGGTGCACTATAGGCTTTTTAGGCTAAACCGTCAAGAAAACAGGCCATCCTAGCCAAAAAGAAAAAGCCGCCCATATCGGGGCGGCATAAGTTGAGCGTTTAATGGTCATCTGTCTCAAGACGCGTCCAAATCAAACGCCCTGCCGCGAATCTCGAGATCGATGTCCGAAAGCTCTTGTCCGGCCGCCTTCTTGCTTCTGCGCTTGCCGATCCTGGTAACGACTTCGAGGTCGTTGGGATCAAAGGCGAAAGTGCCGGCGGCCCGGCGTAGGCGATGGCACCTGGGGCCGTCGCAGCATACGTAACGCGGACGTTTCCCGCCGCGGATGCGCATGGCCGCCACCGGAACGGATAGGCCGTCCCGCGTCAACCGTTTTCTGAGGTCGACCTCATCCAAGGCGAAGATGCCGTCCCCTGGTTCGAGCGGCGCATTGCAGGCGGCGCAGGCCGGACGCTTGTTCAGCAAAATGCCGAAGAGGCATGCCGGACACCACTCGGTGACCCGGTGGCCCGTACCTTTGCAGAGGCCGGTCATGTCGAACACGATGACATTGTCAAAACTCAAGGTGCTGGCCAAGACGCCCAAGCCATGGGCAATGGGCACCAGCTCGGGCGGACAACGATAGATGCGGTCGGCGTCAGACGTATGGCCGCATGGGTATGAATGTCTCGTGCCAGAGTTGTAGCTCAGCAGGACGATCGGTCCGGTGTAAAAGCCATGGGCGGCGTTCAATCCCTCCAAGGCCGGAAAATAGAGTTTCAATTTTACCTCCATCATCAATGGTCGCCACGGCAATAATCCGGTCGGTTTCCCAAAGAACGAGACTCCAGACGTACCATCTTTTTATGTTCACGTCAACCATGGGCACGCCGGAAAAACAAAAAAAACCGCCCGCCAGAGGCGAACGGTCAAACGAGAGCGGCGCGTGGTCGCGCCCTAGGGGCCAACGATCTCGGAGGTCAGATCGTCACCGGACAACAGTCGGTCCACGGCGTCGACGTCCACGGACAGGTTGCGGTCGCGGAACCGGTCGTCCGGATCGGTCCCGACCTTGGCCGAGAACACCGCCGAGACGCGGTCGTAAGCCACCGCCGTGCCCTTGCCCAGAGGATACTCGCCGAAGGGCAACTGCGCTTCGGTGAGCTTGATGCCCTGGGCCGCACCCAACATCTCCGCGGCCAACACCCAGCGGACCATGGGCAGCATCTCGCGCAGGTTCAAAGCCGAGTTCATGCCCATGGAGACCCAGTCTTCCTGGTTGGCCGAAGTCGGCACGCTATGGACCGAACACGGGGCGGCCAGGTGCCCGATCTTGTTGATCAGGGCGGCGCCGGCGTACTGCAGAATCATCATGCCCGTATTGCCGTCCACCGGACCAGCCAAGTCGGCGGGCAGGCCGAAGCTCGTTCCGGATGAGAGCATGGCGAAGAGCCGACGGTCGCTGGAACCGGCCAACGGCGCCATGGCGATGCCCAGGTATTCGAGGCAGGACGCCAACGGCTGGCCATGGAAGTTACCGCCCGAGACGACTTGATAACCGCCATCCGCCACGAAGAGGAGCGGGTTGTCGGTCGAAGAGTTGATCTCCACCGTCAGGATATCCGTGACGTGGCTCAGGGCGTGGTGCGCGCCGGCGAAAATCTGCGGCACGCAACGGAACGAATACGCGTCCTGAACGCGCGGCATTTTGGGCAGCGTTTTGCCTGCCGGATCCACCCTCGGCGGTTCTTTTTCCAAGTCCACGGACCGGGCCTGTTCGGTGGTGCGCTTGGAACCTTCCAAGAAGGCGCGCACCAGGCCGGCGACGTGGATTTGGCCGGGGAGCGGACGGGCTTCGTGGATGCGCGGATCAAAGGCCTTGGTCTCGCCGCGAATCGCTTCGAGCGAGAGGGCCGTGGCCAGGCAGGCCTGGTCCAAGAGCTTCCGCGCATCGTAGACGGCCAGGCAGCCGATGGCCGCGATGAAATTGGCGCCGTTGGTGATACCCATGGCCTCCTTGGCCTGAAGCACGATCGGCTCCAGCCCAAAACGTTTGAGGGCGTCTGGTGCCGGCATCACGGTCCGCGAACCGTCGGGTTCGCGGACGCTGACCGAGGCTTCGGGCAAACCGAGCATGGCTTCGGCCATATGGGCCAAAGGCACCAGGTCGCCGGAAGCTCCGACCGAGCCGTACCGCGGTATGCAGGGCGTGATGCCCAAGTTGAGGAAATCCCGCAAGCGCTCGCTGATGAGCGGCCGCAAACCGGAATTCCCGCGCTGGAAGGAGTTGAGCCGGATGAGCATGGCCGCGCGAACCACTTCTTCATCGAACAGGGGTCCGAAGCCGCAGCAGTGCGCGGGGATGTAGCGCATCTGGTAGTCGGAGAGTTCGGCCGGCGGCAACACGATGGTCTTGCGATTGCCGCAGCCCGTGTTCACGCCGTACATGACGTCTCCCCGCTTGATGCAGGCCTCCAGACCGGCCCTCAGGTTCGCAAGGTTTTCGAACGACTCAGCGTCGATCTCTACCTTGGCATGAGATCTGGCCACGCTGACCACCTCTTCGATGGTCAGACTGTGGCCGTTCACCTTTACGCTTTCGAGAGTCTGCATGGGAAACCTCACTTCCGAAACCACAACCGAAACAACAAACGACACCAAGTTAAGTTGTCGAACGAAGGAAGCTGACTGCATGACTATAGCCAGCCAACACATCATGTCAAGTGCCGAAGTTGCCGGTTGGCCGCGTTCCGGCTTGACCGCCGGCCGCACTCCGTGATATTTTGTCCTTTCCAAGGTTATGCGAGGCGTACGGATTGACATGCACCACCATGACGGCCCCCGAGCAACGGAGAAGCCTTGATTTTTTTAGCGAATTAAAACGCAAGCCCTTCTCCCAGAGAAGGGTTATTTATTAAAACTCGGGCCAGGGGCCGTACGGGATGCGCTCGCATCCGGTCCGACCCGTGCCCCGTAGGCACGTGACCGACAGCGCACATTTCGAAAAATGAACACAGAGGAGCGGCAATGAATCCGTATATCGTCTCGGCAGACATAAAGCTGCTATTGGCCAATTGGGCGCAGACTCGCGGTTTCGCCATGCCGAGCGACGACTTCTTCGTTTCGCTCCGGCTGGAATTCTGCGACATGATGCGGGGCATCTTTCCGCACTTCATCTTCATCCATGAGGACGAACTGGTCCAAGGCTTGGACGCTTTGGCCGCGGCCTGCGAAACGCCGGTCGTGTCCATCGACAGGACCTACCACCCCACGCCGCTCTCGCTCGACATCACCCGGCTATGCAAAGCGCCCAACAACGGCGCGCCCGTGGTCAACGCGCGGCATGGCCGCCCTCCGCTCGAGGAACAAATCGAGAGCATCCGACGGCAATCGACCAACATCGCCTTGCTGGATGACGTCATCTTCAGCGGCGACCAAACGCTAGCCATCGCCGACAAGCTCGAAAGCCACGGCGTCAAAATCAAAACCGTCATCGCGGGCATCGGCATCGGCGAAGGCGTGGACCGCATCCTCAAGCTGGGCATCGACGTACGTTGCGTGCGCCGGTTCGACACGGCCATCGACGAGGTCTGCGAGCGCGACTTCTATCCGGGCGTGCCGTTCTGCGGCCGGTCTTTGGCCGGCGCGGACAACGTGGGCATCCCCTATATCCTGCCGTTCGGCAAACCCGTGGATTGGGCCTCCATTCCCCCGGACAAAGCCGCGGCGTTCTCCGAATTTTGCCTGGCCCAAACCATCAAGCTGTATCGGGCCATCGGCGAAGCGTCCAAGCGCCAACCCACTTGCCGCGACCTCGAACGCCAAATCTACGGCGTCAAAAATGACGACCGGCCCGTGGTCGACGCGCTCCTGGCAACGATCGACAGCCACGCGCAGGCACCGGCCTACGAACACGGCTGAACCTCTCACGCCGTCCCGAAAAATATCGGGGCGGCTTTTTCGTATGCAAATCAAACATTCTACAAAAAACGTTAAAAAAAGCCGCCGCATTTATAGCGACGGTCAAGTCACAGTCCACTCAGGAGCTCAATGACGCCGGAGGTATAGGGCTGTCCGGCCACGCGGTCGCACCGCGATTTATAGACGGAATTGGCATTACCGACCGCCCAATGGCGTACCGAAGCCAAACCGGTAAAGTCGTTTTCACCATCGCCAATCACTGAAGCTTCACTGAACCCAAGGTCTTGCATGAGTTTGGCCATGCCGAAGCCTTTGTGCGACAGTCGACTATGCACAATCAATAGACCGTACTCAGTATTCGCATCCAAGTAAAAATCTTCCGACCGCAATGCGAACTCGGAGCAAGCCGCAACAAACAAGTCGAGCGCGAGATTTACCGCGGCGTCATCGCCCAAGAATGACGCATGGAAACTCCAACGGCGATGCGCGTTTAAGAGCGCCGTTTTTTTCACGACGTACCGCGATTGGCCGGACCTTATCCATACCGAAGGGTCGCATATCGCGACCTCAAAGCCCAAATCCAACAATCTCGCCCGATAGAACTCGCGCATCGCGGCAAAACAAGATTCGTCGGCTGAGCCAGTCGGCACGGCGCCAGAAAAACGCGTGGCTTGATAGACGGCTCCTCGTTCCGCAAGGATTGGGCCATTCATTCCGAATTCCTCGTGCCAAGTCGCCAAGGTAGCCAACGCACTATCCGAGGACAAACCTATCAGATGACCTCCGGCTTGAGCGGATTCTATGGCATTGCGAATACCGCCGTCCGTTACCCGATAAGACGCGTCAATCAAAGTCTTATCCAAATCAATGAGCACGAGCATGCCATCACCCATCTTTCCACCGTTGCCAAGGTGCATGCCCACCGACTCTCATGTATCGATGGCCGTTCCTTGATACCTTCAATTATTCAATTTGTCAACCGATGAGAACAAATAGGAAACGGATACTTAAAACCCCGTCACAAACGGGGTTTCAGATTGATACAATTGAAGATTCAAAATCGTAAAACGGTCATCCGTTGGATTGAACCAACTTGGCCATCGCCCCCAACGCAATCTTAATTGCTTTTTCTACGCCCTCCACAGCGTGCGGAGATTCAATCAACTCGTACGCCAAATCAGGATTGTTTCTGATGGCGTCCAATGGCTCGGTTGTATTAACCGACAAGACAGTGCCAGTTTGAATGCCGCGCAACATGCCGATAAAGAACACGGCACTGCATTCCATCTCTGAACTGACCAATGGATATGACCAACCCTTCATCCTCGAATCCTGTGTCAGGTTACCCCAACGAGCAAGGTTTTCTATCGGTTCATAAAATGAGTCATGTGTCCTATCGACCCCAACATGGAACACGACCTGCTGTTCTTTGGCGCTAGCCACCAAAGCCTGAAACACGTCAGGATCCGCCACGGCCGGGAACTCCGGAGGCAAATACTCGCGCGTAGTGCCTTCGGCGCGCACGGCTGCATATGGAATGATTGAATCACCCGGATTGATGTGGCCTTTTAGGGCACCGCACGTACCTATACGTATAACCCGTTTAACGCCAATGTTAATCAGCTCCTCCAATACAATGGCCGCAGACGGACAACCCATACCCGTCGCTACAGCACTGACATGAAAGCCTTTATATTCGCCCGAAACTACCCTCAACGCGCGATTGTTGGCAACCTCGCGGAACGAATCCCAATGTTTGACTATAAGGTCGATGCGATTTGGATCACCGGGTAAAAACACGTTCTCCGCGACATCTCCTTCTTGGCACTTAATGTGTGGTTGCATCATAATAATTCATTACATTCAAAATTCATGGTTAAAATAGCGGATATTCTATATTGAGTCAACCTTCAAAAGCAAAGAAAAAAGACCGATGGATTCGGTCTTGGAGGGGTGTGGGCACGACGGGCTTCGAACCCGTAACCTTCGGAGCCACAATCCGACACTCTGGCCAAATTGAGCTACGTGCCCGCTGATACAACCTTACACGCGAGCCGCCGCAAAAGTCAACCCCTGACGGCTCAGCCGTCTTTCCTTTGCAGGATGTGCAAACGGCTGCGCTCCTCGATCTTCTCGACCAGTTCGGCCATGGGCACCTCGAACTGTTCGCGGTTGAAGGTGTCCTTGATCTGGACCGTGCCTTTTTCGGCTTCGGACTGGCCCAAGAAGACCACGAACGGGACGTCCTGGTTGAGTGCGTAGGCGATTTGCGCCTTGAGGGCCATGTCCGGTCCCATGTAGATCTCGGACGGGATTTGGGCTTTGCGCAAGCGTTGCAGAACGTCCAGGCATTTGCCGCTCAGCGCCGGATTCATGACCGTGACCAGGACGCGAGTCGAGGTCTTGCGGCCTTTGACCATGCCGAGCTTTTCCATGGCCGCGAACAAACGGTCCACGCCGATGGAAGCGCCGGTGGCCGGCAAGGATTCGCCGGTAAAACGCGTGACCAGGTCGTCGTAGCGGCCGCCGCTCATGACCGAGCCGAATTCGGGCGCGTCCAACAAAGTGGTCTCGAAAACCGGGCCCGTGTAATAGGCCAACCCGCGCGCCACGGAAATGTCCACGGTCCAGTTTTCCTGGGCCACGCTCAAGTCCTTGAGGCCTTGGCTGATGGTCTTGAGGTCGCTGACGGCCTCTTCGCCCAACTTGCTGCGGCCCCGGAAGAACTCCTCGAGGCTGGCGAGCACCTGGTCGGTTTCGCCGCCTATCCCGAGGAACGAACGGACGATGTCCAGCTTGCCTTCGTCGAAACCCAGGCCGCTTTCGGTCGCGTCGGGGTCGTTGGGGTCGCGGTCGGCCTGATCCACGAAAGCTTTGCCCAGCAAGGCGGCCACGCCGTCGCGCCCGATTTTGTCCTGCTTGTCCAGGATCCTGAAGAGGTCGCGCGCGAGGTCGCTTCCGGGCTCGAGGCCCAGCATGCCGGCAAGCGCGTTCAGCACCTTGCGGGTAGAAAAGCGGACCTTGAAACGGGAGAAACCCAACGTGCCCAAGGTCGAAACCATGAGCCAAACGATTTCCGTATCCGCCAACAGGCTCGAGCTGCCGACGATGTCGGCGTCGAACTGCATGAACTCGCGATAGCGTCCGGACTGGGGCTTTTCCCCGCGCCACACCTTCTGGCACTGGTAGCGGCGGAAAGGCCGCGGCAAATTGCCGTTGGCCGCGACCACGCGCGACAGCGGAACCGTGAGATCGAAATGCAGCGCCAAGCGGTCGTCGCCTTCTTGCGCCCGGCTGGTGGCCGTGCGCCAGATGATCATGTCGAGTTGTTTGCCGCCCGTCAGCACCTCTTCGCGTTCGATGGCCGGCGTCTCGATGGGCGAGAATCCGAAAATCTCATACATGGCGCGGATTTTGGCCAGGACTTTGTCCCTGTAGATCATTTCGGCCGGCAGGTAATCGCGGACTCCGGCTGGAAGCGTGGGTTTGACTGTTTTCATAATGGTCCTCTCATTGTGTTCGTCGTGTCATAGAGCTGGTGTATGACATCAAAAAACACCGTATTTGTCAATTTATTTGGCCGCCGGAAGATTCCCTCAACACACGCCAAAGACGGGCCGGAAACGTCCGGAACGCCATTGACACTCGGCCGGAAACATGCGCTAATATCAGCGTTCGCGACAGTCGGAGAAGCAAAAATGGGAAAACGTTTCTATCTCCAGTGGCACATTACAAACAAATGCGGCAACCGCTGCGCACATTGTTACCAAAGGAATTACGACGGTCCGCAAACGGACCCGGTTACGGCCCGCGCCGTGCTCCAAGACCTGGATAAGACGTGCGCGGCCATGAAAGCCCAGCCTTACTTGGCGATCACGGGCGGCGATCCGTTCATGAACCCGGACTTTTGGGAGATTTTGCGCTTGGCGCGGGAACACTGCGAACATGTCGGCGTCTTGGGCAATCCCGAAGGCCTGACCGACGAATGCATACCGCGCCTCAAGGCGGCGGGCATCAAGCATTACCAGGTTTCGCTCGACGGGCTCGAGCCTACCCACGACCGCATCCGCTATCCAGGAAGCCATCGGGCCACCATGGATGCGATTCGGCGTCTCGCGGGGTACGGCGTGGCCGCGACCGTCATGTCCACGGTCTCGTCGGAAAATTTCCACGAGATGGCCAACGTAATGGAAAGCGTTTATGGCGCCGGGGCTTCAAGATGGTCTTTCGCACGCTACTCGCCCGCGGAACGCGGCGATTGCGGCATCCCACCGTCTGAATACATGCGTTTTTTGGTCGACATCACGCGCGCCCACCAAAGATACGACGCGCTTGGGCACGAACCCATCGAAAAGGATCCGCTGCTCGCCCAACTCAACCCGACGAAGTGCGATCCGTCGGCGCAACGGGTATGCGGAGGTTGCGGTATCGGCTCCTCGGTCATGACGCTGCTGCCGGACAATACGCTCATGGCCTGCAGACGCCATCCGGGCAGCGCGCTGGGCGTCTGGACGCCCGAGCGTGGTCTGCTGCACCACTTCGTGCACAGTCCCAAACTGCGCGAGTTCAGGGAAATCCATAAGCTGGAAGCTTGCGCCGATTGCCGCTTCCTGTATTATTGTCGAGGATGTCGGGCGGCGGCGTATTGCGCCACCGGCGACCATTTTGGCCGCGATCCCCAATGTCCCATCGCCGCACCATCGATGTCCGTCGTGCCAGTGAAGGAGAAGTGACATGAAGTACGCGCAAGAAACCCAGGAAGCATTGGAAGCGCTGATCGCGCAGGGCTTCGTCTTCGATGACGAGGACGATACCTGTTGCCACTGCAGCTTCTCATGCACGGACTAGCCGGTCGCCGACACCCGTTACGCACAGACCCCGCCTCAGCTGTGCGTTTTTAATTTCAAGTCGTTGGCGTGGACAAAAACATTTCCTTGAGCCAGATTATTATCGACGGTTTAAGTATGACGGAAGGAATATTGTTGATCGACAAACCGGCCGGCATGACCAGCCACGACGTGGTGGACCGCGTGCGGCGGATTTTCAATACCCGACGCGTGGGCCACGCGGGCACGCTCGATCCGTTCGCCACAGGGCTTTTGATTATAGGCATCGGACCATCCACAAAAAAACTCACGGATCTCGTGGGGCTGGATAAGACGTATGAAGCCACGGCGAGATTGGGCGCGACATCGGATACGTATGATCTTGAAGGCAAGATATATTCGAGATTCGAGATTCGAGATTCGAGTCGGGACGAGGTCGAGGGAGTTTTGAAATCTTTCAAGGGCGGTTACGAACAAAAAGCGCCGGCGTTTTCGGCCAAGAAGGTCAAAGGGCAAAAACTCTACGAATTGGCGCGCGCGGGCCAAGACGTGGAGCATTTGCGGCCAACCAAGAAGGTAGACATCAGCGACATCGAACTGTTGGATTATGCCTGGCCCGATTTGAAGTTCCGTGTCACCTGCTCGTCCGGCACGTATATCAGGTCATTGGCCCATGACCTTGGAGAAAAACTGGGTTGCGGCGCGTACCTGACCCAACTGCGGAGGACAAGAATAGGCGAGTACAAAATTGAAGACGCAAAAAAACTGGAAGATCTGAAAACAACGTCATCCCAAAGGAAATCGGAGTGACATGGATTTTTAAATCAGAAACGCCAGCGAGGCGCCCTTAACGATTGACGCGCGCGCCTTTTCGTGTTACGCCAATGTCGAAAACCCAAGCCCTTTCTGCATGACGGAGGCGCCACATGGTATACCTCGCTCTACTGGGATGCCTGTGCATCATGGCGGCGGTCACCCTGCCGTTCATTCTTTCGGAACTCAAAAACCGCAAACGGCGCGGATTGTTGGCCTCGGTCGAAAAAACCGAAGGGTTGAGGCACGAACGCTTCAAACTCGAAGGCGAAGCCCACCGATTGCTCGCCTTGATCGAGCGTGAGCTGCCGGACGCGTATCGCGGACCGGACGCGGCCAAATCACCCGCCTCGCCGGACGGAATGACGTTGACCGAGAAGGCCAAAACCGCCCTCAAGCGCCGCAGCGAAATCGTTCGTCGCATCGAGGCCATCGACCAAGAAATCAACCGGCTGCTCAAAGAAAAATCCTCGTCCGCGGACCATGTGACGTAAACCTCCAAGCCCTCTCGGGGCTTTTTTGTAGCGCCGCATCGCACGGCTTGCCAATTGACCGTCCAACCGAAACCTGATAAGCAAATGCCCATGGAACGCGAGTTCGTTCACAAACCAATCAAGTTCATTTATAAGACCCTGTGGGTCGGCCACAACGCGCTGATTTTCGCCAGTCCATTCCTGCTGATGGCGTTTGAATATTCGGTCATGAGTTTTGGCGCCCAACATATCAACGACCGACTCGGTCCATTATCGGCAGTGTTCGGCGCGTTGGCCGGTTTTGCCATGCTCTACCTCATGCTTTACCTGGGTTTCAGCGGAATCGAGAAACGGTACAGAAAAACGCTGCTCCGTTTGGACGACTGGCTGGTCGAGCGCAGTTTCAAAGCGCGCAACGCCGAGAAACTCAAGAGTTTGAAAACGGTACGCGGCGAAGCGCGCGAAAAATTCACGCGGCTCGCCCAGCTTAAAAACCGCTGCACGGAACTGGCGGACCAAATCAAAAAAGCGTGGCCTGCCGATTACCGGGCGCACGCTTGCCCGGACCTGCCCAACGCCAACTTCCGTGCCTTGCGCCAACGCATCAAGCTCTGGAATTTGGCGCCTCCGGTGGCCACGACGCTCTCGGCCTACTGCGACGAACGCGAACAGCTGGACGAAACCGAAGCGCGGCTGGAGAAGCTGGCTACCGCCAGGCGTGAAATCCTGATGCGTCTCCCGACCGACGAACAGCTCGCAGTCCGCGACCGAACCGATAGCGAGCTCGAAGGAGTCTATCGCGGCATCCAAGGCATGTCTTAAACCCCGAAGCGGGGTTTTTAATTAACCGTTGACTTTTTCGCATTTTTGTGGTATAAACCAAGCCTCGTTTCGAGGTTCAAAACCAAAAAAAGGTGTCCCGATGAACAAAAACGCGAACCCGACCTTTCTCACCGACACCCGTGATCCGGCCGCCCTATCGCTGAAGACCGTCTGCGCGGCACTGCTGTCCATCATCGCATGCAGTGCGGCCTTCAGCGTGGCCTTCATCTCGCCCATCGCCCTGTCGCTCTACTTGTGGCCCAAGGCCATGCCGATCGTGACGACGGTCGAAATCATCTTGTTCGCCTTGGGCCAACCCCTGCTGTTCGACGCCTTTGACGACGTGGAACGCCGCGTGATCCGGCATATGGCCGAGAAGAAGGGCATGGGCAAAAAAGCCGTGCCCAAGGACCGGCCATGAACCTTTTTGTTCGCCTCATGGCGCAACTCAAGCTCGAATGGTTGGAACGCCGCAAGGAAAACCTGGCCAAAAGGCTATTGGGACATTACGAGCATTTCGACCATGTAGATTGCTCGATGTCGAAAAGACTCGATGCGAATCCGTTGGATCCCAAGGCTTATAACCGATTGCTGGTGGACTACCAGCAGACCTTGAACGAAATCGGCCATCTCCGCTACAAACTCGTAGCAAAGCCTTAGGGCTTTTTTTAATTTGTAAAATTCATAAGATTTTTAAGATTCATAAGATTTACGGACAAGTGAAATATAAAATAAGGCATTTAAGATTTTCAAATGCCCCAATCTTATGAATTTTACAAATCTTACAAAGCATCTCCCTCGGGTTGCCAACCTCCCCTACCTTTGGTAACCTATAGGCGTTCCCATTACCAATTATTCAGTCTCGGTTGGACCGGTACGCATCCGCGTTCGCATCCCCCATTATTCATCCTCCGTCATGACCGTGGATTCCCATGATTTCGGCTAACGCATGCGGGAAAATCACAAACCCAACCATCGCCCAAACGTTTGGGGCGAGGTATAGTTTTTTGCCATAGGTTGAAGATGCGACCGGTTTCCGGCCGAGCGTACTCACATTATGTACGTCTTTATTGCGTTAATCGCGGGCTTGGCTGCCGGCGGTGGCGTCGGGTACCTGATTGCCCAATCCCTGGCCGCCTCCAAAGCCCAAAAAGCCAAAAACACGCTCGAAGAGGCACAGGCCAAAGCCGAGCAGATCGTAAAAGCGGCAGAGACCAAAGACCAGGAAGTCATGGTCAAAGCCAAAGACAAGGCCATTAAGATTCTCGAAGAGGCGCGCCTGGAGGAAAAGCGCATGAACGAGGAGCTTAAAAAGCAGCAGGCTTCGCTCGTGGAACGCGAAGCGGCTTTTGGCGCCAAGATGCTGGAAGTCGATGCGGCCAAGCAGAAACTCGAGCAGCAATCAACCGACCTCAAGGCCAAAATCGACGACGTGGAAAAGATGAAGGTCGAGGAGTCCAAGAAACTCGAAGAGGTCGCGGGCTTGACGCGCGAACAAGCCGTCGAACGCATGCTGTCGCTGGTCGAGGAGCAGGAACAGGACACGCTCATGAGCCGCGTGCGCAAACTCGAGGCGCAGGAAACGGACGAGATCGAACGCCGCGCCCGCAATATTTTGGGCGTAGCCGTACAACGCATCGCGGCTTCGCACGTGGTCGAAACCACGACTACGCACGTGGAGCTGCCCAGCGACGAAATGAAAGGCCGCATCATCGGACGCGAAGGCCGCAACATCAAAACGCTTGAACTGCTGACCGGTTGCGAACTCATCATCGACGACACTCCCAACATGATCACGGTCTCGGGCTTCTCCCCCATCCGCCGCCAAGTGGCCAAACGCGCGCTCGACAAGTTGATTTCCGACGGCCGCATCCACCCCGGACGCATCGAAGAAGCCGTGGACGAATCCAAGAAGGAACTCTCATTGGACATCAAGAAGGCCGGGGAAGACGCCCTGTTCCAACTCGGCAT
>JAKLEH010000029.1 GCA_022703155.1 Patescibacteria group bacterium | reverse complement strand
CACGTCTCCCTGTCACGGAGAAGATCGAGGGTTCGAATCCCTTCGGGCCCGCCATGCAAAAACGCCTTTCGGGGCGTTTTTGAAAACAGCAAATTTCAAACAGCAAACAACAATGCCGATCTGTCTACGCGGCGCGCCGCGGTCAACGATTACATGCCCAACACCTGGGATTTGCCCGGCGGTACGGTTGAGGATGGCGAGACGCTGGAACAGGCGCTGGAACGCGAAGTCATGGAAGAAACCGGCTTGACCATCCGGGTCGGCGCGCCGTTCTTCGTTTTCAATACGCAAAACCCAGCGCGGCCGACTTTGCAAATCGTTTATGCGGCCGATTACGTCTCGGGCGACGTCCGGCTCGACCCCGCGGAACACGACGCGTTCGAATGGCTGGATTTTGACGACTTGATAAAACTGGACGCCATACCTTTCCTTGGCGCCATGCGTGAAGCTGAATTTTCACGGCATCGCCAAACCGACAAAAACTAGCCAAATCCAGCCGATATGATACGCTGGAGGTACAAAGTATAAAGTACGAAGTACAAGGTACCAAGCACCAACCCTATGTCATACTGGCTCATCAAGACCAATCCCGAGCTCTACAGCTGGGACATGTTGGCCCAAGCCGGCTCAACGCGCTGGGACGGCATCCGCAACTACCAAGCCCGCAACTACCTTCGCGAAATGAAGTTGGGCGATTTGGTATTGATTTTTCATCAAGGTGAAGAGCCAGGAGCGGTGGGCGTGGCGCGCGTCACCAAAGAGGCGTATGACGATCCTACGACCACGGAAGGCAATTGGTCCGTGGTGGACGTGGAGCCCGTGGTAAAAATGACGCGTCCCGTGGCCGCGGACGAAATCCGGTACACGCCGGTCCTGAACGTCCTGCCCATGTTCAACCAACCAAAGCTTTCGGTCATGCCGGTCACGCCCGCGCAATGGGAATTGATTTTGAAAATAGGAAAGACGCAACTTACGAATCAGTCGTAAATCGACAGTTGCCAGTCGTCAGTGGTGAACGCCGAGGGTCGGCGTTTTTTTGTCGCTCCCTGGTCATGCCGGATTCACGTCGTCCGCTGAAGCTTAAGCGAAAGAGGGTTTCGGCATCTTGACAATAAACAATCAATCTGGATCCTGAAACAAGTTCAGGATGACGCTACGTATCAGCGTTTTCTTTCGGCTTTGGCCACGAGTTTCATTCCGTCCATGACGCTGTCCGGATTGAGGGAGATGGAGTCGATGCCGTGCTCCACCGAAAATTTGGCGATTTCCGGATAGTCGGACGGGGCTTGGCCGCAGATGCCCACGGGCGTCCTGGTCTTTTTGGCGGATTTGATGACCGCGGCCAGCAAAGCCTTGACCGCCGGATTGCGTTCGTCGTACAGGTGCGAGACCAAGGCGCTGTCGCGGTCCACGCCCAGCGTGAGCTGGGTCAAATCGTTGGACCCGATGCTGAAGCCGTCGAACACCTTGGCGAACTCCTCGGCCAAAATCACGTTGGACGGGATTTCGACCATGACGTAGACCTCGAGGCCGTTGCGGCCGCGGACCAAGCCGTTCTTTTTGAGTTCCGCGATCACGCGTTTGCCTTCTTCGACCGTACGGCAGAACGGGATCATGATTTTTAGGTTCGTAAGCCCCATGTCTTGGCGTACGCGCTTGACGGCCGCGCATTCGAGCGCGAACGCCGGCGCGTATTCCGGCACGTAATACCGCGAAGCGCCGCGCCAACCCAGCATGGGATTGTCCTCTTTGGGTTCGAACGCCTGGCCGCCGAGCAGGTTGGCGTATTCGTTGGTCTTGAAATCCGACATGCGCACGATGACCGGACGTGGATAAAACGCGGCCGCGATTTTGCCGATGCCTTCGGCCAGCGTACGGACGAAATATTCTTTGCCGTTTTTGTCGGTCGCGGTCAACTTGGCGATTTGCGCTTTGACCGCCGGATTCGATATCTTGTGCGATTTCACAACGGCCATGGGGTGCACTTTGACGGCTTGGTTCAAAATGAATTCCATGCGCGCCAAACCCACGCCGTCCACGGGCATCATGCCTTGTTCGAGCGCCGCGTCCGGGTCGCCCACGATGGCCATGACTTTGGTCTTGAGTTTGTCCGGACGTTTGAGCGGCTCTTTGCGCACCGCGAACTCCAACGCCCCAAGGTAAACGTGGCCTTCCTCGCCTTGGGCCGCGCTCACGGTGACCGTTTGTCCGTCCTTCAGGGTCTTGAGCGCGTCGCGGCACCCGACCACGCACGGAATGCCCAACTCGCGGCTTACGATGGCCGCGTGGCAAGTGCGCCCGCCGGATTCGGTCACGATGGCGGCCGCGCGCTTCATGACCGGCACCCAATCCGGGTCGGTCATGTGCGCCACCAACACTTCGCCAGCCTGGAACTTGACCATTTCTTTGGCTGACTTGAGTATGCGTACCTTGCCCGTGCCGATCTTGCGACCCACGGCCACGCCCGCAAGCACGGGCTTGCCTTTGCCGATTAGATGGAAAACTTCGCGCAAGTTGCCGGTTTTGCGGGACGCGACCGTCTCGGGCCGCGCTTGGACGATGAACAGCTTGCCGGTGATGCCGTCTTTGGCCCATTCGATGTCCATGGGCTTGTGGTAACCCGCCTGTTTTGAATAATGTTTTTCGATGATCGCGCCCCATTTGGCCAGCGTCAAAATATCCTTGTCGTCCAACACGAACTTACGACGTTCAGCGTCTGGCGTTTTGATCTCCAGCGTCGGCTCCGATGCCCCACGCCCCGTCAGACGTTTCGCGTTTGGCGTTTCGCGATACACAATCCGCGTCACCTTATCCCCCAACCGGTGTTCCACGACCGACGAAAAGCCTTTGGCCAACGTTGGTTTGTGCACGATGTATTGGTCCGGATTGACCTTGCCCTGCACCACGCTCTCGCCCAAACCGTAAGCCGCGTTGATGACCACAAAATCGCGCGCGCCGCTTTCCGTGTCCAGCGTGAACATGACGCCCGCGCTGCCCACGTCCGACCTGACCATTTGTTGGACCCCGGCCGAAAGCGCTACGCGTAAATGGTTAAATTTGTTGTTCACTCGATAAACGACCGCACGGTCATTGAACAACGATGCGATGCAACGTTGTACCGCCCACACGACCTCGTCGTCTCCGGCGATATGCAAAAAGGAATCCTGTTGCCCGGCGAAGGAAGCGGTCGGCAAATCTTCGGCGGTCGCGGAGGAACGGACGGCGACGTCCGCCCCGCGCACTTGGTCCTTGGTCCTCGATCCGAGGTCTTGGTAGGCTCGAACGATGGCCGCGCGAAGCTTGTCGGGCATTTTTGCCGCCAAAAAAGCTTGGCGTACCGCACCCGCGCGCCGCGCGACTTCGGCCGCGTCGTTGACGTCCAGGCCTTTAAGGGTCTTGATGACCGGCCGCAATTTATTCGCGTCCACGAACTGCCAATACGCGGCGGCCGTGGTCGCGAAACCGTCGGGAATGGGAATGCCGTGCGGCGCGAGCGTATGGATCATCTCGCCGAGCGACGCGTTCTTGCCGCCTACTTGCGGCACGTGCTTCATGCGCAAACGCGAAAACGGGATGGCCAAAGGACCGGATGTTTTCATATCATTTTTTATAACGTCCTCAATTCGATGAAGTTGATGTGGCCCGAGATGCCGACCGGTTCGCCGGCGATGACGATCATGGTGTCGCCGGTTTTGGCGTGGTTGGATTTTTTGAGGTACAGGATTGAACGCTCGATAAGCTCTTCGATGGTTTGGCAAGTGGGCATGACGAACGGCATCACGCCCCACGACACGGCCAATTGGCGGCAGACGCGTTCCTGGTTGGTCGAGACGTAAATCGGGATTTCGGGACGGAACCGGCTGACGATGCGTCCGGCCGTGCCCGAAAGTGACGCCACCAGAATGAGTTTGGCTCTGGTGGAACGCGCCAAGATGCCGGCCATGCTGGACATGGCTTCCTCTTCCGTGGCGTAAGCGCGGATGACCATGGGCGGCATGTCGTCGAACTTTGATTTTTCCGCGCGCATCACGATGCGCGCCATGGTCTCGACGGCTTCCACCGGATACTTGCCGGCCGCGGATTCGGCCGAGAGCATGACCGCGTCCGTGTGGTCGAGCACGGCGTTGGCCACGTCGCTCACTTCGGCGCGCGTGGGCCGAGGGTTCTGAATCATGGATTCCAACATCTGCGTGGCCACGATTACGGGCTTGGCTTTTTCGAGCGCCTTTTCGATCAGTTTCTTTTGGATGATGGGCACTTCCTCGGCCGGCATCTCGATGCCCAAGTCGCCGCGCGCCACCATGATGCCGTCGGCCGCGTCCAAAATTTCGTCGATGCGCTCCACGGCTTCGCGTTTTTCGATTTTGGCGATGATGCGCACGGGCGGCCGTTGCGTGTATTCTTTGCCCAATTTCTTTTCTTCGCTCTTGATGAGGTAACGCAAATCCAGCACTTCCTTGGCCGTGCGCACGAACGACAACGCCACCATGTCCACGCCGGCTTTGACGCCGAACTTGGCGTCTTCGATGTCCTTCTCCGACATGGCGCTGGCCGAAACGGTCGTTTCCGGCAGATTCAAACCTTTGTGCGAAGTCAGCACGCCGCCCGTGCCCACCAAGGCGTACACGTCGCGGCCTTCGACTTTGATGACGCTCGCGTCCAGCAGGCCGTCGGCCAAAAGCAGTTTTTGCCCGGGTTGCACATCCTCATGCAATTTGTCGTAGGTCACCGGTATCATGCCTTTGGCCGGCTTGGGGCGTGTGGTGAAAACGACTTCGGTTCCGGCTTTGAGCGTCACGCCCTCTTTAGGCAATTCACCGACCCGGATTTTGGGGCCTTGCAAATCCTGCAAGATGGCCACGGGCACGTCGAGTTTGGCCGCTTGCGCCCTGACCATGTCCAACATCTTTTGGTGTTCGGCGTACGTGCCATGGGAAAAATTCAAACGCGCCACGTTCATGCCAGCCTTGATCATGGCCGTGACTTTGGCCGGCGTGTTGCTGGCCGGCCCCAGCGTGCACACGATCTTGGTGTGTTTCTGTAAGGGGTTCATACGGCCTGTATGATACCAAGCCAAATGTCGAATGTCGAAACGCGCTAACCCGCGGGCAATGAGCGCGGATCGTCACCATGAACTTGTTTCGGGGTCTCCATGAATAAGTTTTCAACCGAGATGCCGAACTGAATTCGGCATGACGTACGGCGGATGGTCATTTCTTGTTACGTTTCGACTTGCGTTGGCGCAAATCGTCCAAGGCTTTTTGGAAAGTTTTCACGTCTTCGAACGCGCGGTACACGGAAGCGAAACGGATGTAAGCCACTTTGTTGAAAGTCCGCAACCTGTCCATGACCGCTTCGCCCACGTCCGAACTGGTGATTTCGTGCGCGCCGAGTTTGGCGATGTCGCGCTCGATGTTGCCGATAAGGGTACGGAAAGCCTCTTGCGTGTACGGCAGCTTTTCCAAGGCCCGGCGCACTCCGGATTCGAGTTTGTCGCGCGAATACATTTCGCGCCGGCCGTCGCGTTTAACCACGGTCAAATCCAACAATTCCAATTCCTCGACCGTGGAAAAACGGCCGTCGCATTTTTCGCACAGCCGTCGGCGGCGGATGGCCATGCCGTCGGCGGCCAACCGCGAATCCACGACTTTGCTCTCTTCATGGCCGCAAATGGGACAGTGCATAACTCAGTGAATCATAAAGCCTCAAACGGCAAACTTCAAACAGCAATAACGGAACCGCCTCAATCAAACGTCAATGTAATGCCCGCTGAAGAAAACAAAAAACACCAAGACGACAATATTGTATCTTGGTGTTTGGAATTTGTTGTTTCATCGGTCACATCATCTTCTTCCTGAACCAGGCCGGAATCTCCACGGCGTCGTCACCGGAGGCCGAAGGCGCTGGCTCGGCGGGACGCGGCGGCGGTTCGGGCGCGCGCTGCTGGGCCGGTGGCGGATTGGCCGGAGCGTACGACGGCGGTTGGACGTGGGGTTGATGTGCGGCCGGCAGGTCAGCCTGCGCCGGAGCGGCTTGAATCGGAGATTGGAAAGTCGGTTTGGGCACCTGCGTTTGTTGGAACGTGGTCGGCGCTTGGAAGGTCGGCCTGGGCGCCGGTTGTTGCTGGACGGGCCGCGGCGTCTCGACGGGTTGCGGCGTGAACGGCGCCGGCTTCTTGAAAGCCAAACGTTGCGTATCGTTGAGCGCGCCGGCCGTAAACGTCCCGCCCGCGATGACCTGTTTGTTGCCGCGCAGCATGGGCGCGCGCTCTTCGAAACCCGTGGCGATGACCGTGACTTTGATTTCGTCCTTGAGCGATTCGTCCACGATGGCGCCGAAAATGATTTTGGCCTGCGAGTCCGCGGATTCGGTGATGACCTTGGCCGCTTCCGTGACTTCGTACATGCCCAAATTCGAACCGCCGGCGACCGTAAACAACACTCCATTGGCCCCGTCGATGGAAACTTCGAGCAGCGGCGAGGCGATGGCCGCCTTGGCCGCGTCGATGGCGCGGTTGTCGCCGTGTCCGCGCCCGATGCCCATGAGCGCCGAACCGCGGTTTTCCATAATGGCGCGCGCGTCGGCGAAGTCCACGTTGATCAGGCCATGGACCGACACGATGTCGGAAATGCCTTGCACGCCTTGGCGCAACACGTCGTCAACGATTTCGAACGCGTCCATCATGGATGTTTTGCGGTCGATAATCTGCAGCACGCGATCGTTGGGTATGGTGATGATGGTGTCCACCACGCCCGACAACCGGTCGTGTGCCTGTTCGGAAATCGATTTGCGCTGGTAACCCTCGAACTGGAACGGCCGCGTGACCACGGCCACGGTCAGGATGCCCATGTCGCGGGCGATCTCCGCCACTTTAGGCGCCGCGCCAGAACCCGTACCGCCGCCCAAACCGCAAGTGATGAACAGCATGTCCGCGCCTTTGATGGCTTCTTTGATGTCGTTCTGGCTTTCTTCGGCCGCGCGCTCCCCGACTTCCGGATTCATGCCGGCGCCCAAACCGCGCGAAACCGTGGGCCCGAGATGAATCTTCTTGGGAGCCAAGTTGGAATGCAGCGCCTGGACGTCCGTATTCATGACGATGAACTCCACGCCGCGGATTTTGGCGTTGATCATGCGGTTAACGGCCGAGCCGCCGGAACCGCCAACGCCCACGACCTTGATTTTGGCTCCGGTCTCTACGTCTGGTTTGATTTCCGGCATATTATTGACTACAAAATGTGTTCAAATTTCCGTTAATTGAGCCACAAAATTGCTCTTTCGATTAAAGACATTAGCCGTCCAAATCCCTTTAGTCAAGTTAATATCGAAAGTGTCAAGGGGCGCAAGAGTCAGAGGTCGGAGGTCGGATAATCGGCCGGAATAACAAAAATAAAAACCTCTTGTTCGAGGCTCTTGTCCCATCCCTCCGACTTGAGACATCCGACTTCCGACTCCTGGTTACGGCATGAAACTCTTGAAAATCTTTTTGAGCGGATCCGTGACCTTATTGGTCCAGCTTTCGCCGCCGGCTTTGGGCGCGGAACCGTACGATTGGGCGTCCGGACGTTCGGCTTCGTAGCCCCAGAGAGCCAAGCCCACGGCCGTGGAAAAAGACGGGTCTTGGACCAATTCGGGTATGGAACTGTCGGCATGCGGCGTGCCGATGGCGGCCGGCAAATGGAACACGTTGCGCGCGACTTCGATGATCCCGCCGAGTTTGGCCCCGCCGCCGGTCAAAACGATGCCCGCCGGCAGCATGCCCGAACGGTCGATTTTTTTCAGCTCGGCTTCCACGCGTTCGAATATCTCTTCCACCCTGGCTTCGATGACTTCGGCGATAAAACCCAACTGGACCTGTTCGCTGTTTTCCGCGCCGTAATCCTTCAAGTCCACGGTTTCGCCTTTTTCGAACGAAGCCGGCAAAGCGTTGCCTTTGGCGCGCTTCAACCGTTCGGCGACTTCAAAAGACGTGCGCAAGGTGTAAACCAAATCCGAAGTCACGTGGTCCGCACCCATGAGGAACGTGGCCGCGTGCACCAACTCGTTGTCTTCGTAAACGGCCATGCCCGTGGTCGACGCACCCAACGAGATGATACACACCCCGAGTTCGCGTTGCCGTTTGGTGGTGACGGCTTCGGCCGAGGCCAACGGCAAATACACCAATTCGGAAATGTCCACGTTGGTCCGGAACACGGCTTTGGTTACGTTACGCAAATGGTTGGACAGGCCTTGGATAATTTTGGCGTCGGCCTCCAAGCGGATGCCCTGCATGCCCACCGGGTCCTTGATGTCCTTTTGGTTGTCCACGGAAAAATGGCGCGGCAAAACATGCAGGATGTCGTAGTTAGGCGTCTGTGCGTAAGTGCGGGCGGCTTCCAAAACGCGCACGATGTCCTCGCGCCTGATGGTTTGGTCCGAACGGCTCACGCCCACGATGCCTTTGGCGTCCTGGACCGTGATTTGCGATCCGCCTACGCCCACGTACACCTCGTTGATCGGTAAACCCACCATGCGCTCGGCCTGGTCCAAACACGCGGTAATCGAACTGACCGCTTCCTCGAACGAACTGATGCCGCCTTTGGACACGCCTTCGGATTTGACTTCGGCCGCGCCGATGAAAGACAATTTGGTTTGGCGTTCCGGGGTCGGCAAAACCTGTCCTACGGCTATCCTGACGGCCGAAGAACCGATGTCCAAACCGGAAATTAAACGTTCTTTCATAAATTCGCGAGCAACGCCAGATAAGGCCAAAAAATTATGACGGCCAAAACCAAGGCCGTGCAAGCCATGACCAACACCGCGGCCGCGGCCAAGTCCTTGAGATGGCGGGCGTATTCCATAACCCGCGGCGCCATCGCGTCCACTAAACGCTCTACGATGCTGTTTCCCAATTCTAACACAAGCACGGCGCCTATGGCCAGTGTCAACAAAGCGCGTTCCCAACGTTCCAATGGCAACAGGATGGCCAAAACCGCAACCAACAAGCCGGCCAACAGTTGGATCCTAAAACTTTGCTCCTGCCGAAACGCCAAAGACACGCCCTCCCAAGCGTGGCGAAAACTTCGCTTGACCAGATGGACGTGTTTCATAAACGGCCGAGGATTTTTTCCTGCAACGGCAACATGCGTTTGGCGTCCGCGGCCTTGATGTGGTCGTAACCGCAAATATGCATGACTCCGTGTACGATTAAACGCAACAATTGTTCTTTGTACGGCGTTCCGGATTCTTGGCAGTCGCGTTTGGCGTAAGCCGCGCAGATAACCACGTCGCCTTGGACGGGTCCGCGTTTGGAGGCTTGGTAAGCGAACGACAACACGTCCGTGGGCTTGTCCTTTTTGCGGTAATTCCGGTTGAGTTCGGCCATGCGCTTAAGATCCACGAACGCCACGTTGATTTCCCCGACCCGCTTGACCGCGGCCAACGCCAAACCCGTGGCGCGCTCGATTTCCGCGCGCGTCAACAAGCTGGGCTTTTTGCCGACAATGGACAATTCCTTGGTTCGAAGTTTCATGGATTGACTGGCGTAGTTGCACCGCCGTTCACGGCTTCCGAGGTGCTGGTGGACATCAAACCCGCGGTACCCGTGGATTCGGAAAGCGGCACGGGCGCGGTCACGGCGCCGGTTTCCGTGGCCGCAGGCTCAAAGGGCAAGAGACCCGTGCCTGCCGGAACCAGCTTTTGCGGTAAACCTTTGAGCGCGAGCGAGTTCAGCATCATGGAATAAACGGTCCGGTAGTTGATGAAAGGCTGACCGTTCATGTCGTACCTGAAAACGAACACCATGTCGCCCCACGGCACGTAGGTGGTCAACAAATCCGGGCCGATAATGCCTTCATAACCGCCTTTGGACTTGAAGACCATGATGCGGTCCTTTTCCGCATCCGGATTTTTGGACAGGAACCAATCCACCACCGGAAGTTTGTTCGGATTGTCTTCGACGTTCACGGTGAACATCTCGCCGTGTCCGGTCTTGATGACCGCCACTGCGCCGTCTTGGTCTTGTACGGCCATGTCCGAATCCTTGGGCACGCTCATGCTCCAACCGATGTTTCCTTCCACGGTCTTGACCGACCCCGAACCCGCCAATTTGGCCGGCGCGCGTCCGTACGGGCTGTACAGGTTGAAGACTTCGTTGCCGTCCAAAAAGCCGTCCCCGTCAGCGTCGGGATTGCGTGGATCCGAACCGAACAGTGCCTCTTCCAGATCCGTCAGGCCGTCGGAATCCGTGTCCAAACCCGCGGGCGGCAAAGGTTCTTGTTTTGGCGGAGCGGGCGGCAAACCGCGCGTGGTGACCATGGCTTCGTTGCTGGGCACCGAATCGCCCGACTCGTTACGCGCGATGACGCGATAAAAATACGTGCTGCTCGCCTGCACCGAGCCGTCTTGGAACACGGTGCTGTTGGGCGGCAAATCCGTTATGCTTTGGTAAATGGTGGTTTGCTCCGAACGGCGTTCCACCCTATACGCGGATTCGTTGTCGGCCGCATCGGTCCAGGTCAAGGTGACGTTGCTGGGATTGGTGGAAGTGGCCAACAGGTTGGCGGGCGATGTCGGAGGCGGCGGAGGGGGCGGCGGCGTTTCCGGCTCCGTAGTGGTCGCGACCACAACAGGCGGCGGCGTTTCCGGAGCCACGGGCTTGGCGAACAGTTTATCGCGGTACGCATACACGAAATACCCTCCGACGCCCAAAATCAAAACAAATACGAACAATCCGATAAGCAAAGGCAAGGGGCTCTTTTTGGGGCCTGACTCGGCCGGCGTGGACGTTTCCTTGGCCGCGCCAGGCAATCTGGTCTTCAAAGCCGCGCCGTAAAATTGATCCGGTATGACATGGATTTCCGGCGGGCCTGCCACAGCGGGCGGCGGCGTGGTTGCTTCTGGCATAAGCTTATTGGGCGGTTTGGGCGCGGTTGACTATGGTTTCGAATATGGTACCGAAATCTTTGAACGGCGAACCATTGGTCGCGTAACGGAAAATGACGACCGTGTTGCCCTGCAATAACCAAGCGGTCATTCCGTCTTTCGAGTATACCACATCGTTGCCCATGGCGTTTTTCGCGCTGCGGTAATCATCGGCCATGGTCCCCGGATTCTGCGCCACAATCCATTCCAACAACGAAGCGCCGCTGGCAAAAGTCTGCAACGTCAAATTTATGGTGGCTGGAGTTCCGGTCTTGAACGTAACCGCACCGCCCAATCCAGGCTCGCGCGCCCAAGATGCGGGGACCCAAACCACGGCCTGGCCCACGGTTTCGTGTTTGAAAGCTTTGGAAACATCCAGTTTCGCGCCTTTGGTCAACGGATCGTAACCGCTTTTGACCTCGCTGCCGTCGGCAAAACCGTCGCCGTCCGTATCGCTCTTGAGCATGTCCGTACCCAAAGCCAATTCTTCCGCGTCGGTCAAACCGTCTTCATCCGTGTCCTTGCCCGCGTCCAAAGTTTTTGCGTACGCCACTTCGGGCGTAGGAATCGCCGGATTCACGGTTGTTGCCGGTTGTTGGATTGGCGCTTCAGCCGGCGTCGCGGACGCGTCCGTGGCGCTGGCCGGTATCTCGGGCAATTCAGGCATGGCGTAAGTCGAAGTCGGCGGCAATTGCGAAAGCGCCTGTTCCTGCGCCGCTTGGTTCTGCATCATGGAAATCGTGGCTTGCGCGGCCGCCATCTGGTCCTCGTCCGGTTTGGGGAAAGGATTGTTGGGTTCGGGAATCTCGTTGGGCGCCGAAGTCACGGGCGTCACGACCGGCTGTTCGTTTTTGACCGGCAGGTTCAAAGTCGGTTTGCTGGAGAAATAGTTGGCGTAAACCCACCAACCGCCCACGCCCAAACCCAAAACCGCCACAGGAATGATTATGGCCAAAGCGATTTTGGCGCCGGACCGCGACGGGCCCATGGGGGGCGCGGCCGATGGCGCGGCCGCGACCGAGGCTTGAGCGGACGGTTCCTTGATGTCGGCGAAAATATCCTCGGGTTCTTTGGTGCCCGTGACATTGATGGCCGCGCTGGGTACGGCCGCGGGCGCCGGTTGGGCGGCTTGGGGTTGAGCCGGCGGCTTAGGCGCGGGTTCGAACGGCAAATTGGCGGGAGCTGAATCAAACATAAATTTTTGGAATAATCAATCTCCTGTGACCGAAAAAACTCCAAACGGCAAACATCAAACAGCGAAGTTCACCCTTTTCATCCGACTTCCTAAACATGACATACGACCCTCTTTCTCCCCTTCTCATTCCCCCATGGTCGACGGCAACTGGATCATTTCCGGCACATTCGCTTGGGTCGCGGTCGAGTTGATGACCGGCATGGGCGGGGCGGGTTCAATCTTGCCGCTGGCCGGAACGAATTTGGACGGCGGGTCGTACAGCGTTTGATTGCTTTTTTGCGCGTCTTGGTTGCCGACGGCGGATTGGGTCAACGGCGCGAATGCGGGCAAGCCGCCCACGTCGCGCGTCCGCAAAAACCACACCGTGCCCCCGATGATGAGCACGGCCGCGACGGACGCGACAACTATCCACATGACGGTGCGTGACATAGGTTACCAAGAGATTTGGTTCCATTGTTCCGGATCAAACTGTTTGCCCGGCAACATATTGTAACTTGCGGTTGGCGATATCTTGAACAAGTTCCAAAAATCGAAACAAATGTAATTCGTGCTTCCCAGGGTGGCCGTGACGTTATCGTAAACGTCAGGATTCGACGAAGTCTTTTTGGTGTAACTCAGGATGCCGAAGTTATTGGTGGCCTTGTCGCCGTTGACACATATGCCTTTCCACGGCTCTTGCAACCATGATTCGTTCTTTTGGATGCCGCTGTATTGGCACGAGGCGCCCCATTGGTTCCAGCACGCCATGCCCGGCGGACGATGCGCGGTCTTGCTCTTGGAATAGGCGGCCAAAGTGTCTGGTTGGTTGCCGTCGTCAGTACCGTTATCCGTGTAATTCTTGGCATAGTGCCAACTGTTTTGCACGGTCACGGAACCGTTGTTTCCGATGCTGGCCAAATGCCAGAACGGTTTCTTGAAATCCTCAACCGTAGTCTTGGCCGGATCGGCTTGCACGGTATATACGCCTTTGTCCGTGGTCACGTAAACCTTGGTCTTCGTTTTGGCCATAAACTCACGCCAGCCAATGGCGTACTTTGGCGCGTTAGCGTAAGCCGCTTTCAGAACTGGATCGGCGACCGTAAGGCTCTTTCCGTTAATCCAATCTTGAACCTGCGCCGGCGTCAAAGGCGCCGTCCAGATGTTCTGACCACTCATTGGTTCATATTCAGGACCGGCGAAATAGACCTCGAGCGGTTGTGTCAAATTGGGCAACGGCAAGTTCAAGCTCTGCGGATTGCCGTAACGGAACATGATGGTGACCTGTCCTGAACTGATGCCGTCAAAACAGCCGTCCATGTATTTGGTATAATCGTCTCCATTTCCACCCACGCCCGTCCAACATCCGGGTTTGCTGACTTTGCAGAAAGCGTTGCAGAAAACGTCGGTTGGCTCGAAATTGACCCAGCGGTTGAGCAAACCCACCGCGCTCTTGCTGGCCAAACAATCGTTGACGCAATTGGTTGTGCCTTGCATGGGGCAACCTTGCCTATCCCAAGCCCACCGATGGCGCGGACAGATGACGCCCGTGTATGGCGGCAAGCCCAAATCGCCGCGGTTGCCGGCATTCAAGTAATTATAGTCGCGCGTGCAGACATATGACTCGTACGCGTCTTCGCCAACATCAGCAGTGCCGCGCTTGGAATAATTGCAAGTCTGGGCGAACACGTCTAGATAATTGGAGTCTTCCGGCAAAGCCGACAAACCCGAACCGCGCACCGGATAGAATCTGGCGTAGTTGGCCGGCCATATC
Source organism: Patescibacteria group bacterium (assembly GCA_022703155.1). Taxonomy (GTDB): domain Bacteria; phylum Patescibacteriota; class Patescibacteriia; order 2-12-FULL-60-25; family 2-12-FULL-60-25; genus MWCR01. Next base: position 4,438 of record JAKLEH010000029.1, on the reverse strand, counting down.
AGGTGCGGCGCATATTGCGGCGCCCACGGCAGCCAAGCCGCGAACGGGTTGAAGCCTTGGCATTGGGGCAACGTCTTGTCCTGCTGGCAATCCTTCAGTTTTTGCCAATTCTCCTGGTCGATGAGCGTGGGACGTCCGTAAGTGACGTAGCCCTCGCCCTTGGCCGGACGCGGATTGATGTAAATCATGCCGAACATCTCTTGCCACGGATAGCTGTCCACCGAAAACTCGTCCGTGGTGAAAGGCCAATAGCCACCGTGCGCGCCTTCGTCGATGTCCATGTCGAAATCCGGGGTGATGTCGGTCAGACATCCGCCTGCCGGACGGAATTTATTTTGCGCCGTGCAGATGTTGTCGTCGTACTTGTCGATGACCAATCGGAACTTGGAGCATTCTTCGCGCGTGTTGAGGTTGGTGAACTCGAAGTAGCCGTTCTCGTCGGTCATGACCTGGTCCACGTTCACGCCGCGGTATTGCAAGGTGACGCGCGCGCCCGGCACGGCCTGCAGCCACACGCGGTCGATGATGTTGCCCGTGATCTTGCCGTCTCCCGGTTCGTCCGAACACCGGCCGCAACCCGAGGGTTTACAGGCGATGGAACATGACGGTTTGGCATTGGCCACGCCCACGACCTTGAAGCCGTTCATGCCGTTCCACCCGTACAAGGCTACGCATTTGCGGAATTCGTATTTGGTGGGCCATTGGTTCTGCGGCAGCCAACTGAACGTTTCGACGTTCCCGCTGACGCTCGACTGGGCCATGCCGCATTTCTTGAAGATCGCGCTCAAAAAGGCTTGTTTTTGCAGTTTCAACACGACGCTGGACCCTGCAACGTCCAAAGGCAGCCAGTTTTTAACTATGGGCGACGGCGAACTGTTCTTGGCCACGAACGCGCCGGCCTTGGTGGCGTCGGTTATCTCTATGGCCTGGTTGAGGTAATCGTTCATGGCGAAGTCGTACCCTAACTGTTCGCAAGTCAAAGTCGTCGTGTCCTTGTTCAAATCCGCGCACGCCTGCTTGGTCGGGTCCGCGCTGTCGCACATGATGCCGCATGGCGGGTTGGTGCACACGCCGCCCACGAAGGATTTGGCGGTTTGCGAGTTGCTGTCCGCGGACAAAATGTCGTTGGCCGTTAGGTATTTTGACGGGTCGTAAGTTTCAGCCTTCACCGAAACGTTGCCGTCGCACTGTTCGCCCGTCTCTTTGACGTTGTTGCCGCAATACCCGCCGGCCTTGGCCAGGAACTTGCATTGTTGGCTGCAATTGTTGCAGGTGGTGCCGTATTTGGGATCGCACACCACTGCTTCGCAATCGGCTTGGTTGGCCTTGCCTGCGCATTGGGCTTTGTTGGTCATGCCGTTCCAGGCGCCATTGTCGCACTCTTCGACGTTAAGGAGCGAAAATCCGTCGCCGCATACGTTCTTTTTGCAGGTGGGCAAACACGCCTTCCAATACGCGTTGTCGCCGCCGTTATCGCATTCTTCATCCGTATCGACGACTCCGTCGCCGCACGAATGCGCCAACTTGCAAGCCGACCACTGCGTCTCAAACTTGCATTGCGTGATGATATCCGGCGGAACGCCTACGCCTCCTGGGGGATTGCAGCGGCGCTCGTGAACCGTATCGTAACTCCGGCACACTCCGGCGATGGGCGCCTTGCCCGGATTGGAAGCCGGCAAGCTGCATTGATCGTCATTGAAGCAACCTTGAACCTTGTTCAAACTCACGCATTTCGTCCCAGGATTCAATATGCAACCGGCGTCGCTTTCGCAAGCCGGGAATTTGCTGCCTTGGCCGTTAACGTCAGGCGTGCCGAACAATGAGTTGTTGGCGATGCTGTCCACTTGTGCCTGCGTCAAACAGGCCTTGGCGCCCGTGGCGCAAGCCTTGATTTTAACCTGCGTGCAGTCCTGATACAGCGGGTCGCCGCTGCCCCCGCACGTGCCGCCCGCGCAACCGTTGGCATCGGCGCAAGTGCCTAAATTGTTGCTGCCGCCTTTGCAAATGGCACCAGGTGTGGTCAAAACGTCGCCGTCACATTCCTCATACGGCAAACCCTCAACGATACCGTCGCCGCAATACGGGGCCTTACCCTTGCAACCCGCGCCGCACGTCTCGTTGTATTTTTTACCGGCATACAATGAACCGTCACCCGCATAGCACGCTCCGGCGTTGCCGTCACACCACAAACCGTTATGGTCGCCGTTGTCGCAATCTTCACCCGGATCCAATTGTCCGTTGCCGCAGAATTTTTGGATGCCTTTGCAGTCTTTGGCGCAATGCCCGTACGAACCGTTCAGATTGCCTTCGTCGCACACTTCCTGCATTTCGCACGTATGGTCGCCGTTCTGGTCCTTGCACTCGTCATTGTTCGTGCAAGCCGCGCCGGCCAGCAAGCCGTCTTTGCACAAACCGTCCACGCGTCCGTTGCCGCACGCCACTTTGGGCCGGCACACGGAAATGTTCGGATCGTCGCCCCAGCCTGTGCAATCCTGGCAAACTTGAAGTTTGGCCCCGTCTTTGACGCCTGCATAATCGCAATCCGCCAATTTGGTCTGGCCCAACTCGCACACCTCGGTGGCGCCGCAGGTCGAACCCGGACAATCGCCGTCAGCTTTGCAGCTCTTGCCCTTGTTGGTTCCGTCCAAACACGCGCCGCCGATGATGCCGTCGCCGCAAATGCCGCTCTCGCCGGAAACGTTGTTGTTGCAGATGTTCTTATAGACCCACTTGAAACCCACGGGCTTGCACGAATTGGCCGGATACCACGAACCGCAGGTCGGAGCGCTGGGGTTGAGGCACGGTTTGCAATCGGCAGAAGTGTTGCAGATGCGGCCGTTGGACAAGGTCGAACTGGTGTAGCATTGCTGGATTTCCTTGGGGAACGGCGGCGTCCACCATTTGACCGTATTGCCTGTCACGGGGTCGAATTCGGGCGGCGCGTATTCGAAATTCGCGGACAACTCATAGCGTTTGCCGCCGTCCAACGCGCGGTATTGGTAGAAACGCGATTGGGCCCACGGCTCCTCCTTGCCGTACGGGTCGTAGGTCGTGGACGGATAGGCGCCGGTTTGGTCCATGTACGGGCATTTGAATTGGCGCTTGTCCGTATTCCAGCACGTGCCCGGATCGAAGCCTTCCTTCATCGCGCACGTGTACTGCTTGCTCGGGCAATCCTTGACCGTATTGCACGGATGCGTGGCCGATTCGGTCGAACCTTCCGGCGGTTGGCATATGCCGCACGCCACGAATTTGTTGACCGGATCCACCGGGAACTTGGAATCGCTACCCACGTCCACGGACAATTTTTCCAACCATGAAGGCCAAAGCGAATTGGTGCGCGCACTCTGGAAGGTGCCTTGCGTCAATTGCGGGTAATAGCCATTGGCCGATTTGTATTTCTCCAGCATGTCGCCCAAAGCCTTGAAGTCAGAGAGTCGCTGCAAATCGTGGCGCAACTTGTATTTGAAGCTGGCGCAACGCAAGGTGGATTTGATCTTGAGGCAGTCCCAATCCGACACGCACACCACGGGTTCGTTGACGTTCTCGGCCGGGTTGACGTACGGCGCCGCGCCCTGCTGGCCGGTCTTGCCGCCCTCCACGCACACGTTGGTGTTGTCGAACGAGAAGTTGGTGTTGAACACCATGTTGGTTATCAGCTGGTCGAACACTTCGCTGGCCACCACGGACGAACCCGGGTTGCGCGAAACAACCAGGATGTTCTGGTAGATATTCTCGGCCAAGCCTTTGGTGTTGGGGAAGCCGATATAAATGGTATCCGCGTCTTTGACCGCGTCGAAACCGTCGACTTTTACGCTCTGCGGAGTGCCCGTAAAGCCTTGGGCCTTGTACCATTCGAGCGGCGAATAATGGAACGGGTTCTGGAACACGCGGATGCCGATGGCGTCGCTCTTATAAGCCGCGTCGTCGAACACGAAAATGTACTGGCGCAATATGCCCATGGATTGGTCCACCGTGGTGTTGGGCACGAGGTTCGCGACCAATGGCGGAACCACGGTCTTGCCGCGGTCGCGGCAATATAACGTTTGGAAATTGTAATATCCTAAACCGTTGAGGAAAACTTGTTTGTCGGCGGCCGCTTCGTATTCCGTGCTCTTCAGCCACTTCTGGCCCAAACCCGTCGTGACCGTGGCCAACTCGTCGCGGAACGGCACGATGTTGCCCTTGGCGTCCAACGGCGGCCACGGATTGTCGCACACGAACACGGTGATGGGCATGGCGCCCTCGATGTACAAACCCATCGTGGAATTGTTCTTGTCGATTTCGTCGGCCGTTATCACCACGGACGCGAACACCATGGCCGAACCGTTGACGCCGATGGCTTGGATGTCGGATTGGCTCATGGTAGCGGTCTGGGCGCCGGTCGCGTCCGCATGCGTAGCGATCTTGACGTCGTTGACCACCCAAGGCGACCACT
>JAKLEH010000028.1 GCA_022703155.1 Patescibacteria group bacterium | reverse complement strand
GCTACCACGGAAACCGATGCGTCTCCGGGTGTCACCAGTCACACCAAGTCGCTGGTCGGTCTCTCGGCGTGCACGGCGTATCATTATAAGGTCGTGTCCCGTGACGCGGCGTTGAATTCGGCCACGAGCACGGACCAGACGTTCACGACCACGGGTTGCGAAACCGGAGGCGGCGGCGTGAGCATGGCTCCGGCGGTCGGCGTGACCGTAAACGGCCAAGTCGTGCCTTTGGACTTCACCATCAACAACGGCGCGGCCGAAACGCAAAACAAAGTTTTGAACTTGGCGCTAAACGCGGATATGGCCACGGTCAGGGGATATGCGGCCTCATTGGATCCGGCGCTGTCCAATACGTCGCTTAACGCTTTCGCGCCGTCAGTAACGTTTGAGTTGCCGGATGTTTCCGGAAGTTACACCGTGTATCTGCGGTATTATTCCACGACCGGCCAGCCGTCGCAGATCCTGTCCCACGCCATCAAGTACACGTCGCCCACGGGCGGCACTGCGGAAACCGGACATTTCACCAATCCTTCAAATCTCCAAGCGTTGCTGAGTGAACTGCCCACGGTTTGCGACCAAACATTGTCCGACGAAGTGCTGAAGCAGGTTTTGGCCGACGCCAAGGAATTCGGTTTGGCTTTGACTCAAGACCAAGCCGTGGCCATCCGCAACTTCGTCCTGTGCGGCAATTCGGCGGCCACGATTAAGTTCGGCCGGGGCGAACGCCGCGCCATTATCCGCGACTACATGGAAACCGTGCATCGTTCTGACGTGGTCTGGTCGGACGTCGAGCGACTGGCCACGGGCCTGATACCGCTCGCGCGCAACCTCGCTTTGGAACGCGCCCGCGTCAATACGGTCCTGCCCGTCTTCCGCCGCATTTTCGGCCATGATCCGAACTTCAAGGTATATAAGGAGAATCTGGCTTGGAACGCCTTGCTATATCGCATCCGGTTCGCGCGCGATTTGTCCAAAGAAAGGGCAGGTTTGCTGGCCTACCGGACGCTGTACAGCCACGATCCGTTGACTCCGTTCAGTTGGGCCGTGGTCAGGGTGTTGGGTTACGTCAAATAAAACGCGAAATGAAATTAAGCCCGTCCCAACATTCAGTTGGGACGGGTTTTTTCTTGGTCGGCTGACCCTTGAAAAACCATGCCTACATGCTAAACTTTGGCCTGAGCCATATGGCCAAAAAACGACAACCGCAACCCCGTAAAATCAGGATGTTAGGCATCGAAACCAGCTGCGACGAAACCAGCGTGGCGCTTTTGGAGGCGCAACGCGCAACGCGCAACGCGAAACTTCAGCCTGGAGGTGCGGCGTTACACGATGCACGTTACGCGGTTCGCTTGAAGAGTCATCTGATCGCCACCCAAATCCCCATCCACGCGCGTTACGGCGGGGTGGTGCCGGAAGTCGCCGCACGTACGCATGTGGCGGAAATCGTCGCGCTGCTGGATAAGACTTTGGGGTCGACGCGCAACGCGCGACGCGCGACGCGCGACGTCAGGCCTGGCGTTACACGATACGCGTTACACGATAAGTTCGACGCTATTGCGGTTACGCAAGGTCCCGGTCTCGCGACCGCTTTGCGCGTGGGCGTGGAATCGGCCAAGACTTTGGCCTGGGCCATGGGCAAGACGCTGATTCCGGTGAACCACCTCGAAGGACATCTGGCTTCGGCGTGGCTCGTGCCGGCCAACCGCAAAAAATGGCGCTTTCCCATCCTGTTCCTGTTGGTGTCCGGCGGCCACACCGAATTGGTGCTCATGACCGATTACGGCAAATACAAGGTCCTTGGTCGGACGCGCGACGACGCGGCCGGCGAGGCGTTCGACAAGACGGCCAAGTTGCTGGGTTTGCCGTATCCTGGCGGTCCGCATCTTTCAAAGTTGGCGGCGAATGGCGATTCTAAAGCATTCGATTTGCCGCGTCCCATGCTCCACGACCCGTCGCTGGACTTTAGTTTTTCAGGTTTGAAAACCGCGGTCAGGCAACTTGTGGAAAGCGCAACGCGAAACGCGCAACGTGTAACGCCGAAAGGAACTGCGGATCGCCTCGAGACGCGGGGCTCGGCGTTGTGCGATACACGTTCAGCGTTACACGACCTTTGCGCTTCCATCCAAGCCGCCATCGTGGACGTGTTGGTGTCCAAGACGGTTAAAGCCGCGCTCAAAGCCAAACCCAAGGCGTTCGCCGTGGTGGGCGGCGTCTCGGCTAACCTGGTTTTGCAGAAAGCGTTGAAGTCCGCATTGAAACGCAAGTGTCCGGAAGTCGCATTTTTGTCACCGGCCAAAGGCTTGCATACGGACAACGGCGCCATGATCGCGGCCGCGGGTTATTGGAACGTTTTGGCCGGCAAAAAACTTCCGCGTTGGCAGACTTTGGACGCCCAACCGGATTTGGATTTGTGATTTGTCATTGTGAGCGAGGTCCGTGTACAGCGAGACCGAGTCGAGGAATCTCGGTTAATTAAAAAACAACGATTCCTCCAATCGTCCCGATGCCACATCGGGACTCCGTCGGAATGACAACATTCTATGAATCCGCAAACTCGTAAAGTCACCGTCAAACACGGCCGCACGGCCAAGCGTTTTTTGGTTGAGGATTTGGACGCTTGGCGCCCGGTGGCCGAACATCTGGCTTCGATGATACGGCCCGGCGCTGTCGTGACGCTGCAGGGTCCGCTTGGCGCGGGCAAAACCACGCTCGTGCAATACCTGGCCCGCGAGCTCGGCGCCCTTAAGCGCGCCACCAGCCCGACGTTTGCGCTGATTCGCGTCTATCAAGCCCGGAGCCCTGAGCCCGGAGCGCGTCATGCCGGACTTCGGGCTTCGGGCTTAGAGCTCCGTCGTCTTGTCCACGTCGATGCCTATCGCATCGAGGACGAACGGGATTTGGTGGCGCTGGATTTGGACGAGGAGTTGCTCGAAACCGGAACCGCGGTTTTGGTCGAATGGCCGGAAAAGATACCCAATTGGCTTGCCGGCAAGCGGCCGATTGAGGTTAGGATCGACATATAAAACGGAAGCCTCCCAGCGGAGGCTTTTTTCTCTTGACGTTTGGGGCGTTTGGTCCCATAATCGCGCCATCTCCATGTCGGAGATGTCTTCTGCCGGTTTGGCAGTCAGCCCTAAGAGCCAAGCGTGCCTGCGCGTGAACGCGGAAGCGGGAACGTTTCGCATGCCAAGGCTGGAGAAGATCATGGCTAGCAACGGTAGCAGCACCTTCACTTTGGACCAGGTCACCAGGTTGCGCCAAATCGAGCGCATCCGCGTCGCCCGCGGTATGCCGGGCTTTCGCGATTTGTTGCACGGCATCATCCGCCAAATGGAAGCCGAAACCGCGGACGTGCCGCCGTCCGCGCACGAAGACGAGAACGGCGAAGACAAGCCCAACGGACGCCCGTCGGATTATCCTTCCAGAACGACCTGACATGCCCGGTCCAGCGTTTCTCCGCCGCCAGTCGACCAGCTGGCGGTTTTTGTTTTTCAAAAAAGGCCGTCAGGCCTTTTTTTAGAGTTTACGTTTTTGGGGGTTCGGTTTGGGCAACGTTCTCGACGTTCTTTTTTTGCTTGTCCAGTTCCTCGTCGGTCGGCTCTTCGATTTCCATGCCCGCCACGCGCAGCACCTCGTCCACGCTGGTGGTGCCGTCCAGGGCTTTGAGCAAGCCGTCTTGGGTCATGGTGATCATGCCGTATTTTTTGGCCACGGCCAACATGTCGTATTCGGACACCGCCTCGCCCAAAATCATGTGCTCAATCTCCTTGTTCATGGTGAAGATTTCGTAGATGCCCATTTGGCCTTTGTAACCCAGACCGTTGCAGGTTTTGCACGGGTTGTTGTCTCCCGGAGGCGTGAAGAACTGAAGTTTGTCGATGTCGAGCTTTATGTTGGACGCCGGAGGCAAATCGGTCAGTTCCTTCTTTATCTGTTCCAGGATGGCTTCGTCCAATTCGGCCGGTTTGCGGCAATCGGGGCACAGGCGGCGCACCAAACGTTGGCCGATGACGCAGTTCAGGGCCGGCGCCAAGAAGAACGGCTTGACGCCCATGGAAAGGAAGCGGGGAATGGACCCGGCCGCGTTGTTGGTATGGATGGTGGAAATGACCAAGTGGCCCGTGAGCGCGGCTTGGGTGGCGATTTCGGCCGTCTCGAAGTCGCGGATTTCGCCGACCATCACGATGTCCGGGTCTTGGCGCAAAATGGAACGCAAACCTTTGGCGAAAGTGTAATCCTTGCCGTGGTCGATTTGGCTCTGGTTGATGCCGGCCAATTTGTATTCGACCGGATCTTCAAGCGTGATGATTTTGACTTCCGGCGAATTGAGTTTTTTCAGAATGGCGTATAGGGTCGTGGTTTTGCCCGAACCCGTAGGGCCGGTAGTCACGATCATGCCGTTGGGCCGTTCGATTTCCGTCTTAAGCCGTTCCCAAGCCAAGCCGCGGATGCCCAATTGTTCGAAATCCAACGAAATCGATTTGGGCCGCAACAAACGCATGACTACGGATTCGCCGTAGGCCGTGGGCAGGTTGGAGACGCGGATTTCGATTTTTTCATTGGGCAGGTAAATGGTGATGCGGCCGTCTTGGGGCACGGATTCCACGTTGATCTTCATGCCCGCCAACAGTTTGATGCGCGAGATGATCATCTTCCATTTGTCTTTGGGCACCACGGCCGCGTCGTGCAGAATGCCGTCGATGCGGAAGCGAATTTTGACGTCGCTTTCCTCGGCTTCGATGTGCACGTCAGAGGCGTTGCCTTTGAGCGACGCGCCCAAAATCATGGTCACCAAATCCGTGGTCGAGGCGCCTTCGAGTTTATTCTGGAGTTCTTGGAAGTTGGTGATTTCCTTTTCGATGCGCTGCAACGCGTCGGCGTCAATTTTTACGCCGGTTACGACTTCGATGGCCCTAGGCAAAGCCGCGTACAGGCTCATCGAGAATTCGAAGCTGTCTTTGGAGCAGAAATAGACCTGCACGTCCGAGACTTCGGCTTTGGCCAACCGCGTGGCGATCTTGTCGACTTTTTCGTTGGGCAGGTCCGTGGCCAAATGGATGGATTCGGCCAATTTTACGATGGCGACGCAATGCGCGTCGCGCGCTTCCTCCTCGTCGATGAGCGACAAGGCTTCGGGCGCGATGGGAAAGCCTTTGAGGTTGATGTACGGCAGGTTGTGCTTTAGGGCGTCTTGCTGGGCGATCTTTTCCAAATCCGTGGTCTGGATTTCCTTCATCTTGGATTCCAGCAACTCAATCTGGGTCATTTCCGACGGACTCTTTTTCTTTTGGATGCCGGCACCCGAAACTTTGGCCGGAGCGCCCTTAAACAAACCCGGTGCCGTGGCCGGAGCCGCGGCGGCCTGGGTGCTCGTGGCCGCGGATTTCTTGAACAGGTCCTCGATGGACTGGGTTTTGGGCTTGGGGACTGGCATATGAATTTAAAAAGTTTATAAGGTTTATAAAGTTATAAAGTCGGAATGCGTCAAACCATGAACAACAAAAACTTTATGAACCTAATAACTTTATAAACGGGTTTACGATTGCGGAACCTTTGTGTTGCCGGTCAGGCTGCGGAACAGACGATGGAGTTTGGGCGCTACGCCGCCTTCACCGAACTTGCGGAAGACCATGGTCCAAGTGGAATATTGGAAGGTCACGGCAAAACCAGCAAAGGCCAACGTGGCTAAAAAGACGATGGCGGTGAGCACGCCTACGCTGATTTCCATGAGCAGGGAATTGGCGCTCATGACCGCGAAGCTGAAGAGCAAAATCGGGGGTAGGCATAACAGGGTCAGGACCAGCGTCGCGCCGATGCCTAAAATCACGATGACCAACGATTGCAGGATGGCGGTTTCGAGCGTGACCAACCAGTGTTCGCGCACCACTTTCCAAGCGCGGGCCATGGCTTTCGCCAGGTTGGCCCCTTGCATGACCATGGCGTTCAAGGCGTAGACCTGCATAATGGAAAACAGAATGGCTACGACCGTAAAGACGATGAACGAAACCACGTACACGGCCGCGAACACGCCGCTGTCGCGCCCCAAGGCCATGGCCAAGGGTAAAGAAGCGCCGAACCGCGCGATCCATACGAAAACCACCAGCAGGATATTGAGCACGGCGATGGGGACCGCGGCTTTGGCGCCAACGGTCAAGGATTTTTTAAGCAACGCCTTGCGTCCGCCCATGGTCCAACCGCCGATGGCATAGACCAAGGCGCCTTGGGCGATGAACGAAAACGCGGCGATGGCCACGAAGATCACGAAGAACATCAGGACGCCGACCAAGCCGCGGGCGAACGGCAGCCAGTTGATGCCTGCCGTGCCGCCGGCCTGGGCCGCGTACCAGATTTTGAGCGCCGCGTGGCCCACGAACAGGTCCGTGCCTTGGGATTGGACCGCATTCCAGAATTTCCAGAACACGTCCAAAGCGCCGCTCGTATTGAACACGGCCGCGAACAAACCAAGGAACCAGAATAACGGATGTTTCCACGCGAAAGTGAGGGCGTGGGGGATGACCTCGCGGTATATCGGTCGGTCATGCGGAATGAACGATTTTGACTTGAGCATATGGGGATAATATAGCATGTCGGAAGTCGGAGGTCGAAGGTCGGAATGGTTCCAGTTGTAAACAAAAAAACCCACGCCAAGGCAAGTTACGGATTGCGAATTTCAAGTCGCAAGCCCACCCTAGACCAACGACTTTAGACCTTCGACAAATGACTGCTTGCCTCCGTCTCCGACTTCCGACTTCCGACCGTCGTCTCCCTTTTTACTCAATCCACAAACTCCCCAATACCACGGTGCGCTGCGCGACGTTGAGGCTGTCGTTCGAGATGATGACGGTTCCGCTTAGCAAGCCGGTCCGACGTCAGCGTACAGGTCCATGGGTTTGATGCGGCCGGTAATTTTGCCATCTTCATATTGGTATTGGTCCCAATCGTCCAGATCGATGACTTTATGGTGAGGAAATTGGCGTTCAACCTACTCGATCATGTTCACGAAGGCCTCGGACGGCGGCAATTCGCGTCAAGCCGGCAATTCGTTGTTATCCAGAGCGTACTCCAAAGCTCCCATCAATTTGTTTAACGACAATTCCCCCCTCGTTAAGAGCTTGCCCTGAGCGAGCGTCCACTCGAGGCGAGTCGAATGGGGAGGATGGCCGGAGGCCAGGAGAGTTAACGTTCCCGAACGGATTGCCCATTTGTTTTCCGTTCTATCACAAACGGCGCCTTTCGGCGCCGCGTGTTGAATTGGTTTGCTATTTGTCGCATCCCCCTTATCAAGGGGGACAGAGGGGGGATTACGCTTCCGCCTCTTCAACCTCCGCCTTTCCTCTTTCCTCTTTCCTCTTTCGACCCGCTTCCGGTCTGTTATCCGGATTGGCCGCGGGCAAACCGATGGCCTCCAAGAAGGCTTCGCGTTCCAGCGTCTCTTTTTCGAGCAGGACTTTGGCCACCTTGTCCATGGCTTCGCGGTTGTCCGCAATCAATGTCTTGGCGCGGTCCAAAGCTTCGCGGATGAGGCCGTCGATTTCCGTGTCGATGAGTTCGGCTTTTTTGTCCGAGTAGTCACGGTTTTCGTGGATGTCGCGGCCCAAGAAGATCATGTCCGAACGTTCGCCGTACACGCGCGGACCCAAAACTTCGCTCATGCCCCATTGGGTCACCATGTCGCGCGCGGTTTGAGTGATGTGCCTCATGTCGCTCGAGGCGCCGGTCGTGATATCTCCGAAGATGATCTGCTCGGCCGCATAACCGCCCAGACCCACGGCCATGTCCTCGCGGTATTCTTCGCGCGTCCGCATGTGGCGATCTTCGGTCGGGGTTTTGATGGTGTAACCGGCGGCGCGTCCGCGCGAGATGATGCTGACTTTTTGTACCGGGTCGGAGTGGGGGAGCAGGTGCGCGACCAAAGCGTGGCCCACTTCGTGGTAAGCCGTGATTTCGCGTTCGTGTTCGTTCATCACGCGGCCGCGGCGTTCGGGTCCGAGCATGACCTTTTCGATGGATTCCAGCAACTCATCTTCGTTGATTGACGTTTTGTTGCGACGCACGGCCAGGATGGCCGCCTCGTTCATCAGGTTGGCCAAGTCCGCGCCCGAAAAACCAGGCGTGCGTTCAGCCAGTTTGCGCAGCGATACGCCTTTGGCCAGCGGTTTCTTTTTGGCGTGTATCTTGATAATGGCTTCGCGGTCGTCGATGTCCGGCGGGTCGAGCACGATGCGGCGGTCAAAGCGGCCGGGACGGAGAAGGGCCGGATCCAAAACGTCAGGTCGGTTGGTTGCGGCGATGACGATGACTCCGGCGTTGGGCTCGAAGCCGTCCATCTCCACCAGTATCTGGTTCAGCGTCTGTTCGCGTTCGTCGTGCGAACCGCCCAAGCCCGAGCCGCGCTGGCGGCCGACCGCGTCGATTTCGTCGATGAACACGATGCACGGCGCGTTCTTCTTGGCGCGCTCAAACAGGTCGCGCACGCGGGAAGCGCCCACGCCCACGAACATCTCCACGAATTCCGAACCGCTGATGAACAGGAAGGGGACTCCGGCTTCGCCGGCCACGGCGCGCGCGAGCAGGGTTTTGCCCGTGCCCGGGGTGCCCATGAGCAATACGCCCTTGGGAATCTTGGCGCCGAAGGCCGAGAATTTTTCCGGCGTCTTCAAAAAGTCCACGATTTCCACGAGTTCGTGTTTGGCTTCCTTGACGCCGGCCACGTCCTTGAACGTGATTTTGTCTTTGGCGTCTTTGGGAATTTCGTGCCCTGCCATCTGTCCGAATTGCATGGCGCGGTTATTCTGGCCTTGCACCTGGCGGAAGAAGAACCACATGACCAAAACCAAGAGCACGATGGGCAAAAAGTTGGGGATCAGGATGGACAGCCAATAACTCCAACCGCTGGGTTCTTTGACCTCGGTGGGGATGGCGCGCGTCTTCTCCGTGTCCACGCCGTAGTTTTTGAGCACCGTGGGGAGCGAGTCGCCCTCTTCCTTTTGCGTCCTGGCCTGGGTGTTGTCTTTGTACGTGACCGTGACCTCGTTGCCGCTCACCACGAGTTTGGTCACATTGCCGTTTTGCACGTCGTTGGCCAACGTGGCGATGTCCGTCTTTTTGGCGTTTTCCAAAGTCATGGAGGCCAAAACCACGCCCGTCAACAGGATGGCCCCGATGAAAATCAAGGCGTTTCTGAGTGTTGGATTCATAGCGTTTGAAAGGAAATTTTAGCTTTTTTTGAGCGCTTAGTCAACAAACTCGAAACAGCAAAAAACAAACAACAAAATCTTCCATTTTTTGCCGTTTGCTGTTTGGAATTTGCTGTTTACCCGTCCGACTTCCGACTTCCGACTTCCGACTTCTTCTCCACCCACATCATCCACCTCCAGCATACGCGCTCGTCGTTTTTGCCGATGAAATCGAACCACAGGTGGTTGAACAGCCAGCGTTCGATTTTGTGCACGGGCTTATCGCGTTCCGGGTTGTCGAGATACACGAATTCTTTGTCCAAACCGATGACCACGGAATAGTGGTCGGTCCATTCGCTGAACCAACCCACGACCACGGGGATGCCGCGTAAGTTCACGAGCTTGTCCAAATCCTCAAAGTTGCTGAGTTTTTTGGCTTTGGCTTTAAAGCCCAAAGCCCGGGCAGTTTTCAGCATGCCGATATGGTGCGTGCCCACGTCTTTGCGGCACTCGGAAAGTTTGGCCAATTTGGGCTCTGCGATGTCCATGCCGTAATGCGAGAGCAGGATTTTGAGTGCGGCCGGGCCGCAGTAGTCCGGGCGCTGGCGGAAATGTTTAACCTTTATGAGTCGCATAGCTTTTTACGTATTTCTTTATGAATTGTTTTTGGGTGAGGCCAAGCGGATAGCCGGGGTCGCCCTGGTAGATTCCGCCTTGCGCGCGCCGCATCAGCCTTTCCGTGGCCGTGGCGAATTCGTGGGCCGATTCGTATTTCATGCCTTGGGCCATGAGTTCGCGTTCGGTCATCTCGTGCAACAGCACGGGCGGCAAATCGCGCGGGTCCATGGTCACGTCGACCCAGATGGTTTTTGTGGGAATGTAATCGTACACCAGGTCGTGTCCGCCGCACACGAACTCGAAATCCAGATGTTTGCGGATTATCGCGCCGTCCACGTACATGACGTTCAGGCCTTGGGCGCGCGTCTTGCGTCTGATGAACGCGGGCGGGGCTCCGGCCTTGCTCAATTCTTCCATGCGACGTTTCCGCGCGAGGTGATAGCTTTGCGTTATCGATTTGTACCATGCCTCTTCTTTGAGCAGAAAAGCTGTTTCCTTTTTGAAACGGTGGTCAATCCACGTTTCGCCTTTGGGTATGAAGAACTTGGGGGAGTACTGGGTCGGTTTGACGCTGTGGGAATGGATGGCGCCAAAATCCGTGTCTAGCGTCTGTCGGATTTTGTAACCGTCCACGTAGGCGATTTTCATATGGCCACAGTTTAGCAAAACCGCCGGACTTTTACATCCGGCGGCCTTTTTCCTTCTTCTTGTTTTTTTCCCGTCTTACGCCGCCGCCTTCTCCTCCTTGAGCTTCTTCAATGAGAGGCCCAAGCGGTGGTTCAGGGCGTCGATCGAGACGATGCGGAAGTCGAATTCGTCTCCGGTGCGCGCCACTTCGTTGACGTCCTTGACCGGCTTATCCGAGAGTTCGGAGATGTGGGCCAGGCCATGGATGTCCGGGTCCAATTCCACGAATAACCCGAACGGGTTGATCTTGAGCACGCGGCCTTTGACCCATTGGTTGACCTTGTACTTCTCGCCAACACGGAGCCAGGGGTCGTCCACCAGCTTCTTCATGGACAGGAAAATCTTGGAACCTTCGATGTTGATGATTTCGGCACGCACGCGGTCGCCCACCTTGAGCACGTCGCGCGGATGGTCGATGCGCTGCCAGGCGATTTCGCTGATGTGCACCAAGCCTTCGAGGTTGGCGTCGAACTTGACGAAGGCGCCGAAGTCCGTGACGGCCGTTACCGAGCCTTCCACCGTATCGCCGACCTTGTATTTGGAGATGACGCTTTCTTGGCGCGTCTCCCACACGGCCTTTTCCGACACGATGTATTTGCCTTCCTCTTCGTTCACGTCGATGACTTTGACGTCGAGCTCCTTACCCACCAGCTCCTTGAGTTTTTCGAGGATGCGGGTTTTTTCGCCGCCCTGCACGCGGGGATAGTGCTCGGGGGAGAGTTGGGACACGGGCAAGAATCCGGAAAGCCCTTCGAGGCGTACGATGAGGCCGCCTTTGTTGGCTTCGGTGATGCGCGCCTGGATGATGGCGCCGCTGGTGAAGATTTCCTTGAGGCGTTCCCAGGTCTTCTTGCGGCCCGCGCCCTTCAGAGAGAGTTCGAGTTCGCCGAATTCGTTGTCCAAATCCACCACCGTGGCGTCGACTTCGTCGCCCACGGTAAGCAAGGCTTGAGGATCCAATTCCGGACCGCGGACCAAGCCCACGGCCAAGCCGTTCAGGTCCACGCGCACTTCGTTGCGGCCCACGGCGATGACCTTGCCGTGCACCACTTCGCCGATTTGCGGGTATGTGGTGTAGGCCTTGTCCTCGAGCAGTTTGCCGAGCTGGGTAGTTTCTTGGTTAGGCGTTGGGGTCGTAGACATAAGCATGTGAATTAATGTTTTTTACCCCCGCCCCGGGCAGACCCCTGCGCGGACAGCGGAGAGACGCGCGCCGTCGGAACGTCTGAAGTCATTATTAGGAAGTCGGAATTTCGACCACCGGATTAATGACGTCCGACATAGGACGGGACGCGTTTAATTTAGTAGGCCAAGGTTAGCTCAAAACCGGATTTTTGGCAAGGTTTTAACCCGATCAGGTGCCGTGCCTAAAACTGTGCTATAATTAGACACAAATCAAATGAACATTTTTTATATGCAATACCCTTTAAGTTTGCGTGGTTGGTTGCTGGCGTTGGGCGCCGTGGTTTGCGCCTGGACGTTGGCCGTGCCTGCGGCCTTGGCCCAGTCCAACACTTCCGACTCCAACATCTGGGGTACGGACGGTGGGGTTTATTCCGTGGTGACCACGGGCAATAAATCCTATATAGGCGGCTCGTTTACGTACGTGGGCCCGGTTATCGGGTATGCCGTGCCGTTAAGTCCGACAACCGGCGCTCCGGTTGCCGCGTATCCCAAAACCAACGACAAGGTCATGGCCGCGATAGCGGATGGATCTGGCGGTTGGTATGTGGGAGGCGTTTTCACCAAAATCGGCGGTCAAGATCGTCCGTATTTGGCCCATATCCTATCCGATGGGACGGTGGATTCTTGGAACCCGCAGCCTAACGATTCGGTTTACGCCTTGGCCTTGAGCCCTGACGGTTCCACTTTGTATGTCGGCGGTTATTTTACGCAATTCGGAAATCCGGGAGTCGTGGGCCGCGGACGCTTGGCTTCGTTTGATACGGCCACGGGCAACATAACCTCGTGGAATCCGAATATGGATGGCGCTGTCATTTCCATGTTCGCGACCGGCACTAGCGTATACGCATCCGGTTGGTTCAGCCTCATCCAAAACGAATCCGTGGCCAGGAATTTTTTGGCTGAATTCAATGCCGTGACCGGATCTTCGACGAGCTGGAATCCGAGTTTGAATTCCGCCGCTTTGGCCATGGCCATGCCTGCGGACGGGTCGGCTTTGTACGTCGGTGGGTATTTCACCAACGTGGGTGGCGATGCGCGCAACTTTTTAGCCGCTATTGATACGGCTTCGGGCTCATCGACGGCGTGGAATCCGTCGCCCGACTCCCAAGTAGAGGCTTTGGCTTTGGACGGCTCGACTTTGTACGTCGGGGGTTTGTTCATGAATATCGGCGGCGCGTCCAGGAACGGCTTGGCCGCGGTGGAACTCGCGTCCGGTTCGTCCACCGCTTGGGATCCCGCGTCCAACAGTTCGGTTTTGGCTTTGGAACAAGACGGCTCAAGAATTTATGCGTCCGGCAATTTTACTTCATTGGGAGGACAGACCCGTTATTACATTGGCGCGATCGATAAAGCCACGGGTTTGGCCACAAGTTGGAATCCCAACATCAACCAAAACGCGGAGACGTTGGCCTTTAATTCCAGCCGCAGCGCGCTTTACGTCAGCGGCGATTTCAGCATGGCGGGCGGTTCGTGGATCAATAATTTGGCGGAAGTGGATTTGACCACCGGCCAAGCGAGTTCATGGAATCCGAATCCCAACTCCTCTGTCCGTGCGCTCGCCTTGAGCCCGGACGGTTCCACTTTGTACATGGGCGGCGATTTCACCACCGTGAACGGCACGCGCCGCAATCGCATCGCCGCGGTCAACCGAACAACTGGTGCGCTCACCGATTGGGAACCGGGCGCCGACGCTTCGGTGTATGCGTTGGCCGTTGCGCCTGACGGGTCAAAGATTTATGCCGGTGGCGACTTTTCCAACATCGGCGGGGAACCGAGGGTGAATTTGGCGGCCATCGGTGCGGTTACGGCCACGTCCACCGACTGGAATCCGTCGCCCGGCTACTGGGTTCGTTCGTTGATACTGAACAATTCCGGTTCTTCTCTGTATATCGGCGAGTATCGACGGCGCTGCCGGCTTGATCCCGGGCCCGTGTTGTTGGCGGTGTTTCCGATTTGTACGTATGTCGGACGCATAGAGGATATCGACACGGCCGACGCCACGCACGTATGGAGTGTGGAGTCTAATCAAGGCGTGTATGCGTTGGCTTTGTCAAAGGACGAATCGACATTGTATGCGGGCGGCAGTTTTACGACCGTCGACATTGAGTCAAGGAATTACTTTGCGGCGCTGAATGCCGGTACGGGCAGCGTTACGACTTGGAATCCGTCGCCTGACGCAAGCGTCTATGCGCTTAAATTGGATCAAAGCGGAACCATGCTGTACGCGGGAGGCGCGTTCTCAACGATTGGCGGGGAACTGCGGAACGGCGCGGCTTTCGTCTATCCGGCCGACGGTACGGTTGGCGCCTGGAATCCGAATATAGACTCCAATGTCATGAGCATGGCCTTGAACACCACCTTGGGCAAATGGGTGTTGGGCGGCGACTTCTGGTCGGCTGGCGGCGAAATTAGGAACGGTTTGGCAGCTTATTCCGTACCGGTCGTCCAATTCTCTGCCGCAGCTTCGAGCGGCGCGGGCACGACCGCGTACCCGACCATCACCGTGTCCATGTCGCGGACCAGTTTGGAAGACGTGACTTTGAATTACGCGGTCAGCGGCGGCACGGCGGTTTACGGTTTCGATTACTTTTTGAACAGCGGCACTTTGACCATTCCGGCCGGCAGTTTGAGCGGCACCATTCCGTTACACGTTCTGGATACGCACGCCGCTCCGCCGAATCCGACGGTGGCCATCACTTTATCGAATGTGGCGCATGGAGCTTTGGGTACGACCGCCACGCACACCTACACCATAACCCGTGACGGCTCTGGCGGCGGCGGGGGAGGCGGCGGGGGAGGCGGCGGAGGCGGAGGTTCGGCTGAACCTGCGCGTGGATATGCGACAACTGGATTCAGCATCGATCCGGCGCTTGTCGCGGCCATGAAGGCTTTGGGCTATGACATGCATGATTTGGTGAAATTGCAGGATGACGGAAATCCGGCAACTCAAGAAGACTCGACCGTGTACTATCTGGGAGCGGACGGTCGCCGTCATGCGTTTCCGAATTCGGCCGTGTACTTCTCTTGGTATTGCGATTTCAAGAACGTGCACACCGTTACGAAAGAGAATTTGGCGAAAATACCTCTCGGCAGGAACGTGGCATATCGTCCCGGCTTGCGTCTGATAAAATTCCCCAGCATCCCGACGGTATATTTGGTCCAAACTGGCGGCATACTCCATCCGATTTTGGATGAGGCCGTGGCCGCTCAATTGCTCGGTCCGAATTGGAACAAGTTGGTATTGGACGTGTCCGAGGCGTTTTATAACGACTACGTGATTGACGGGTCGATTACGACGATAAGCGACCTCCGTTCGCTGGACCAGTCGCCTTCGACCATCAGCGGCAACCTCAATTTCGACGGCTATACCGAACCGCGGCTTACGGGCGTGCCGGCTTGCGAGGTTACGTTGCCCATCACGCTCGGAACCGTGAAGGATTCGGTTCCGGCTTGGCCCTTCAATGATGTTCCGAAAGATTTCTCGTTCAATAACGATTTGAGTTCTGTATCCGGGTCGGCGATTGAGATTAGGCATCTTCAAGCGGTCTTGGCGTTTCTCGGGACCGATATCTATCCCGAAGGGATGGTAACCGGCATTTACGGCACGGCTACCACGGCCGCGGTCCGGCGATTCCAGGTTCGGCAGGGGCTTTCCAGCGTCGGCGTCGTGGGACCGGCGACCCGTGCCGCGCTGAATGAGGTTCTGAATAAATACCGTTGACCAAAAATCGACTAATTAAGCATCAAGAAACGGCCTCCGCAGATTGGAGGCCGTTTTTTTAGTTTGTCTATGAGCGGCGAAAGGCATGATGTATAATGCGAAACATATGGAATCACTATATTTGGATTTGCGAGACAAAACGGCCATGGCCGGTTTTCTGCAGCATTGGTCGGATTTGGCCGACGATGAGGTGCGCGGTCAAGCCGAAGACATCGTGCGCAGTTTGGACCAAGGCGAGGAATTGTCGGCCGGCGAGGTGGCCGAAGCCGTATCCGAGTTCGCGCGCGACGTTTGGCCTGCGCGTTATGCGTTGGCCAGGTTTTTCAACAAAGAAGGCGCGTTGATCGAGTGGGATACGGTGGTCAAAGCGGTCAGGCGTTCCACGGCGCAGCTCATGTTGCGATTCCGCGACACAGCGGGTTTTGAAGGTTTGGACGAGATGCTAGAACACGCGGACTTGGATACGGTTTTGCGCGACGAGGAAGTCCACGAAATCCAAGAGGTGCGCCACCATGTGTGTGAAGACTATTACCGTTCGCATAAAAAACAATTGGTTCCGCTCATGGACGAAGCGCGGCGCTTGTTGTCCGTATTCGACGGAAAAATCTCCGAACTGCGCCATACCGCCGAGGGTTTGCCCGCGTTGCTGCAGGAGGAACTCTACAGCAAAATCACGCGCTACGAAGACCGCGTGTTGTACGCCGGAGGCTACGTCCCATCGGAAACCTTGGACGAAGAGTTGAAATATTATCGGGAGCAAGAGGCGTTGCCGATTTGATTCATAAGATTTGTAATATTCATAAGATTCATAAAATTTCGAGCCAGTTTCAATTCACGATTAAAAATTGGGCCTGAGCCCAATTTTATGAATCTTATAAATCTTATGAATCTTACAAATTATAGTGAGATTTTCGCCATCCTCGGCTTGAGCCCGCCTCGTCCGTCGCGTGCGTAGCCCACGAGGAGCGCCGAGCCGTTTTTGCCGTAGCCGGCTTCCAAAAAGTTGTCGCGCGACGCGTTAAGTTTGCGGCACGTCGTGGTGTCGCAGAAGGCGAGGTTTTTTTGCGTGTCGGAAAGGAGCCAGCCTTTGCCCATCCAAGCCGCACGCCCCTCGATAAGCAGGGGCCGCGTGTCGCGGATGTCCCACAAACGCCGTGCCGCGCCGCTTTTGTCGGCGGCACCACGCCCGTCGCTTTCGAAAGCCTGGATCGATACTTTTTTCGCCATGTCGCGCGCCACTCCGAACGCGAAGATGCGGCCGCCGTTGGACGCCACCACCGACCGGTCGCCCAAACCTTTGAACATTCCGGTTATCTCCTTGAACGAGGTGCCGTCAAAAAAGAAGAAGCGGCGGTCGTAAACCGGCGATCCGTAAAGTTTTGTTTTGGGTCCGTTGGGTTGCGTGAATTCGGCCACCCAACCGTCTTCGACCGCGTGGAAGTTAACGTCTGAGACGCCGGGCTCGCGGAAAGCCGCGGGGTAGGCCACGGCCGCCGGTTGGGTCAAGGCCGTATCCCATTGGTAAACGCCCTCGGAAGTGGGTATGACCCATAAGCCGCGTTTGCCCACGGCTTGGCCTACCCATTCTTCTGGCGGCAAGTTGTACATGAGGAAACTTACGTTTTTCCAATACATGCCGTCGTACAAATACGCCAAATCCGGCTGCGCGTTCCAAAAGCTGCTATCGCCGATGACCAGCCACGCTTGACCGTCACCGGCCACCTGCCGGATGCTGACGAACCCGGAATTTTTAAGTTCGGGCGTCAGGTCCTTGACCGTCTTGTCGGAAACCAAAAAAAGCTGGTTCTTGTTGCCGGCTAGCCATTGATCGCCGCGGCTCGTGGCAAAAGAGAGGTATGGCGCTTCCGCATACTCGTCGAGTTTGGTAGTCGGGATTTGCGCGGATAGATCTAGCCACTCGGGAACCGGTACGGAGTACGAAGTACGGGGTACGGGACGCGTACGCCGTACGCCGTACCTGGTACTCGCCTGCGCGGCGGGAGGGAGTAAAAACGACAATAGCAATGTCGATGTCAGAATCGCGTCAAAAGCTCGTCGCATACGCCCATACCTTGCCTGAAACCGCAGGGGAGTCAAGGCCGGTATTGTCATTCCGAGGGAAGTCGGAGCAGAGCTTGCCCTGAGCGAGCGTAGAGAAGTTAGCGAGTCGAATGGGAGGAGTCTTCAAGTTAGAACCGCTAGCGAGGCGCGAAATCGGTTACCCGATAAAACAAAAAAACACCGTTTTTTCGGTGTTGAGTCCCCCGACGATGTGGTTCGTAAATCACGTATTCCGTATCGTCGAGCGGAAAAAGATATGGCCGGGCGGCGTTCAGATTATCGCTGCTTGGGAGTTATGGCCCGGCCAAATAACGTCCGCCGCAAGCGGCGTCGTATATTGCCCAATACATATTCGCAGCGGATTAGGCGTTCGAGTTGGAAGGTGTGGTCGCATTTGGTTATTATCTCATCTCGTCCATAAACGACCGCGAAGCGATGGTGACAGGAAAAGACGGGAATGTCAATGGTTGTTGTTCTATTCCCCTCCTTGACGAGGAGGGGTTAGGGGTGGTGCATTGTTTAGTGTAAAAACTCCTCCCAACCTCCCCTTCGCAAGGGGAGGAAAAATTGAAATAAAAAACGCCCCGGCTTTCGTCAGGACGTTTTTGCTGTTTGCTGTTCGAAGTTTGCTGTTTATCCTTTTACGAATGATTCCAAATAATTCTTCACCAACTCCGTGGCCGAAGGCGCGCGTACCAAATATACCTGTTTGGATTCCTTGACGTTGCCGTACGCGTCCGTGGCTTGTGCCGTGATAACGACTTTGTCGCCCACGTTCTTTTTGTTCAGGTCGAGCGTAGCGCGGCATTCGGCTTTGCCTTCATAGCGGCCGAACCAGCAGGCTTGGATGGGTTGGCCGTCGGCCTGCATCAAAACTTTTTGGATGCCGAATGGGGCTTGCGACAGGGTGACAATGTCCGCGAATTTTCCGTTCAGGTTTAAGTTGGGTTCGGTGGACATGGCCACTTCCATATCCAATTGCGGGTCGGCGCCGTAATCGCGGATCACGAAGGTTTGGGGCATGGACCACGCAACGTTGCCTTTCAGGTCCGTGGCCATAACGCTCACGGTCATCCAAGCTCCGGGGTTGTACATTTTGCCGGAAAGCGGTACGCCGCAGGTTTTATCGTTGTTTATGACGCCGTTGGCGCCGCAGGTTTGGACGAGTCGGTCGTTGACGTAGATGTCGATCTGTTTGATGCCGTTCACGCCATGCGCCGCGGCCGTTATGTCCTTGCTCTGGTCAGGCAACAGGGACTGGCTGGACGGCGTGGCCGTAAAGCCAACGTTAAGCGTGGCTTGGTCGGCCAGCTTCATGTCCGTCACGTTGATGACTTTGGTCTCGGACCAGGTCGAGTTGCCGTTCAGGTCAGTGACGCGCGCGTTCACGGCCATGGTGCCCATGGAGGCCAGCGGCCCATCGCCCTTGATGGCGATGGTACACGCGCGCGAGGCCGTACGGTCGTAGTATTCGCAAGTTTGGACGATGGAATTGTTGACCAGGATTTCGACTTTCTTGACGCCGTTGGTGGCGTCGCCGC
>JAKLEH010000027.1 GCA_022703155.1 Patescibacteria group bacterium | reverse complement strand
GATGCGACGGTTGCGACGATGGTCTTCTCGGCACGCAAAACGAATGTCCCACGGATTGGGGGACGCGTTCGCCTGCTTGGTCAAGCCGGTCGGCCTCATGGCCGTGCAAGCGCCGGTGCCATTGCCACCCGGCCTTGCCGAACGCGCGCATCAGGTTGCCTACGGGATGGCGTTTCAAATCCAACAAAGTGAAGATGCCGAGGCGGTTCAAACGGCGGCGGATGCGCTTGCCGATGCCCCATGCGTCTTCCAGTTCCAACCCGGCCAGCGTCTCGTCCAAATTGCGTTCGTTCAAAACCACCAAACCGTTGGGTTTTTCCAGGTCGGACGCGAGCTTGGCCAAGAATTTGTTGGGCGCGATACCCACCGAACACCCCAACCACTCGCCCACCTCGCGCCGGATGCGCAATTTGGCGCGCGCCAGCGCCCACGCGGCCTCGGCCTCGTCGCGGTACCAGCCGGTCAAATCCAAAAACGCCTCGTCGATGGAATAATGTTCCACTTTGTCAGTCAGTTCGTGCAGGATGGAAAACACGCGCGAAGTCACGGCGCGGTATTTGGGCGGGTCGTTTTGCACGAACGCCATCTCCGGACATTTTGCGCGCGCCTCGCCCATGCTCATGCCCACTTTGACGCCCAACTTCTTGGCCTCGATGGACGCCGCGATGACGCACCCGTTCTTGTGCAGGTACGCGCAAACCCCCAGCGGGCGCCCGCGCAAATGCGGGTTGGCCTGCTGTTCCACGGAGGCGAAATAACTGTTCATGTCAATGTGGACGAGCATATTTCATGTAACATGTAGCATGTATCATGTAGCAGGCTACGGATCGCGATGTGCTACAGACATGGCGAGCTATGTGTCTTTGATTCCGTCGATGGTGGACCAAAGCATGGCTCCAATCTCGGAAGCCAAGACCGTCGCCCGATTGCATTCTTCAACGCCAATCCAATTCTCGTCTAAAGAAAATTTTAACAAATATTGGGATTCCTTCAGCGAACCATAAGATATCCGCAAAAAGTTCTTCATTACCCTGTCCCTTTGGCGCGCAAATCCTTCGATGTAATTCAACACCACCGATAACGCGGCCCGACGCAACTGCGAGCTGGCACCATAAAGTTCTTCTTTTGGAAATTTACGCGTCAATCCGTAAACCAAATGGGCATACGCATCCATTTTTTGCCGCAAAACGTCATGAAAAGACATACTAATTCAATGCGATCCCAATGCAGCCGCACCTGCTACATGATACATGCTACATGTTACAAGACGGCCATCTCCTCCAAATCCCACTTGAGCGTCTCGGTCGAAAACTTGAGCCGGAAGGCATTGGCCTTGTCCGACACGGAAAAGATGTAGACCTTTTCGCGCCCGCGGCGTTCGCTATGCACCAAGTTGACGCGGCTCACTTTATAATGCC
Source organism: Patescibacteria group bacterium (assembly GCA_022703155.1). Taxonomy (GTDB): domain Bacteria; phylum Patescibacteriota; class Patescibacteriia; order 2-12-FULL-60-25; family 2-12-FULL-60-25; genus MWCR01. Next base: position 17,707 of record JAKLEH010000027.1, on the reverse strand, counting down.
TGCCGCCCCACTTAAAAACCACGGGCTCGACTTTTTTGTCGGCCCTGAAAGCCACCATGACATCGATGGGCTCGTGGATTTCGTGGTACATAAAAAATTATTTTTCCCCTTACCTCTCTTGAGGCGAGAGAGGATGCCGGGCAACGGACCTTGGCCAATCACTCCGTATCCAATGGATTCTTGTGCGGATAACAACATTTGACCGTATCCGGATATTCGATGCCACAGAAATAATCGCAGATTGACGTACTGCGCACAGCGCAGCGGTGCTTATCGGTGTTTTCCGCTGCGTTCCACGGACATTTTTCTTGCTTCCAAGAGATTTGGTCGGGCGGCGTGGCCAAATCTATGTCCATATTGGCGCCGAAATATTTTTTAATCAGCCCTTCTGTGGTGGTCATATCAAAATCTCCTAATTACAGCCCTCACCACTCCCTGGATAATCGGGTCGTAACAATATATTGGTTTCATGGTCGAGTTGGCCGGCTGCAGGCGGATCCTGTCGCGTTCGCGGTAGAAGCGCTTGAGCGTGGCGTAGGCGTTGTCGAGCAGGGCTACGACCACGTCGCCGTTTTTTGGCGATGGGTTGCGTTCCACCACCACGTAGTCGCCGTCGAAGATGCCGTCTTCGATCATGGACTGGCCTTTGACCCGCAACACGAACGAGTTGGCCGAATCCGGCGCCAGATCGACCGGTACGGCCATGGTCTCGCGCTCCTCGATGGCTTCAATGGGCTTGCCGGCCGTAATCAAGCCAGCGAGCGGCAGAAGCACGCTTTTGCCCCAGCGCACGGCCTTGTCCGTGGGTTCGAGTTCGCGCGCCGAACCTCCGGCGCGGATGAACCCGCGCGAACGCAGCGCTTGGATGTGCACGTGCACGGTCGAAGGCGAGGCCAGCTTGAGCCCGTCGGCTATCTCGCGGAACGACGGCGCGTATCCGCGGTCGTTCAGGAACTGGATGATGAAATCCAGGACCTCTTTTTGCTTCGGACTGAGTGGCGATGTCATATAGAACAAAAATAGAACGATTGCTGACTGTGGTCAAGATATGGCAACGAAGCGGAAAAAGAAGGATATCAACATAGGGCGACCCTTGTCCCCCTCCTTCGCCAACCCGACAACGTGCAAGACCAGGCTTCGGCGGACAGGCCAACCCCTTTCTCCCATCGGATAGTTAAGCTACGAAAACTCCATCCACACCATTGACGAATCGTCCAATATATGGAACCGGGTATATAGGCGCGTCCTGCGAACTCCATAAATTTTTACACACGCCACATCTTGTATGCGAGACGCCATTTCAATCGCACACAGACGGGAACTACGCAAAAACATGAACGTATCCGAGAGGATGCTTTGGAATGAATTGCGCAAATTGCGTCTCGAAGGCATCAAATTCCGTCGGCAACATCCGTTTGCCCACTACATTTTGAATTTCTATTGCCCAAAACTGAAACTGGCCATAGAAACCGACGATCCGGCCCGGGATCCAAAGGAACGCAAAAATCACGACCGCTTTCGCGACAATTTCTTGGAAGCGCAAGGCGTAAAGACCTTGCGCGTCAAAAACGAACGCATTGTGCAGGATGTGAATTCCGTAATTTCCGACATTGTGTCATTCTCTCACGGCCGGATCGCCCCTTCTTGTCATCCGATGGGACAAAGGGTCGGGAACGAGGCCTTTCCGGGCCAAGCGACGCCGAACCGATTCACCGGCCAAAATCCAAACGCCCACATGCTAGACCTCCTCAAAAAACATTTCGGCTACGACGCCTTCCGGCCGCTACAGGCTGAAATCGTGGAACATTGCCTGGCCGGCAAGGACGCGTTGGTGCTCATGCCCACGGGCGGCGGCAAATCCTTGTGTTTCCAATTGCCGGCCCTTAAATTCCCGGGCATCACCGTCGTGGTCTCGCCGCTCATCGCGCTCATGAAAGACCAAGTGGACGCGCTGCGCGCCAACGGCATCCCGGCCGCGTTCGTCAACAGCAGCCTGACGCCGTACGAGATCGCGGACGTGGAAAAACAAGCCGAACGCGGAGAAATCAAGCTCCTCTACCTCGCGCCCGAACGTTTGGCCATGCCCCAGACCATGCGTTTCATGCAAACCCTTAACATCAGCCTGTTCGCGGTTGACGAGGCGCATTGCATTTCCGAATGGGGCCACGACTTCCGTCCGGATTACCGCAACCTCGATTCGTTGCGCCGGCATTTTCCGCGCGTGCCCATGCTCGCGCTCACGGCCACGGCCAACGCGCGCGTGCGCGACGACATCGTGGCTCAACTCCGGCTGGGCAACGGCCGCGTTTTCCAATCCAGCTTCAACCGCGCCAACCTGACCTACCGCGTGGTGCCCAAAAAACGCGCCTTCGACAAGTTGCTGGCCGAGCTCAAATCGCGTCCGGGCCAAGCGGCCATCGTGTATTGCTTTTCGCGCAAAAGCACGGAAAAAGTCGCGGCCGACCTGAGGGCCAACGGCGTCAAAGCCGCGGCCTACCACGCGGGCATGTCGCCGGACCAACGCACGCGCGCGCAGGAGCGCTTCATCCGAGACCAGACTCCCGTGATTTGCGCGACCATCGCGTTCGGCATGGGCATCGACAAACCGGACGTGAGGCTGGTGGCGCACATGGACATGCCCAAATCGGTGGAAGGCTATTATCAAGAGACGGGCCGTGCGGGCCGCGACGGCTTGCCCAGCGATTGCCTGATGTTCTTTTCGCGCGGCGACCGCGTCAAGCACGAATATTTCATCCGCGGCATGGACGACTACGAAGAACAGCTCCGCGCCCGACGCCAATTGGACGACATCGTGCGCTACTGCGAATTGGCCACCTGCCGCCGCGCTTATCTTTTGGGCTATTTCGGCGAACTCTTCGGCCGCGAGAATTGCGGCGCGTGCGACGTGTGCGCGCCGGCCAAACCAGCGGCCCCTTTGTCACCGGAGGACGGAGAACCGGAGCGGATCGAGTTCGACCCGGAATTGTTCGAGCGCCTGCGAGCCTTGCGCACGGCCCTGGCCGACGAACGCGGCGTGCCGCCCTATGTCATTTTCGGAGACCGGACGCTGCAGGACATGAGCCGTTACTTCCCGCAAAGCGCTGATAGCTTAGGCATGGTATTCGGCGTAGGCAAAGACAAGCTCGAACACTACGGCGACAGATTCTTGGACGCCATCCGCCGCTACGCCGGGCCGCGCGACATCGCCGAACGCGAAATCCCCAACGCGTCCCGGCCCGTCAGGAAAGCGCCAAGCCTGCGCGCGCCGACGGACACGGTGATGGAATCCGTCGAACTGTTCCGCAGCGGAGCGGATTTGGGCCAAATCGCGCAAACTCGCGGTTTGGCTTTGGGCACCGTCCTCCAGCACCTGGAAAAAGCCGCGGACCAAGGCATGGAACTGGACCTCGAACGTCTCAATACCCTGCCTCCGGAAAGGTTCGAGCGCATCGCCGACGCCTTCAGGCAAGCCCGCACCACCATGCTCACGCCGATTTACGAACGTCTGGACGGAACCTGCGGCTACGACGAAATCCGGTTGGTGAAACTCATACTCAAGACGCGAAACGCGCAGGCCTGACTTCCGGAACGACTGGCGCGGTTTCGTGATTTTCGTTTACAATACCCGCAATATGAAAAAATCCGTCATCGCCATCGTCGCCTTGGCCGCTTTCGTGCTGATCGCCGGAGCGGTTTATTTTTTAATGCCGCGCGGAGCCAAACCCGCGCCCTCGTCCGCGGCCAAACCTAATTTGGACAGCAACCTGATGGCCGTGGCCGAACGCCCCATCATGCAGGCGCTCGAAGGGCAAGCCGGCCAGGCGGACGTGACGCTCGGACAGGCGGACAAAGATGGCGTCTCCGTAGCCATACCCAAAAACAGTTTCGCGAGTACCACCAAAATCAACCTGGTCACGCCAGAAAAGATTCCGACGCCGGATGCCGCGGTCGGCGAACTCATCGGCGCGCCCGTCCAAATCGACGCCGGCGGACCCGTGCGTTTGGACGACCAGGCCACGCTCACCTTCAAACTTCCGGCCGACAAGATACCGACCACGACCGAGGCGTACCGCTTGCGCGTGGCGTATTACAACGGCCAAGAATGGGACTACATCAAGCCGGACAAGGTGGATTTGGCCGCGGGCACCGTCACCTTCAACACTTTCCATTTCAGCACCTATGCCCCGGCCAACGCCAAAGACGACAAGGTGGCCAACGATTGGGTCAAAACCAAGGTGTTGCAGGACGCGCTCAACAAAGACTTGGTCAAGCCGCACGACGTGTACAGCGCGCAAGCCGTGGATTTGAGCATGGAAAAACTCGGCATCAGCGACCCGGAAGCCAAAGACAAGGTTTTGAAATCCATGCTTAACGATCCGGAATACAAGGAGATGCAAGGTTACTACAAAACCAACGACCAGATGTTCGACGACAAGCTCAAGCTTCTGATCGGCAAAAAAATCGCCGGGCAAGTTCCCATGCCCCTTCTGAAAAAGGCGCTCATGGCCTCCAAGGCGACCGGCGGTACGGCCGCGGTCAGCAAAGCCCTGGGCAATGCCGTGGAAGGCAACTACACTGACGCGGCCAAGGAAATCGGCGATTTCATCACCAACCAATTCGTGCTGGGCGTGGCCGCCAAAGCCGCGGTGGCCATCACCAACTACGAAATCAAAACCTGGAAGAATTCGGAAATCGAAGCCGCGTTCAAAGCCTACCGCGACGGTTCGAACGGCTATTTCTACGGCTACAACAACGACCCCAAGGATTTCGACGCGGTCTGGGACCAGATGCGCGGCATCGGTCGGCAAATCGAGCTTGAAGCCATCCGCCAGGCCAACGCGGTACGCAAGGAATCTGGCATGGAACCACTGTCCGAGTCGCAAGAGCAGTCGTTGCGCAACCAACTCAAGGAACAGTACCGTTCGCAATTCGCCACGCGCCTGGAACGCGAAAACGAATTGGCCGAACAGGAAAAGAAACTCATGAAAATCATGGACGGACTAAGGGCCGCCGGCATCTTCGATTCCACCACCGGACCCGCGGGCTTGGACAAAGGTTTCGATTTCGAGAACAAACTGGACGTGGTCGGTCACTTCGTCGACAAGATGATGAAGGACATCAACCGCTTCGACATCACGGACAAAACCGGCCTCATCGCGGACAAAGCCGTCTCGGTCGACGATTTGGTGCAGGGCGTGCGCATCTATTTTTCCGGGCCTGACGGCAAAAAGGATTACGCCAAATTCCTCAAGGACCGCTTTGGCATCGTGCTCTACCCCACGCTTAAGGAACTCGAAGGCGATTGGAGCGGCACCATGACCATCACGGACGTCATCCTCTCCGAGGAGGCCAAAAAAATGGTCGAGGAGGCCAAAAGCGGCAAAAAATCCGATGACGGCTGCGATTTCAACATGGATTTCAGCCAACTCAAAGGCAAGCAACAACCCATGAAGTTCAAACTCAAGGCCGGCAGCGAAACCAGCGGCACGCTCATCATGGACAACGGCAAAAAAACCACCGAAGTGCCCATCACCTACGACCAAGGCGCCATCGGCGGCTCGTTCACGCAAGACCAAGCCGTGGCCACGTTCAACTGGAGCGCCACCAAGAGCGACGACGGCAAATCGTTCGGCATCGACGGCGGAATGAACATGGATTACAAGGGCTTGCTGCAGATCAAAGCCGGCATCACGGCCAAAAAATGACATTCATAGCCCGCTGACCACAGTCTTTCCTGCGTCATCCTGAACTCGCCTGCCCGCCGCAGCTTTAGCGAAGGAGGGTTACAGGATCTTGACTGTCAACTTAGATGCCGAACTGAATTCGGCATGACGAACGATGAGTTTCACCGGTTCCCCGACGTTCACAATTCCATTACTGGCGGTAGACATCAGTTTCTACCGCCTATTTTTGATTCTCGCCTTATGCGTCACGGTTGCGGCGGCAATCTGGTCGGTCAAAAAATCTGGCTTGGACTTTAAGCGCGCAAGTTGGACGCTCGCGGCCGCGGCATTAACGTTTTTCGTGGGCGCACGGCTGTTCAACATAATCATCCGTCCCGAACTTTACCTGGAACAACCGTGGCGCCCGTGGTCTTTGGACGCGTCCGGCTTTTCGCTTTACGGCGGTATCCTGCTCGCGGCCGTCTCCGTCATCCTCTTGTCATCGCGAGGCAGCAAGCCAAAACCGAAGCAATCTATTGATTGTCACGCCCAGACGGTCGACGGCGTGATTCGCGACGACAACTTCATTTGGAAATTCGGCGACGCGGTGGCCCCGGCCTTTGGTTTGGGTTTGGCCGTCATGCGCGTCGGTTGTTTTTTGAACGGCTGTTGCTTCGGCCGGCCCACCAATTTGCCTTGGGGCATCGAATATCCGCTGTTCAGCGACGCGCATTTTTGGCAACTCTCACGCGGCCTGACCGACGCGTTCACCGTCCTGCCGGTCCACCCCACGCAACTTTACGAATTGGCGTATTCATTTGCCGGCGCGGTATTGGCGTATTGGCTATGGCGCAAAAAACTCACGCCCGGAACCGCGATCCTCTCGTTCGCCCTGTGGCTGACCGTCTTCCGTTTGCTCAACCATTTTCTGCGTGCCTTCCCGTACGCGACGTCGGTCACCGACTGCCTTTATCCGGCGTTTTACCTGGCCCTCATCGCGGCCTGCGGCTGGCTGCTTTACCGCAAACTCGCCAAGTGACATCGGTCGGCCGCTGGATTATGATGGTCTGGATATGGAACTGGAAAAATTAACGGAAAAAATCGAAACCGTTTCCAGCCGCTACGCAAGCCAAGTGGGCATCGCGCGCGACCGCGACTGGTTCGTGTTCAAATTGCAGGAGGAGCTGGGCGAAATGACGCAAAAATATCTGATGTTAACCGGCCGCGGGCGCAAGAAAGGCATGACTGACGATGAAATACGCACCGGTTTGGAGGACGAAGTGGCCGATGTTTTTGGGCAATTGCTGCTATTGGCCAAGCATTTCGACATCGATTTGGAAAAGGCTCTGGACAGGAAATGGTTCGCTTATCTGAACAAATGATATGGACAACGCCCTCCGCGCCAATCTCGAACGCATTCTGACGGCGCTCAAAAAAAATCCCAACATCCTTTCCGTGGCGCTCATGGGTTCCCAAGCCCAAAAGGACGCGGACTCCTGGTCCGACGTCGATCTTTTTGCGGTCATCGAAAAAGACCGGGGCCTCGCACGGACAAAAACCGTGGCCGCGGGCCGAACTTTCGAAATCATCTTCAACACGCTGGAAGAAGCGAGGGGCTATTTGAACTACGAAAAATGCACGACCCACAGAAACACCGCTCACATGATCGTCAACAGCCGATTATTATGGGAAAGGAAGCCCGTTTGGGCAAAATTGCAACGCTTCGCCAATGATAAAGTGCTGGCTTCCAAGAACCGTCGCGAAATAAAGGGCGTTTTGATGCACAAATATAGCGTTGACGATTATTTGGCCAAAGCGGCCCGCGCCAGCGCCCACGACGACGCGATAGGCTTTGCCCTGGCTAGCCGTTTCGTAATCGACAACTGTTTGGAATTGCTGCTGACGTTCAACGATAAGTATTGGCTTCCGATAAAACACATGGACAACCTCATCATGTCGCTGGACCGAACTTTTTATCGGCTGCTGCGGTCTTTTTATGCGGAGAAAAACCAGCGCCAAGCCCAAGCGTTCCTGAATAAACTCGCCGCGCGCGCCATCAAGATAGCCAGCGGACCTTTGCCGAACGACTGGTCGATCAAACGCTAAAAACCTATGGACGGCACCATTCGCGCCAACATCAAACCGGGACTGGTCGTGGTCATCGTCAAAAAAGAGGACCAGAAAACCGGCAAGATGACCCAAGGCATCGTGCGCGACATTTTGACCAACGCGTCCATGCATCCGCGCGGCATCAAAGTCCGTTTGGACACAGGCGAAGTGGGCCGGGTGCAAGCGATTCAACAATGAACTATGAAAACTAGAATCTTTGACCTGCCTGCCATAAAAAATCCGTTATTGGCCATAGGGGTTGCGCTTTGCGGATTCGTTTTGGTGAATCTGGCTTTCGTTTTGGATGCGCTTTACCAAAACGCGCTCGACGCCGCGCTTGGTTTTTTTACGCGCGCGAATTTGCATGAAATTTGGCGCGGGTATTCGAGTTTCAAACATCTGTCTTTCTTGGCCATCGTCTTGTTCACCTCCTGGCTCATTTTCCGCTCCAAACTCAAAACATTCTACAAAGCATCTTTCATGTTCGTCCCTTTGTCCGGCATTTACGCCGTTATCGGCATGACGTATTGGCGCTGGTACGGCGCGGACTACTTTTTGGGCGCCTTGTTCGGCTTGGGCGCGCTCGCCTACCTCTACTTCACCAAAAAACCCTGGCTGTATTATTTTTCGTTGGCGCTCGTCAGCCTGGCCATGTTCCTGATAACGTACACGGGTACGGACATCTGAAAATTTCCATATGCCAAACCCCAATCCCCAACCCGACAAAAGCGAAAAATTGATCCGCGGCGTAGGTTCGGCGGTCGCGTATTTCCGCTTGGCCAAAGCCGCCATGTTCTCCGCGGTCTGGACGTTCGTGGCCGTCGTCTTTTGGCTGCAAGGCGTGCCGTATTATTACGTCTTGCCCGCGTTGGCCGTTCCGGTCTTGGTCATGGCCTTGGAAATCGTGGCTTTAAGGCGCCTTAATCGGGTGGACCTCTCGGCGCCCCAATCCACGCAACGCGCGCAGGCCGACCCGCATGAAAAACTTTTGGGCACCGTGGCCGGCGTCATGCCCATCGAGGCGCGCGGCGGCTACGCCACGTTGGGCACGGGTTCAATCAAGGCCACGGAAAACGCACTCGTGGTCACGGACAAAAAAATCTACGCCGTGACCGTGCCCGTGGCCGGGGCCGGCAAAATCGTGGCCGGACAAGACGTTTCCATGTGGCAGTGGATGTTGGGCGGCGGCCAAATCCGCACCAAACTCGACGCCATCGCCCAAGGCAAAACCCTGCAACAACTGTTGGACGCGGTCACCGTCAACCACGCCCACCGCAAAACCCAAGTCGAATTCCAGGACGACCGCCGGACCTTGGCCATCGACCCGTTGGCGCACGCTTCGGCCCGATATTCCATCCTCTCGCCCACCGAATACCAAAAAGCCAAAAATCTCTTCGATCTAAAATCCTAACGAACCAAACCTATGGGCGTAGTCAACGTCGCGAGCTCCAACGTCATAGAAAAGGACGGGAAATTCCTGTTCGTGCGCGAAGCCAAAGCCATCGCCCAAGGCAAGTACAGTTTACCCGCCGGCAAAGTGGAGTTTGGCGAATCGCTCATTGAATGCGCCGTGCGCGAAGCCAAAGAAGAAACCGGTTTGGACGTCAAGCCGATCAAACTCGTAGGCGTCTACCAGCGCCCGATCTCGGTCGAAGATACGAATACCACGGTCTTCTGTTTTTTATCCGAGGTCGTGGGCGGCGAAATCACGCCCAGCGAAAAACATCCGGAGGTGGTTTTCCTTGAAGTGTCGGCGATCGAAAAACTGGCCGATGAGAAGCGCCTACGCGCCCGGTACCAATTTCCGGCCATCAAGGATTATTTGCAGGGCAAGGCCATCGGTCTTGAGATAATTACGGTAATACCTTGATCGAAGCAGCCTAAACTGCCGCAACCGACCAATGCATCCTGTCGCGGTCAAATATTCCATCCTCTAGCCCGCCGAATGCCAAGCGGCCAAGAAATTGTTTGGTGCCTAGTGCTGAGTGCGTAGCGTTAGGATTCCGATGCTTGGTCATGGGCCTGTTACAGGCTACATGATACATGCTCCATGACTGACCTCCCATGTTTGACAAAAACCCCAAAATAGTGTATAGTTAAGCGATTAATGAAATCGCGAGCCAACGCGACTAAGGCCTTAGGGCACAAGTATGCCGAATTACAATGATTGGGAAAAGCGCGCCGACCATGGCGCAGGGTTCAAAAAGAAGCGTTTTGGCGGCGATTTTGACCGCCGCGGCGGTTTTGGCGGCGGTCGCGACCGCTTTGATAAGCCAAAATTTCAAGCCACATGCGTGGAATGCGGCGAACGTTGCGAAGTGCCGTTCAAGCCCGTGCAGGGCAAACCGGTATATTGCGACAACTGTTTCCGCCAAAGCGACCGTCCGCGCCACGAAAACCGTTTTGAGCGCAACGACCGCGCCCCGCGCTTCGATGCGCCGCGTGGCGGAGACGCCAACCGCACCGAATTCGAACAGTTGAACCGCAAGTTGGACGCCATCATGGAATTGCTGAAGAACGTCAAAGCCCAAAACACCACGGTCCACGTGGTCAAAAAGGAAGACGCCGAACCGGCCCAAGACAAAGCCGTCGTCGTCGAAGGCAAGAAACCGGCCAAGAAGAAGGCCGTCAAAGCCGAAACCGAAAAGGCGGAAAAGAAACCGGCCAAGAAGGCCAAAAAGTAATCGACGATTCAAAAAGGGCCGCAAGGCCCTTTTTCGGTTTCCGTTTTGGCTTCATTTCCCTCTTTTATCCGTCGACAGTTTGTACGAATACGCCACCGGCACGATTACGGTCAACGCGATGGCGCCGAAAAACACATATGGCACGGCCATCCAAACCAAAGACTCGATGACCGCGACCAAACCGCACAGCACGAACGCCCAACCCGAGATGCGCTGGCTCTTTTGCCAGACTTCGGGATCGTTCAATGTCCACGGCGTGCGCAAACCGATGAAATAATTCTGCCGTACTTTACCCATGTAATTTCCCAAAACGACGAACAACAACCCGATGCCCAACACCACCAATCTGCCGACCATGGCGTTATACGCCGGATAAAACGTCACGCCCATGGTCACGGCGTACATGTACGCGAGCATGGCCAGGATGGAAGTTTGGATCACGGCCCAAGGCTTTTTGAAATTTTCGTAGTTTTGCCTTTTGGGATCCAGGCGGCTCAAAACCTGGAACAGGACCAAGAACAACAGCGACAATCCTGGAATGAGCCAAACTCCGAACCATTTGGGGCTCCAGCCGTTAGGTTGGCCCTCAAAATCCCAATGCGTGGGCACTACCTCGGGCAAATGCGAATACGCGAGGGCGCCGGCCACGAACATGGCCGCCACCACGGCGATGCGCACATAACGCAGGAGGCGCACCAATGAATTTTCGTTGGTCATATGTTTGAAATTATTTTTTACCGAACAAATCCAAAAACGCGGCCGTCGTTTCCTCAAACACGGACGTGTTCAAGGAATAGATGATGAATTGCCCCTGCCTTTCGGTCACGACCAAATCCGCGCGCTTGAGGATGTCCAAATGGTGCGAGAGCGACGCCTGGGTGAAATCGAACCTCTGGAGCAGGTCGGATACGGACATGTCCTTCTTTTTGAGCAGTTGGATGATCTTGCGCCGATTGGGATCGGCTAGAGCTTTGAACAATGAATCCATAAATCGCTTTCGCCATGCGGGCTTAAATTTTAACTATTGATTGCACGGTGTAAGACCGGAATCCATCGGACATGTCTTTGTTCTTATGCCTGCCTCCGCAGAAACGACGTGAATAATATATAGATATTTGTCTATATATTAAAACAATGGATTGAATCCGTCAAGTTTTGGTCTGTCGCCTTAATCCAGCCTTTTTTTGATGTTGAGCACCATCTCATCCGACAAGCCGTCGGCCGAAAAACCGGCCTTACGTTCCCCCAACCCGAGTTTGAGCGCGTGCGCCACGAACGGGTTGTCCCACGGGTTATATGTTCCCAGCTCTTTGGCCATGCCGTTCATGGCCATCAAAATTTTCTGGAATGATCGGTGTCTCCAGGGCACGCCGCGGTACATCTCGGCCATGGCCGCGATGGCCGTGGCTTCGGCAACTACTGGATCCGCGGACGCGAAAACCACGCCGACTTCCGGTGTTGCCGCAAGGCTTTCAAGAGCCTTGCCCAACAGTCGGTACGACACTTTGTCGGGACCCATGGTCAGTTGCGCTTGCGTGCCCACGAACAGCGTACACCGCAATCTGTCTTTAACGGCCAAGGCGACTTCCGTGATTTTTTCGAAAAAATCGCCCACGCGCGGATAATCGAGTTTGAAATTTTCCTTCTTGGCCCACGCTTTCATGAAGTCGAAAAACGGCCCTTGCGTATGGAATTCGATGCGGCTGTCCTCGCGCATGAGCCCGACCAGATTCTTGAACCCCAACGTCACGCCGGCCATGGAATGCGTGCTCAAGCGCGGCAGGTTTACGATATGGTCGACGTTCCGGATCCAGTTCGTCATGTAAAACCCGTTAGGCCAATGTTTTGCAGTTTCACTTGTGTACAGGAAAAAATCCCGTTCCCAATCCTCTTGTTCGAACGCCACGCGCCGCACCTCTGGCCCGACCAGGTTCGTGACGCCGGAAACTTCGAAATTCTTGAGCGTGGAACCTTTGGTCACGCCGTGCGGCGTATGCATCACGTGGCCGATGCCCGACTGGTCGCCCACCACGACTTTGGCGCCGCGCTTGAGGCACTCCTCGGCCGTGACTTTGACGGCCAAGGGATGCGCGGTCGCGGGATACGGGTCCGGGGAATTCACGGCCGGCTTGAGCAAAACCGTGTCTCCTGGCTTGAGCCACGCGAGATCTTCGGTCGCGGACAAAAAGACTTGGCGAACCGCTTTTTCCAGCTCCGCCTCAGGCGCGCCTTTGGGCACGCCGCGCACATGGACCGTGGACATATGCGGACATGATAACCGCGGCTCGTCCGGCTGTCTAAAAAACCGCCCTCGCGGACGGTTGTCGCGGCTGGCGAACCCTGTTTCAATAGCTTCGCAATATCCGTTTAAGCTTGGTGATGTCGCCCGGCGTGCCGCGGAAAATCCAATCTTCGTGTTTGGTCAGACGATGGCACAAATCGTCAAAGTCGGATTTTATCAAAGGCTTGTATCCCAACTCCTTAAGCACCTCCAACACCTCGGCCTTGTCTTTGTCGTAATGTTTTTGGTCGGTCATGCGCTCGACTTCCATGTATGCGATGCGTCCGGCTTTGACCAACGACACGATCGTGCCCCTGCCGAAATCGAAATTCACGGTTATGCGCTCCCCGACTTTGGCCTCGAATCCCAACAGCGAAAACACGCGCGCCAAACCGGCCATGTCGGCCTTGGCCACGGGTTGCGAGAACTCGACGCGGTTGGCAGCGTGGTGCGCGCCTTTTTTGACCACCACTTCGGCGTCGCCGTTGGTCACGCGCACGCGCAAATCCACGGGCTTGCCGCCCGCATGCCCGAAAAACATGGCCGAACAGCGTTTGGTGCGATTCACGAGCTTGCCGTGGCGCCGCAGATGCGCGAGCAGCGTCTCGTAGTGGTGGAGCGGTACTTCGGCGCGGATTTCGAGTTCGATGGATCGCATAAGACGGCTAGATTATACCACACGGCGCATAACCGCGCGTTGCGGTATAATCCAACCGTTATGAATATCCCTAGCCTAATCGGTTCCGTGGCCGCGTTCTGCACCACGGTCGCCTTTTTGCCTCAAGTGGTCAAAACCGCGCGCACCCGACATACGCGCGACATTTCATTGCTCTACACCTCCATTACTTTGTTCGGCGTGTTTTGCTGGCTGGTTTACGGATGGTTAATCCGCGACTTTCCGCTAATCGCGGCCAACGCAGTTACCTTGGTCATGGTCGGCGTAATCTTTAGCTACAAGCTCAAATTTGGCTAATCGCCGACCGCGGTTCGCCAATCGGCCGAATACTCCTCGTAACGGCGGTCGAATTCCTGGCGCGTCGTGGGTGCGATGTCCAGCTCGGACATTTTTTGGCGCAATTTTTCCAAAGCTTGGTCTTTGGCGTCCTGGTCGGCCATAATTTCGAGTTCCAAAATTTTGCCGTATCCCTTGGTATCGTCCAACGCGACCGCGACGCCGTCCCATTCGAAAGACAAGCGCCGGCGGAACCACTTTATCTTCACGCCATAACCCAAAGCCGCGAACAAAGTCTCCATCTTTTCGAAATCCTCGCGTGCGAAACGGATTTCGATTTCTTCGCGCTGCTCGTCGTGTATTTTGCCGCATTTGAGCCACAGCTTGGCGTATTGCGCGTTGCGTTGGATGCGCACGTCTTGCGGCACGTCAAAATAAAAGGTCGTCTGCTCGTCCGCGCCCAGCGGTTTGGCGTTGACCGCGAAGAATTCGGCCAAGCGCGCGTATTCGGCGTCGGTCACGAAGGTGCGCACTTCGACCTCGATGTTGTTGGACATATCCTCCATTATAATAAACCCATATTGCCGACCCGTCATCCCATCCCGTAGAGACGTTGCAATGCAACGTCTCTACGTTTATTTTTTTGAAACGCCATAACAAAAAACGACGGATGCCGTTTTTGCGTCGCCCTGTCACGCGACATTGCCTAAATCATTATTTGAGGTATCCCACCTGGTACCGCTGTAGGCTCTCGCTGGCTTTTGGCGGATGCCCGGCGCCGCCCTTGATGCCGTTGAAGATGCCCGAGCCGTCAACGCCGCAGCTTTTGAGGATGCCTTCCGCACCGCCCGGATGCTGGTCGATGGCCGCGGTGACATCGTACACCTTGCCGTCGATGGCCGTCCAACAATCCTGGCGCGTGGCGTGTTTGGCCACGTCCTCCATGGCATAGGCCACGTTGGTCACGGGTGCGGACGGCGTCGCCGCCTGCCGATTGCCGTTGACCGAATTTTTTTCCGCCACCGGAGAGGCGGTTTGGCAACCCGCGCCCAACATCAAACCGGCCGCAACCAAAGAAACGAGAACCGTCTTTTTCATACGCTACAAAAAATGAAGAGTCGTCTGAATGATAAGTGCGCCCAGTCTGATTCAAACCTTGCGCAAGCCATATTGTAACCGACCATAAACCTAGCGTCAAACTAGGTATTTGACGGCGGGACCCGCTTACCGATTCGGCTTTGGAAGCGTTTTTCTTGCGCGGTGATTTTTTGGCTAACATACCAACAAATAGCGTTCCTGAACGTGCCTCGGCGAACGGTCGTTTTGGGCCGCAAAGAGGCTTGACAAAGCCAAAAAATTCATATATGGTCTGCGATACTCTTGGCGTAAAAAACCAAGCGCCCCTTTGGCAACTCACACCTTCTTGCTAGAAGGATCAGAAGCATGAACCAAAAAAACCAGCCCACCCCTTTCGAATCGCTTCGGGCCAAGCGCAGCGCCATCCTGCGGCTCTCCGAGCTGCAAGTAGAATTGCGCCGGGCTTTCGTGGCGCGGCTTGAAAAGGAAAAAGTTCCTCTGGGCACGGCGGCGGCCAAAGCCAAAGTGCCTTGGAAGAGCGCCAACTATTTGGTGAAGGGCGAGCATGCCTTCGGGCCCAGCGAAACCCTCAAGAGCTTGGCCGCTTACAGCGGCCGTTCGGATTTGTTCAAGGAATTCGAGAAGGCCTCGGAAAACCTGAACGACCGCGTGATCGGCATCTCCATCCTGTCGCGCAAGGCCATCGATTTGGCTTTTGACGTGCACGAGGTCTATCTCAACGACTGCCCCGAAGACGCGACTTACGCGTTGTTCGCGGCCGCGTTCGACGACCTGCAGGCGGTTGTCCTCGGCATCTTGAATTGGTGCGTGGACGACATGCGCCCGCTCGAAGACCCGGACACACGTGATCGGCTCGAGACCATCCTGCTCTCCGACGGCCTGACGCAAAAGCTTGCAGCCACCATGAAGGAATACCGGGAACGGCAAGCCGTTTTGGCCGCGGAACTCAACCAGTTGGTCGAAAAGCTTTTGCGCGGACACGTGGTCCGCGACAAGTTGGCCAAGATGCTCAACGTCAGCCCGAGCAACATGGGCTACGCCCTTCAGGGCAAGGTCACGCCCGTCCGCTTGGAAGAGTTGATCGGCTTGGTGAAAGACAAGCTGGCGCAACGCGAAAACCGGGCCAAAAGCAACGGCAAGCCAGCGGACGTCTCAACCGACGCGCGGCCTGCGACGGCCAAACCCAAATCCGATCGTCCCAAACCTTCGGACAACCCATCCATGGAACCGGCGCGCAAACTCAAGGGTTTGATTGCCAGGCTGCGGACCGTTTACGGTTCAGAAACGCGCTTGGCCCAAGACCTGAAGCTGTCGATCCAAAACCTGCACGATGCCATGAACGGCAACATGAGCGTCAACGCCACGTTGGCCGTGCACGAACGCGCGCAGAGGCTGGTGGCTTCCACCTTCCCCGCGCGGCCTATGGCGACCGCGGTTCCGGGACGCATCGGAGCCGGCGGCCAGACGCGCTTCAGAGGGCAGGAAGATCCGGCCCTCGAGGCGCCCTCCGTGTCGGAACCGGACCAATCGCCGCTTGCGAAGGCCGCCGACTCGGCCGCGCGCCAAACGGACCAGCCGTCGGCAACGGCCGAGGCTCCCGAACCCATATCTTCGGCGTCACGGAACGAAGAGCGCGAAACCGCGCCTAACGACCCGGCCCCGGTTCCTTTCCCGATGGGCCGTACGTCTGAAGAGGGCGTGCCGTTCACGCTGGACGAAACCTGTTTTCGGCCGTTCAAATACCGACCTACGATCGATGACCTGGAAATGGTCATACGTTCGGTCCGACTCGTGCGCGCCCACCTCAATCTGCTCGCGCAAATCGAGGACGACGCCATCCGCCACCAGGTGCGGCAGACCATGAGCCACGAAGTCGAGGAATTGGGCATGGCCTTGCGCATCTTCGCCGACGAGTACCCTAACCGCATGATCAGCCTGTACGATGCCGAGCGCGCCACGATGCGCGCTTTGGGTATGGACTGCAAGCATACCGTCAAAAAGAATAGGTAAAAAATGGCCAAAAAGAACAGCAGACAAGGCACGACTGGAAATGCCGGCGGCAACGACGACGTGACCAAAATCACGCCGCGCATCGGCCGGGGCTTCCTCTTCCACCACTTCACGGGCAGCCCGTTCATGATGTGCGTGATCGAGCTGGTCAAGGACGCGCGCGACTGGGAAGCGCTCAAGCTTTTCATCGACACGCGCGACAAGGAGTCCATCGAATTCCGCGACAACGGCAAGGGCATGGACGCCAAAAACCGCGAAGCGTTCGCGAGCGTCAGCTGCACCACGGCCAACGGGCCCAAGCAGCAAGGACGCTACGGCTCGGGCAGCAAATACATGCTGTTCAGCTTCGCTTCGGCGGTCGAGGTCCTGACCGCGCCCAAAGACGAGCCCGATTGCGTGTACCGGTTTACCTTCGACACGCAGACCTACGAGGAGCGGGTACTCCTGAAGCAGGACATCCTGCCCGAACGCGTGCGCAAAACGACGCAAACGTGGCCTTACCCGCATCCGTTCGGCACGGTCATCCGCTACCGCTTCAGCGACCCGCGCGCGCGGGGCATCCTGCGCGGCGACAAGCTGGCCAGCGAACTCACGGCCCGTTTGCCGTGCAAGTTCTCGGACATCGTGGAGGTGGACGGTAAGCCTATCCCGGGCAAGGAAATCGTGGGCCAGCGCATCGACCTCATCCAATCGGATTCGGCGCTCGGCGAAGTGATCTTCGAACTCTACCGGCCCAAGAACAAACGCGGCGAGGAAGGGCTGTTCATCTCGGGCGGAGAGGTCGGCGAAGTCCCGTTCGTCAACTTCTACCGGCGTTTGGGCGACTTGGCCGACCTGGTTCCGCCGCTGTACCTGCAAAACGACGTCTGCGGCACCATCACCTCGCAGTTTTTGAGCGAGCTGGTTACCG
>JAKLEH010000026.1 GCA_022703155.1 Patescibacteria group bacterium | reverse complement strand
GGGGCCGAATCCCCCGCAAAACTTCCGGGTCCGCTCCGGTGCGCGGTCTCGATGGCCTGATGGGCCTCTTCGATGGACAGGCCCAGACGCGACGCCAAAACGGAAAAGGCTTCGCCGGCCGTACGGCGCAAAAACTCCGGATCCGCGCCTTGCATCAACGCGCGGTTGGCCAGCAGGGCAAAATACTCGTCCTCCAAAACCGCGGCGCCGATTTTTTCTTGGTCGCGGGTAATTATTTTGGCTTTGGACATCTCGGCTAATTGCGCTTTGACCGCGTCCACGGTGGGCACGACCGGTTTTTGTTCCGGCGACGCGGGAACCGATGGTTGTTCTGACATACTGAATGGAGTTTACGAGTCTTGAACCGCATTTTAGCACCCGTCCCACGGGACCACAAAACCGCCGGAAGCGGTCCGGGTCTGGTATAATCAGGCCATACTCGGAACAATCCTCACGGCCATCGGCACGCTTTTGGACGAAGCCAGAAATTCAGCCGGCGAAACCGCGGCCAATCTAAAAATTCAAAACATCTTCACCTCGGCTTTCGTGACCAACGCCTGCAGCGTTCTGATATTCATCGCGCTTACGGCCTGGCGCTGGCCGCTCATGACGCTCGACTCTTGGCAAACGTTCCTGATTCGCATGCCACTGGAAATGGGCGTGACTTTTTTTACCGTAACGGCCGTGGCCAAATGCGCACGCAACGCTTTTGGATTCGTGCGCACGGGGACCGTGCCGCTGCTGTTGCCGGTTGACGCGCTCATGGGCTACGGCTTGAGCTACGCGCAAATCCTGGGCATCGCGCTCGTCACGGGCGCGATATTCTACCTTTACGTCAACCACGGATTGGAGAGCCGCGGGTTGAAATACGCCCTTTTCGCGACCGTCTTTCCCGTGACCACAACCTCCTTGGCCAAATACAATTTTACCCACGGCAATTCGTGGGAATTGGAACAGGTGTTGGCTTTTTCGGCCATCACGTTCATGCTGTATTTCATTTCAAGGTCCAAAGACGAACGTCCGCTGCGACACCTCAAAAACCCGTGGACTTTGGTCCAGGCTTTGGCCACGGCATTGGGCAACGCGGTCCTGATTTACGGCTTCAACCTCATGACACCCTCGGTCCATACGGCGGCCAAACGTTCGACGGCCGTCGTGGCCGCGGCCAGTTCGGGCAAAATCGTATTCAAAGAAAAACACCTTGCGATCAAACTCTTGGCCGCGGCCGTGTGCGTCCTGGGCGTTATTTTGCCGGCCTTCTGAAATCCAGGCTGGGGTATTGACAAAATACCGTTTCGATGGTTTCATGGACCATCGGAAAACAAGGAGGAAACCGGCATGCATCAAACCCAGGAGGCCGTTCTTCTCGACAAACTGCACAAATACTCTTCCCAAGCGCGGCAGGAGCTGCGCGACGGCGAATTGAGCGGCCGCACGGAACTCAAGGTGCGCGTCAGTTTGCCGCACATATGCGCCGCGCTCCAAGCCATCAAGGATGGCACGTACGGCATTTGCGCCGATTGCGGAGAGGACATTCCAAAAAAACGGCTCCAGGTTGTTCCTGGGGCCACCCGCTGCGTCGCATGCCAAGAACTTCACGACCGAGACAAGACATGACTACAAGCGGGCTTCAAATGTGGCATGACGCGGTCCAGGGATGCTTGGACCGGCTAGTGAACAAACGGTTGGCTTTTGCAGCCGACTCCCAAGCCAGGCCAAATGAATTCGACGCCATTGTGCAAGACGCCTGGCGCGGCCTGTTGGCGGACCTTAAGAACAGCAAGTTGCCGACTCACGGCTGCACGCTGGAAGAATTCACGGCCAAAGTCATCGAAGCCAACGGCGCTTTGGCGGACATGTTCGAACATTGACGTCTCAAAAACCGTCCGCCCTAGGCGAACGGTTTTTTCTTATCCCGCTCCGAGCTTCAATCCTTCTCGTTAAACAGGAAAACCCGGTTTGCGAACAAAAGTTCATCGTCGTCCAACTCGTCATCCGTTAAAAAATCTTCCGGGATTTGGACCTTAGGAAAACGCAACAACAGGAAACGCAAATTATCCAACGGAACCTCGCCCTCGATCATGCGGATCATGCTGCGTTCCGGTTGGTTGCGGTAATGCGGATATTCGTCTTGGCCTAAACGTTCGATGCGCAGGTCCGGTCCGGGCAAGAACCCTACGATGGAAATGCTTTTGCCCTTTGGCCCCGTGCGGTCTTCGTCGTCCACGCCGCCAAAACCTCGTTGGTAAGGAATGCGCATACCTTCGGCGCCAGAACCTATAACGCCCGCATTAGGATACATTTTGTCTCCATGCTGGGCCGGATCGCGGCGCACCGCGATAGGTAAACCGCCCTCCATGCTGTCCAAAATAGCCCGCGGACGATCGCGGCGCACGATCATGTCCGGATGTTTGGAAGCCAATCTGAGTATGGCGCGTTTCCAATCCCGCTCAAAATGTCCGCCCTGGTCGGACAAGCGTTTCAACAAGCGGTCCCAAGCGGCCAAAAAATACTTTTCTTTTTGCGTCTTTTCAACGGACGACCAACGACCGATGTTCGTATCCATGGCCACCACTTGGGCATAAGCTGACTCCATCATAAACTGGCTAACAAATGTTATGCCTCAATTATGCTATCTGAAACGTTGACCGTCAAAACATCAACCGACCTGCACGCTGACCCAGCCCAGACGCATGGCCATGAAGACGGCCAAGCCCAAACAGCAAATTCCAAACAACAAATGGTCGGCCCAGCCGCCCGTATCCACGCACAAGAATTTAGGTATCAGGCGGTAATTGTTTTTGACCGGATAAAAATATTCGCAGCCTTGGGGATTGAAACCGTCGATGAACGGATGGCTGGCGTATCCTAAAACCGCCACTAAGGGCGCCGCGAAATCCAATTTGAACAACAAAGTCGACAGCGCTCCAAACAAAGCGACGCCAAGCAGAGAATGCGTGGCCGAACGGTGGCGGAACAAAAGATCCAAAAAGAACATGCGCGTCAAACCGCCCGTGGCGTGGCTCAATTCGGATTTGCGCGTGTCCATGTCCGGCACCAAACCGGCCAAGCCGCCGATCATGGCCAAAACCGGCAACATCCAGGGTTGCGCGCCCAAAAACGGCGCGATCCAGACCGCGTTGGCGCCCAAAACGAAGTGCGTTTTTCCGGTCATGGATCGTAGGATATCATCTCGAATAACCAATGACCAAATTCCAATAACCAAAAAACGCAAAACAAAAAAGCAACCCGTCGGGCTACCTTCCTGATTATTGGTAATTGGTTATTGGTTATTGATGATTGGTCATTCGAATCAACTGCTCCTCAATCACCTCATATCCATCGCCTCTTTTACCTTGCGCACCACGTCTTCGAGTTTCCAGTTGGCTTTGACCAGATAGCACGCGGGCTTGTCTTCGGCGATGTGTTGGGTGATTTTGTCGTCCGGCTCGAGCACGGTCAACAAGATGATGGGCGCGGCCTGGCCCCAAGCGTCTTGGCGCAAGGCCTTAAGCACGGCCAAACCGTCCATTTTAAGCATCATGATGTCGAGCAGAATTAGGTTTGGCCTGGATTCCAAGGCCGTTTTTAGCCCCTCTTCGCCGTCCGCGGCTTCGAGCGCCCCGTAACCGGCTTTAGACAGAACCTCTTTCAACGCCCCGCGCAATACCTGTTCGTCTTCTACGACGAGCACGGCCTTGCCCATCTGTCCGTCTGACATAAAAAATGAAAAACGAGTTATGGGCACATTGTCCAACATAATACGCTGAACGAAATGCCCGTATACAAAAGTAGAGACGCCCTCGGATGGCGTCTCTACGGGATAATAGGCCGTATTTTATTCGTGGTGGCAATCCGGACCGTGGACATGGTCGTGTCCGTGCTCCGCGTCCTCTTTGGCGAACTGTTCCATCTTTTCCTTGTAGCCTTTTATGCCCTGCTCCTTGAGGATCTCCAGCGTCTTGCGGTTGCGCATGACCGTATACACGTAATCGCGGTAATCCGGCGAACTCACGCGCTCGCGCGTTTCCTTGTCCTGGACGTTGTCCAGTATGCGGTCGATTTCCGCGTCCACGTCCGCATCCGGCACTTCCACGCCGTGGCGTTTGCCCGCGTCGCGGATGTAGAGCGCGGTCTTAACGCGTTCGATGGCGCGCGGCACCATGTCCAAACGCAATTGGTCAGGCGTCTTCTTGAGGCTCGACAGATAATCCTCCATGCGGCCGCCGCGTTCCTCCACGCTGTTGCGCATTTCCTCAAACATGCGGCGCACCTCTTCCTTGATGAGCAGTTCCGGCACTTCGGTGAATGAACTCTTCTTGACGGTCTCTTCCAAAAGCTCGGCTTCGGCCACGTCCATGGCGTGGCGTTCGTTCTCCTGCCGCATGTTCTTCTTGAGCAAGTCGCGCAAAGCCTGGACGCTGTCCAAACCCAAACCCTTGGCGAATTGGTCGTCCACCGGAGGCAACACGATGTCGAACACTTCCTTGACCGTGGCTTCGAACTCCATATCCTTGCCCGCGAATTCCTTTTGGTAGTGGTCGGCCGGGAACGGCAACTTAAAGGATTTCTTGTCGCCCTTCTTGAGGCCGATCAGCTGCTCCGTGAATTTGGGGATGTAATGGTCTTCGGCCAGGTATACGCGATAGTCGCGGCTCGTGCCGCCTTCCACAAGCACGCCGTCCTTCTTGATTTCCAAATCGATGTTGACCATGCCTTCCTTATTGGCCGCACCGTCGCTCGCGACTTCCTGGCGGCGCATCTTGCGCAAATCCTCGATGGAAGCGTCCACGTCCTTGTCCTTGACCTCTTTGGTCTTGAGCTCCACGAACGGCTTCTCGGCTTCGAACGCCTTGGTGACTTTGGGCATGACGCTGGCCGTGCAAGTGAAACCGATGTCCTGTCCGGGGACCAATTTGTCGAGCGCAATTTCGGGCGAACCCACGGTTTCGATTTCCTTTTGCATGACCGTGCGCACGAACCAGGCGCGGACGATGCTTTCCGTGGCCATTTCCCACAAACGCAATTCGCCGACCGCGTTTTTAACCGCGTCGTACGGCGCCTTGCCAGGACGGAAACCTGGAATGGGCCTGCCGATGGAAACTTCCTCGACCGCCTTGTCCAAATACGGTTTGGCCTCTTCGGGCGTGACCGTGAATTTTATCTCTACGCGCGAGCCCGGAAGCTCGTTTATGATGGGTTCAGACATATTCAAAGTTGCGTCACTTTAGCCGCAAACGAGCCGTCTGTCAACCATGGAAAACGCCATTTAAAAATCCGACCAGGCAGATCGGCAGAGACAATCCGCTTATGTTTTGCGGTTGGGGTTGAGGCGTTTGATGCGGCCAGTGGCCAGCAGGGCCAAACGCACGAAAAGCGCGTCTTCGTCCGGCGTATCGCGCTCCAAACGTTCGTCCGCGCCCAAGGCGCCGGCCGGGTTGGGACTCAATACCGCCACATACGCTTTGGGATTGAGGTTTTTGAGCGCCACGGCCAATTCCCCGCCATGCGCAAACCCCCAAATGCGCGGGAACAAACGGTTGCCGCATACGAGCACGAACGGTTCGCCCGAACCGGCCAGTCCGGCCAAGCGCCGGCCGACCACGTCCGGATCGTTTTCAAAAATCACGTTGTCGAGCGCGTCTTTATGCAACGCTCCGATGGCCTTTTTGGCCTTGTCCAAAAAAGGTTGAAACGTGGAATAGATGAGGATGCGCAAGAAACCCTCCGGGTTGTCGAGTGCCTGCCCATCGGCAGGCAAGTCGGACGTCAAGACGCGGGAAGCCGGAAGCTTTTTATCCGACTTCCGAATTTCCGACCT
Source organism: Patescibacteria group bacterium (assembly GCA_022703155.1). Taxonomy (GTDB): domain Bacteria; phylum Patescibacteriota; class Patescibacteriia; order 2-12-FULL-60-25; family 2-12-FULL-60-25; genus MWCR01. The sequence goes on along the minus strand of JAKLEH010000026.1, from coordinate 15,242 downwards.
CCGACGTTTGTCTTATCTGATGTACAACAACGGATTCACGCGTTTGCCGTTCACGTAAACTTCGTAGTGGATATGCGAGCCGGTCGAACGTCCGGTGGAGCCCATCATGGCGATGGTCTGGCCGCGGTGCACCTGGTCGCCGGCTTTGACGAACAGTTTTGAAGCATGGGCGTAACGCGTCTTCATGCCGTTCGGATGTTCAATCAAAACCATCAGGCCGTAACCGCCCGTGTTCCAACCGGCCGTAGTCACGACGCCGTCTTCGGAAGCGTACAGCGGCGAGGTGAAGTCGCCGTCGATGTCCAAACCTACGTGGCGCCAACCGTAATATTGGGTGATGACATGGCCGGACGTGGGCCAGAGCAGGCGCGTCTTGGGCTTGTCGGCTTTTTCCGCTGCGTCGGCCGGTTTGGGGCCTTTGGAAACCCCCGCATCCGGCGTCTCTGCGCGCGTCACGCCGCCTTCCTGCAGACGGTCGCGGCTAGCGCTGCCGACCGGTTGGCTTTCGCGTTGGCGCGCGCTGGCGATCAAGCCGTTGACTTCCATGGCCGGCGGTTCGCCGTCCGGGATGATGAGTTCCTTGCCCACGGGCACGATTTCGCTGTCCAATTGGTTAACACGCATGACCGATTCCAAATCCCCGCCGTAACGTTCCGCGATTTTGGACAGGGTGTCGCCCTTCTTGACCGTGGCCAACACGCCGGACACGGGCAAAATCTTCAACGTGTCGCCGGGACGGATGTAATTGCGCGCGGACAGGTTGTTGGCCCACAGGACGGTGCCCACGTCCACGTCAAAGTCGCGCGCGATGGTGCCGAGCGTATCCCCTTCCTTGACCGCGTAAAATTCGATGGACGTGCGCGCCGGGCGCGGACCGTTCTGGCCCGCTTCCTCGACCACGGGGCGCATGACCACGGTGCCCGGGATAGTCAGCGACAGGGATTGGTCGGCTTTGCTTTCGTCGTCGTAATCGAAGTCGATATGGGGCACGGCTTCCACGGTGCCGGCCAAGCGCTTGCCGTTGGCTTTCACGTCCGCGTTCGTGACGTCTTCCTGAACGATTTCGGATTCGCCGTTGGTCATGAGCGCATACAGCACGCTATGCTGGCCCGCGTCCAAAGCCATGGCGTTGCGCGTTTGGATATTGGCGAAAATGGTGGCCAAAGCCGCGGTGCCCACGGTCAGGTGGAACAGGTAGCGGTTAGTGATCAGGAAAAGCAAAAAACCGCGGGCCGGCAATGCCAACCTTTGGATACGCAGCTTGGTCAACACCACTACCCTATAGACCGGGATGACCAACAAGTTCACCAACAATCTTCCCACTGGCCGTACGGCGCCAAAAAAAACCTTCCCCAAAAACTCAAGACCTTTTTTGAGGGCCCTGAGGACATGGAAGGCTTTGATGCCGACTTCAGTCCAAAATGGTGAGAGTTGTTTAGGAATATCTACCCCCTAAATATACGCATGATTCAGCCAAAAATCATCAAATAGCGGTCCGTATTGGCTAAAAAATGCGTAAGCTTAGCTAAAATTTATCAATCTGATTCAATGACTCCTTTTAGTGCCCAAAGAAGCTACCAAGCCATGGCCCTGGCTGTCAATCATTTTATCCACTCTAACGTCAGACTCGTGACATTCTTAATAATTTTTTAGCTCAATCCAGCCAAATTCCAAGCGCGCAATTATTGCTTAGGCGTTAACCGGCACGCAGACCGGTTCTTTTGCCTGGACGTCCTGGCTTAATTTTTCCGCATCCTTGGTCTTTGGATGTTCGATCGAGTAAGCCAACGCGCCAAGCATCCTTTGGATGACCGCGTTCTGCTCGCGCAATTGCGAAGCGGTCTGTGCCTTGTCCGGAAACAGATCCTGGATGAGCAGCAGATAGGTTTCGCACTCTGCCGCATCGCCTTGGGCGAAGTGCAGCAGCTTGGAAAACTCCCGTCCGCGCCGGCGCTGTCCCTCTGCGATGCGGGCGGGCAAAGACATGGCCGCGCGGCTGAGTTGTGACGCGAGCCCAAAACGCTCTTCGGCGGGCAACGAACGGGTTAAGGCGTACACGCCTTTGGCGAAGTCGTAACTTTGTTGCCAGACGATCATGTCGCGAAAAGATTGGTATGACATATTCTCTCCTCTTAATACGTTAAGCGCGGCTCTTAAAAACGCCGCATTTTTTTAGTAAAACTGCGCGCTTGGAAGCTGGTTAGATTGTAAAGTGCTTATTATATATTCTGCGAATTGCTTCAATTCATAAAATTCATAAGATTTTTAAGATTCATAAAATTTGGGGACAGATAGAATCTTTGATCTTAAATATTTGATCAAGCCAGAAATTTGCTTAGATATGCTCAAGGATTGTTCTTGCCATTTAACCAACGTATGTTTATCGACCATGCTTAAACTGAATGCCAAATCAGACAGAGACCTGACCTCAGCGCATGAACCCTTGGCAATAAATAGAAACTGTATGAATTCTTTATTGGTCCTGCGTTCATAACCTTCTGCAACGTTTGTTGGGACGGATACGGCCGCACGCCTGATCTGGTCTCTGAATGAAAAATCTTTGCACTTTTCAAAATGCCGATATATTTCGCATGCCATGGTCTGTGCCGACCGCCAAACCGGCATATCCTCAAACGTCTCAATTTTCATATTGTCCGTAAATCTTATGAATCTTGTGAATTTTATGAATCTTACAAATCAAGTCGCCTCTTGCTGCCTATACTGCAACGCTTCGGCCACATGCGGCGCTTCTATCGTCTCGGCCGCTGACAGGTCGGCGATGGTTTGGGCCACGCGCAACACCCTAAAATAGGCGCGAGCCGAAAGGTGGAACCGGTCCGTGGCTTGGCGCAGGAGTTTGCGCGCGTCTTCGGTTTGGGGACAGCAGGCGCGGATGCGTTCGCTCGTGAGTTCGGCGTTGGTGGCCACGCCGGTTTGGTTGGCGCGCGCGGTCTGCAGGTCGCGGGCGGTTTGGATGCGCCGGCGTACGGCGGACGACGGTTCGCCGGGTTCGAGTTTCATCAGGTCGTCGGTGGTCACGCGCGGCACGTGGACTTTGAGGTCGATACGATCGAGCAGCGGGCCGGACAAGCGCTTCGCGTAGCGCAAAGCTTGGATAGGCGTGCAGACGCAAGCCCGTTCCGGATCCGTGGCGTAACCGCACGGGCATGGGTTCATGGACGCGATCAAAATGAAGCGCGCCGGAAAGCAGACCGAACCGTGCGCCCGCGACACGCTCACGTAACCGTCCTCGAGCGGTTGGCGCAAATCCTCCAAAACCTGGCGCGAAAATTCGGGGAACTCGTCCAAAAACAACACGCCGCGGTGGGCCAACGATATTTCGCCGGGTTTAGGCACCGTGCCGCCGCCGACCAAAGCCGCGCCGCTGGCCGTGTGGTGCGGCGAACGGAACGGACGGGCGCCGACCAAACCGCTGCGCGGCAAGGCACCAGCCACGGAATGCACGCGCGTGACTTCGAGCGCCTCCTCGCGCGTGAGCGCTGGCAGGATGCCGGGGAATGCGCGGGCCAACATGGTTTTCCCCGAACCCGGCGGCCCCGAGAGTAGTGCGTTGTGTCCGCCCGCGGCCGCGATTTCGAGCGCGCGCTTGGCCTGTTCCTGGCCGCGGATATCCGCAAAATCCGGACCGGCCTGACCTTCGGTCTCCGGCACGAAATTCACGCACGGCTCAGCGTCCAAAGAAAAATTACCCTTCAAATATCCGACGACTTGGGCCAGGGTTTTTACGCCGATGACTTTCACGTCTTGCACCAAGGCCGCTTCGCGCGCGTTGTCTTGTGGCAAAATCAAGCAACGATTGGAATGGCGCGCCGCGAACATGGCCGTGGACAAGGCGCCACGCACGGGCCGCAACATGCCGTCGAGCGCCAATTCCCCGACCATGATGGGCCAACCGCCCTCCGGTTCTTCGAGCTCGCCTTGTTCGACGAGCAAGGCCACGGCCAGCGGCAAATCATAACCCGAACCGGCCTTGCGCAAATCCGCGGGCGCCAAATTGACGGTCACGCGCGTACGCGGAAAATCGAAACCGCTGCGTTTCATGGCGCTGCGTACCCTTTCGCGTGCTTCTTGCACGGCCGTATCGGGCAACCCCACGACCGTGAACGCGGGCATGCCGAAGGCCACGTCGGCCTCAACGGAAACGAGGTGGGCGTCCAGACCGATGATGGCGGTGGTGGGGATGGGGCGCATATTGCTGACGTCTGACATCGGAAGTCGATAAGCAGGAAGTCGGATGGTATGTCGGAAGTCGGATGTCATTAAGCAGGAAGTCGGAGATTGAGGAATTTAGTTTTTTAAGGATTTCGACAACCTTACAATCGAACCGGCGATGTTATGGCAACTTTCTCTGGCTTTATCGCTTTTTGATTTATCTATATACCCAGCTCCGTGCGCTATGGCCAACATGGAACGCACTTCCCCAGCGTAACCTTTGGCGATTTTTAAGAAATATATGAATTGAGAATCACTCCTTCTTTCGAAACCTTCCGCGATATTGTTGGATATGGATACGGCCGCCGATTGAATCTGATCTACAAACCCATAATCTTTACATGTTTTGAATTCCCGCATGAGTTCTATGGCCAAATCCCTAGCCATGACCCAAACGCGCATCTCTTCAAAATTATTTATAACCATATTTACTATTAATACCCGTGCATGAATTTTCAATAACTTTCAAATCTAATAACAAAATAATAAAAAACGAGATTCTTCTCGTTGTTTATTGGCGTTTTTTGTCAGCCTAAAATATCAATTCACACCCCCTCCGACTTCCTGCTTATCGACTTCCGACCTCCGACTATCCATATAATGAAAATATACAAATAAAACTATGCCCGTCGCGATGCACACGTCCGCGAAATTGATGATTGAGGTGTTGAACCACATCATCCAATCGAAGACGTAGCCGTAAACCACGCGATCGAAAAGGTTGCCGAGCGCGCCGCCCAGCAAAAAGCCGAGGGCGATGGCTTCGAACGCGTTTTCGCGCTTGACGGTCTGGGCCAAAGCGTAAACCAACACGGCTAAAGCCACGAAGTTGATGCCCACGCTGAACCACAACGGTACGGGCAGGTTGCCCATGAGTCCGTGGTTGCAATGTTTGACGATGGCCAATATCCCGGGTTTCAAAACCTCGGTGGGATACAGGTCGTACATAATGATGGACTTGAAAATCCGGTCGGCCACGAACGCCTGGAAACTAAACATCAAGGCGATGGTGATCGCCTTGGGTTTTTTGATGTTGGATTGTTGGGTTGCGCCGTCGCTCACAGCTCTTGGGTCAGGGTCTTTTTGCAGGCAATACAGCTGGACGAAGCCGGACGCGCTTCCAAACGCTTTTCATCAATGGGATTGCCGCAATACTTGCAAGTGCCGTACGTGCCTTTTGACACGGCGTCCAAAGCCTTTTTGACGTCGCGCAGCTCGGATTCGGTGCGCGCTTCGAGCGTCAATTCATCGACGTATTCCGCGATTTCGGCCGCGTTGTCGTCTTCCGAATTGCTGCCCGATTCCGGATACTCGGCGTCCGGCTTGTTGGGGTCTTTGGAACCCAAAGCGGCCAACTCCTGCTCCAAACGGTGCAGCTCGGCCGTCAGAATCTCTTTAAAGTGGTCCAATTTTGCTTGGTCCATAACGAATTCATGCGTGAATCGAGAATAACGAATTACGGGGAACCGGCACGAGCGATTCTTAAACCCTTAATTCTGGCATTTTTCCCAATCCACAAGAGTTATTCTAAACCAAAGCAGGATACCAGAGTCAGGAAAGGGAGGCAAGGAAACGTAGAACGCCGAGGGCCAAGGTCGGAAGTCCGTGGTCCGATGGTCCGAATGGTCAGAAGTCTAAAGTCGATGGCCAAAGATGGAGGAAATTGGTCGAAAGTCTAAGGTCACAAGTCGGAGGTCAGTAGATGTTTACAAACCCACTACTCCTTGGTGCCCAATTTCCGGTACCCAGCTACTCCCTACTCCCACCGCCCAAAAACTCGCGCACACGGCTGCGGTCTCGCCGCGCAGGACAAGTTTGCCCAAACTGGCGGTTTTGCAACCAAAATCCTTGGCGAGCCGAACTTCGTTGTCGGTCCAGCCGCCTTCGGGGCCTACATATATAGACAACATGTTGTCGGAAGGTCGGAAGGTCGGAAGGTCGGATACGGACGCGGGAGAGGTATGGAAAAAATAGGTGGATTGGTTTTTTGAGGACACCAAGGCTTCGGACAGTTTTGTGGGTTCGGCGATGTCGGGTACGCGGCAACGGCCGGACTGTTCGGCGGCTTCTTTGGCGATGGAACGCAAACGTTCCATTTTCAAGGCCTGTTTGACCGTGCGCTCGGTAATGATCGGCACGATTTTGGCCACGCCGATTTCCGTGGCTTTTTGCACCACCCATTCGAAGTTCTCGCGCTTCAAAATCGCGCAAAACAACGTGACGTTCCTCACGGGTTTGTTGTGGCAGACGCGCGGCGCGTCGAGATCAATCGCGACCTGACGTTTGTCCAGTTTAATGATTTCGCCTTTGGCATCGTTCCCCTGCCCGTCGCTCAAAACGACCGCTTCGCCGACTTTCAACTTCAAGACGGCCGACATCTGCCGCACCACGTCCGCATCGTCGACTACGACCTGGCCTTTGGCCAATTTGATGTCCAGGATAAAACGATGGAGTTTCATACAGCCGGAGTTTATCAGAAACCAATAAAAATAAAAAACTCCCCATTAATCCTTCCGTTTAAAGATAGGATGGGGAGTTTTCTTAAAATCCGACTTCCTGCTTAACGACTTACGACCTGAGACTTTAAAGCCCCAAGTTATCGCTGATGTACTGTTCGATGCTGAGCACGCCGGCCAGGTTGAATTCAGCGGGAGTGGCAATGTCGTCGTCGAATTGGTAGTTGGTGTAGAAAGCGTCGGAAATGTCGTCAATTTTGGCGTTCCAATCCGCACCGTAGAGTCCGATGGCCACGTCTTCGGTCGTGACCCAGCTGAGTTGGCTATTCTTGTTCACGGCATAGACTTTGGGATCGGTCGTGAACTTGACCATGCGCACGCCCGGTTTGTACCGCACGTTGGCTCCCAACGGGATGCTGGCCAACTTTTCCGCGCTGATGACTTTGACACCGCCGAAATCCGGATACCAAGTGAAGAAAACTTTGGAATTGGGGAAGGCGTGGCGTCGTCCGTCAGCGCCCACGTAGTACACGGCGCTATCCTCTTGCGTGTTGGGGTCGGCATCGTCCGGGAGCTTGATCAATTGGTGGACCTCCACGCCGATGGCTTTGAGGTTGGCCAAGTTGGCGTCGCGCATGGGGTCATTGGCCTTGTTCTGGTACACCACGGTAACCGGTATCGTTCCGCCTCCACCTCCACCACCGCCGCCTCCACCTCCACCACCGCCGCCAGCTCCATAAACCGTGTAACCGGTTTCGGATTTAGTGGCTGGATTGCCGGCCAAGTCCACCGCGCGAATAACCAAGTCTCCGTTGGTTTTCACTTGGATGGAGCAATCCACGGTCGTGGGGTTAGTCTGGGAACAGTTCAGGCCCGCGGTAACCGCGCTGGATGAAGGATCCACGGTAATCGCGGTTTTTGAAATGCCGGCGTTATCGGTTATATGCAAGGTCGTGTCGGTAATCGTGGCGTTGGCCGTTTTTGTCGGCGCGGTAATCGTTATCACCGGAGGAACCGCGTCGATGACATATCCGGTTTCGCTTGTTTGCACGGCATGGTTTCCGACCTGATCCACGGCATCGACCAACAGATCGCCGCTGGAGGTTATGTCGAGCGCGCAATCGACCTGCGTCGAACTCGCCTGGGAGCAGCTAAAATTGGCTATGGTCGCCGTGGATGAGGCGACGCTGATGGCTGTTTTCAGCACTCCAATGTCGTCAGTTATCCGAATCGTGGTGTTGGTGATGGTCGCGTTCGACGTCTTGGTGGGCGCGGTGATGGCGATGACCGGAGGTGAACTGTCGCCCCAATTCGTATTGTTGCCCGAATCCACGCTGCCGGTGCCATAAGGCAGGGCCGCCGCGTTGACGTTATTGCTGTCCTGCACGTCCACATAGCTTACGTTGCGCGTTCCTTGCGGGTCGATGGCCCATTGGCTGCCAGGGGCGGATGAACGAAGATTCAACAGGTTTCCGGCCGCACCTTGCAATGTAAGGGCGCCGGTCACGGTTTGCGTGGCGCCGGCGGCGAAAGTCAGCGTATCCGCGGCGATCACGGTTTTGGTCACATTGTCGAACGACGTCGAACCGTTAATCGATTGACCAACTCCGTTAAAATCCACCGTACCGGTACCAGTGAGCGAACCTCCGGTGCCGGGATTGTTCCAAGTGCCGCCGAGATGCAGTGTATTGCCGCCTAAGGAGAAACCACCGTTGGACAATTGCAACATGGCCGTAGCCGTGGCATCGCCGCCCAACGTGGCCGTACCCCCGGATTTCGTGATGTTCAAGGTGCCGAACGTCAAACCGGCGGGTATGGTCTGCGCCAAACTTCCGGAAAAATTCATGGTCCCGCCGCCGTTGTATGTGCCAGAATTGGTCCAAGCGCCTTCGGACGAGAAGGATGTGGTCGCCGGATTGTTAAGCGTGCCGTTGTTGGTCAAATCGCCGTAAAAACCGACCGAACAAGCGTTGGCGGCGGAGATGGTTCCGTCGTTCAAGGTCGTGCCGAGAACATTCAAAGTGCTGCTCGAGAACAAATTCGAACCAGACATTACGTTCAGGTTGCCCATTACGTTAACGCCGCCCACCGTCGACACGCTTCCGGCCGTATTGTTGACGGTCATGTTAGCGAAATTCGGTTCAGCGCCAATAGCTTGGTCCATTGACCCGTTGAAGTTCACCGTCCCCGAACCGCCGCTCAAGGTGCCGCTGTCCGTCCAGTCGTGGCCCACGGATAATGTGTTCGTGCCCAAAGCCAAAGTACCGGCCACTATATTGACGTCCCGTGTGGCAGTGGCGTTTCCGCTGAGCGTAAGCGTACCGGCCGTCTTGTCCACGACCAAATCGTAAACGCTCAGATCATCACCTGAAGTCAAAGTTTGCGGACCGGCGCCGTTGAATTTAACTGTGCCCGTGATGGCATCAAACGTACCACCCGAGCGGAACAGGTCTTCGCCAATTACCAACGTATAGCCACCTAATGAGAACGTACCTCCTTGCAGTATGAAATCGGCCGTGGTCGTCACGTTGGAAACGGCCGTTAAGACCGAACCTGTAGTTTTGTTGACGTTCAAGTTGTTGAACGTAACGTCCGGCAAGGTCTGTGCGTTTCCAAGTTCAAAGACCACGGTTCCGGTTTGGCCGTTAAATGTGCCCACCGGCGACCAGGCGTTGTCGATATATAGCATGCCACTGCCTCCGTTGATCGTACCGTTATTCTGCAAGGCCGAGTTCGTATAAACGTTTCCTGAACCCACGTCCAGCGTGCCGTTATTCACCAAGTCGCCCTGGAAAGTATCCGTACCTGAACCGGGACCCAGCGTGCCGTCATTCGTTGTCGTGCTAGCTACGGTCAAGTAGGAGCCCGCATTGCCGTTCACTATATTGCCGGTCGCGACATACAAGGTGCCGGAGAGCCCCACCGAACCGTCGACGACGGTCGTCGCGCCTCCGGGACGGCGGATTTCGACGTCCGCAAAACCGCTTTCGTTTCCAATGGTGATCATGGGTACGGCGCCATTAAAAACCACTTTATTGGCCGAAGGCATCAATGAACCCCCGCTATTGGTCCAATTTCCTCCCACGGTAAATACCGTAGCCCCCAAATCCAATGTTCCTTCGCGCAACGTAACATCTCCAGTGGTGGTGACGTTGCCCGGGCCAAAAATAGAGACCGTGCCCGTGGTGTAAATATCCAAAGCGGGAACGGTCAAACCGGCGTACAGGTCATGCGGACCCGCGTTCACGAAGCTGACCACGCCAGAAGAACCCATGGTGCCGCCGCCATTCACCAAATCATAATCGATCTTGAGGGTAAAGCCGGCCAAATCCAACTCGCCGGAGTTCAATTCCACGTTGTTGCCGATGGCCAGATCGCTGCCCAAAACCACCTTGGCACCGCCGGATTTATTGACCATCATGTGGTTTAAATAAGGCTGTGCGTTTATCTGTGAATTCGCTGCACCGTAAAATTCAACCGCGTGATTAGTCGCGCTAAGCGTGCCGCCTGCATTAAACCAGTTATGTCCGACATGCAGAGTATTGGAGCCAAGATCAAGGTCGCCCGCATTTAAACTCAAATCGTTCGCGACCGTTGTACTGGCCGTAACATAGAAAATGCCAGGACCACCGAAAGCCAGGTTATAATATGTAGTAGCTTCGACATCCACGCCTGGCACCGGGGCGTTGTAGCTCACCGTACCAGTATTGGGCACAAACGTACCTCCGCCGATGACGAACGGACGCGCTGCGCCAGAACCCGCGCCCGACAGATAAACGGTCTGTGCGCCGAGGTTGAACACGCCATTGATCAGGTGCAGAAAACCCGTGGTTATGTCGCCGGTGAGCGTCACGCCGGCGGCGTTATTGATCGCTAAATTGTAAAAGCCGGTTTGCGCGGGAATCGTTTGCGCTACGGAGCCATTAAATTCTACCGTACCCGTACCACCGTCGAATGTACCGGCGCCACCAAACCAACTGCCGGTCACATACAATGTATTGGAACCTATAGCCAAAGTACCAGCTGACAAACTGACTGACGTTGAAGTCGTATTGCCCGCAAATGCGGCCGTGCCGCCGGTTTTATTGACTAAAAGGTCGCCAAGCGTCATTCCGCCAACGATGGATTGATTCTTGTTGCCGCCAAAATTCATGCTGCCACCGCCATTATATGTGCCCGCTCCGGTCCAATTCCCCTCCAAATACATGGACGTCCCCGCCAAGTGATTAATAGTGCCATTATTCACCAAGTCGCCTTCGAAGCCAGCCGTGTTCGCTGCGGTGATGCTAATGGTTCCATTATTGGTCGTGGTGGCATAAGCATTAAACGAGCTATTGACTACCAAGGTCGCACCTGGATTGACGACTACCGAGCCCGTTGACTGAACCGAGGTTATGCCATCCACACTGACACCGCCTCCGGTGTTGCTTATGATTATATTGGTGAAATTGGGTTCACCCGCGCCGATGGATTGCGCGCCCGTGCCGTTAAAATCCACGACTCCCGTTCCGCCATTCAGCGTACCGCCAGAATTGAACCAATCGCCTTGAAGATGGAGCTTATTGGCGCCAAGATTGAACGTGCCGGCGTTCAGATATATGTTGCCGGTCGTAGTGGCATCACCGTTGGTGAGCGTAAGGCTGCCCCCGATTTTGCTGATGGTTAAAGTTTTGATGGCGCAACCGACGCCGTTTATGTACAACCAGGCATTCGACGAACTCTGGAAGGTGACGTTTCCGCCGCCCACATCCGTGGGGTTACCCCCCCAATAATAGTACGACCCGTTCAAGTTCAGCGCGTTGCCGTTCAAATCCAAATCCGAATAGATGTAGAAATCGCCCAAGACGGTTATCGCGCCGATGAGCTGGGCCGTGCCGCCGGCGGATTTGTTGATGGTCAAATTGTTGAAGTCATTGGTCGTAGCGATGGTCGACGGACCGGAGCCGTTCATCTCCACGCCGTAAGCTCCGCTCAAAGTGCCGCCCGTATTGTTCCAATTGCCGCCGACATACAGATTGCCGCCGGACAGGTTGAGCGTGGAGCCGGGCACATAAGTCACCTGACCCGTGGCCGTGGTGCTGGCCGTGATGTTGTACGGGCCCGAGCCGGTGAAATTCAAATCCGCATATACAATTGGTTCGATGTCCGTGTCACCGCTTCCCGTATAAAAAACCTGACCGTAATTGGGCAAAAAGGTCCCTAGCGTGGCTTGGAACGGCCGACCGAATCCCGTACCCGAGCCGGTCACGGTCACATTATATCCGTTGGCGTCCACTGTTCCGGCATTTGCCTCGAAAGTTCCGACCGTCAGATCGCCGACCAGGGTAGCCACGGCGCCGCCAGTCTTATGGGCCAAAAAATACGAAATGGTGTTGTCTGCTCCTATGGTTTGATTTGAACTGCCTTCGGCCTGGAGAAGGCTATGGGCGGTGCTTCCGTTATCAACCCAATTTCCGTATAGGTTCAGCCATTTGCTATTGAAGTCCAAAATTGAACCCACGCCGATGGTCACGCTGCTAGCATATGACGTGGCTGACATGTTGGTGCTAGTGGATGCGGGAATCACAACGTCCGTGGTGGACGTAGGCACCCAACCGCAATCCCAGTTGCCGGCCGTATTCCAATCGCTCGTACCCACGCTGGCGAAGGTGCAGGTCATGGCGTGCGCCGACGAGCCGAGCGCGAAAACACAGAAAACCGCGAATGCTCCGGCGGCCAATTTGGACCACACGGAGACGCGTTTTGATAGAACAAGATGCATAGATATTAAAAAATGTTTACTTGGCCAAAATCATACCACGTTTGTGCGTATAAAAAAATTCCAACCAGTGGAAAATTGTGTATTAAAATAGGGCCTTGTTACGCCCGAAACATATATTTGAAGTTTGTGGCGGCAAGGCCCCTGACCTAGACGCGGATCTGTATCGTCTTCGCGATGCGGAGCGGAGCTCCTTAGTAGAGTGACATCGAGTCGACGACCGAGGACACTGCGTGAACCCAGGTCAATGTAGCACTGCTGGTTCGTCCCAACCCTGGCAGTAACTTCGGAACCCCGAAGGGTTCATATTGAAGTGTTGCCTGTAGGTGTTCGCTCCCGCGAACGAATTTTGGATTTTGTTTTTTGCTTTCTTTGAGTCCGACAATTAAGTCGGGCTTGGGGGTCGAGACAATCCATGCGATGGATTCCCGTACGAACAGGGCACGGTAATCCATCTATCTTTTAAGCAGTTATCAAAGTACGTTGAGGTATTCAGGCTAATGACGCCTCCAAGCGAACCAGGTTCGGTTCGCCGACTGTGCCGCTCTGGCTGCCGTAAGAATCCGTTGAAGGATCTGTTTGCCCGGGATCAGCGGGCTTTAAGGTACGTTTCAACAGGTAAGGAACGATTGTGTATAACTATTATAACCACAAAACACGGCTTGGGCAATCGTAGGCCTAACGGCTGCGTCCGCAGATAAAAAATTTGGTAATATTTACCTAAACAAAAACAAAAAAATGCCTTAAGCATTTTTTCATAAAAATATAAAACATGAAAAACCCCTTATTAACAGTATGTAAATAATCTGTGGATAATCAGAAACAAACTGTTAATTTACCATTTTCCACGCTCATTTTTACGCCTTTGGGCTTCTCCCAACACAGGCCTAGCCACATACACGCACTCGACATACTGCGGGAATCCAGACTTAAAATGTCATTACCTTGACATTCAACTTCTAAAGAACCTTCGCCGTTAGCCAGGCCCCATCCGCTCTTTATGCTGACGCTGCCCGGAGTATCGGTCGCGGCAACGGCCGGAGGCGTAATTATCTGATATGGGGTTTGATCCTCGAGCATGGCGTTCTTCAAACCATTTTTTCCATTGGCCACGGCCATGCTCAAACCGACGATGGCTTTTTGGCCCGACGGGGCCGCAAGGCCAAAAACAGTGCCGCTGGCCGCATTCGACCAATCCAATTGCCCAAATGACGGCACCGGCCAAACCACGCCGTTCAAACCCGCGAACGAGGAAATTATTTTGGCCGATTCTTGGGACAAAGCCATGCCCTGAGTCTGGATTTTTTTGAGATCCTGCAATTTAGAGGCCATGTCCGCATCAACCGCAAAATCCGTACGCCAAACGTTGCCCATGACCGGTCCGCTGATGGTTTGGGGCAGGTTCTGGCTGACGCCTTCGGGATCCAGCATTTCTTGCGCGTACACGGTCAAAGAAATGTCGTCGTGCCAGGGCAGCTTCCAGGCAGAACCGAAGGCTTGTGACATGCTGACGGCTTTTTTTGCGCCCAATTCGGTTTCCGCAACCAGTATCCATTTGCCGGTTTTATACGTCTCCGAAGAAAACAGGGACGGGAAGACCACGGCGAAGGGCACGGGTTGGCCGTCTTGAGGATTGCGCGCGTATCCCATCAGGGTCGGTAGCGGCTGATTGTCCGCCCGAGCTTGGCGCCACACCAGCGGCGCGTTAGGTCCGAGGTCGGCATCAGGCCAGGCGGCCACGACCAACAACGGCTTTTCTGGCACGGGCAAAAACATGAAACCCCAAGCCGCAAAAAACGCGGCTATGGCCAAAACCATAAAACTCCCCGCCACTGCCGCGAGGAGTTTTATGGTTCTGGCCGTCTTGGGCGGCTCGCCATACGACATTATGGGCGAGCCGCTCAAGGGGTTGTCATGTATGACCGTGTCCATTGGGTTTACAGATTGATGGCGAACGGGTCGCTGCCGCCGGCCGGAGCCGCAGGCTTGGGACCGGAACTCGGACGCGGGCCGCCAAAGCTGCCACGCGGCCGGTCGTCATCGTGGCGGTTGCGGCCAAAGCCGCCTCCGCCTCCGTGGCGCGGACCGCGGTCGCCGCCGCGTCCGCCGCCAAAGCCGCCGCCGTTGCCGCCGCGCGGCGGGCGAGAACCGCCACGCTCAGGGCTGACTCCACCTGCCGGAATGTCCTGGTTGACGCGCTTGATGGAGAGGTTGACGCGACCCATGCTGTCGATTTCGATGACCTTGACCGTGACCTCGTCGCCGATATTGACCACGTCCGTGACCTTTTCCACGCGTTGCGGCGCGAGTTCGCTCACGTGCACCATGCCGTCGCGGCCCGGGAGGATTTCCACGAACGCGCCAAAATCCATGATGCGCACCACTTTGCCCGTGAAGACTTCGCCGACCGCCACTTCGCGGGTCAAGTCCTGGATCATCTTCTTGGCTTTGGCCATGCCTTCGGGCGAGACGGACGTGATGAACACGCTGCCGTCGTCCTCGATGTCGATTTCCACGCCAGTTTGCGCGATGATTTCGTTGATCATCTTGCCGCCCGGACCGATGACGTCGCGGATTTTCTCCGGATTGATCATGATGGTCTCGATGCGCGGGGCCCACTTGGAAAGTTCGGCGCGCGGGGCCGGGATGCAAGCCTCAATCACGTCCAAAATCTGGAGACGCGCGATCTTGGCTTTGGTGAAGGTCTCGACCACCACTTCCATGGGCAAACCGTGGGTCTTGGTGTCGAGTTGCACGGCCGTGATGCCTTGGCGCGTACCGGCGACTTTAAAGTC